>CACHLW010000050.1 GCA_902580765.1 uncultured Alphaproteobacteria bacterium | reverse complement strand
TAATTACACTAATTTTAAATTTAAGAATTGAATTATTAGGATTAAATTTTATTCCACAGCACTCTGATGCAAGAGTCACTGACCAATTAATTTACAAATGGATACATTTTAAAACTGTGTTAAGCAATGTCTTATTTAATCATTATAATAATATTCAGACAAAAAATTTTAAAATTTCAGAAAATCAAATTAGCGATGACGTATCAAAGCTTTTATATAACAATAGTCAAAATTTTCTAAATTTAAGTTAAAATTGGGTCTTTCACTGGAATTATAGGAACACCGCCAGGTGATTGCTCGGTTCCAGAAATTTCAATTGTACTTATGTTACTTCTCCATCTTACACTTAATGAAAATATAATTGCATCTACTATATCTCTTGGCTCAAGAAGTGTAAAACCAGACATAAATTTTTTTGCTTTATTTTTATTTTTAAAAGCTGATTTTCCAAAATTTGTCTTGGTTCTTCCTGGACAAATTTCTGAAACTTTTACTCTAGAACCACTAAGCTCTATCCTCAAACTTTGAGCTATTCTATGAATTGCTCCTTTTTGCCCCCCATATACTGAACTAATTTGAGGGTATAGCCCAGCAAGGGATCCCATTAAAACTACATGACCTTTTCTTCTTTTTACCATCCCTGGCACAACTGCTTTAAGAGTATGAAGATAAGACTCGACATTTAATTTCGTTGAAACCTCAATATCTTCTCGTGAAGCTTTTAATATACCTTCTGCACCTCTTCCAATACCAGCATTACAAATAATGATATCAATTTTTAGTTTACTAAGAATATTATAAATTTCATTTGTATTAAATAGATTCATTTGAATAATATTAAAATTGTGTTTTCTCTTTAATCTTTCTAGTTTTGAAATATCTTTATCAAGTGCATAAATTTTAATATTTTCTTTAAAAAATCTTTTTAATGTCTCTAAACCAATTCCGCTTGACGCACCTGTTATTAAAACACTTTTATATATTTTGTTGATCATCTTTTGTTAAAGTATATTTTATTTAATAATATGCAATTAAGAAAAAATATAAATAAAAATCTTCTTACAGAACAATCTTTCCCAACTTATGACATAGAAAAAAAACAGAATTGCATATTACACTTTGGAGTTGGAAATTTTCATAGAGCTCATCAAGCGTTATATATTCATGAACTTTTAGAAAATAATCAAAATATTTCTATTATTGGTGTTAATTTAAGATCAGATGAAACAAAGTTAAAATTAGTTAAACAAGACTATCTTTACACTTTAGTTAGAATATCAAAAGATTTAAAAGAAATAAAAATTCTTAATCCAATAAAAAAAATATTATTTGGAAGAAAAGATAAAATAGAGATTAGAAATTTAATTGCATCTAAAGACATTAAATTAATTACCCTGACGGTAACTGAAAAAGGATACCATTTTGATAAAGATAAAAAATTAAATTACACAGCAGACATAATAAATGATTTAGAAGATAGAAACCTGAATACGGTTATTGGTCATATCTCTTTTGGATTAATTCATAGATATAAATTAAATAAAGAAAAAATAATTATTTTGAGTTGTGATAATTTATCTGAGAATGGTAACATTCTTAAAAACTTAATATATGAATTTTTGAACAAAATATATCCAGAATGTTTAAATTGGTTTCTTTCTAATGTAGAATTTCCTTTATCAATGATTGATGGAATTGTACCTAATAATAATAAGCACCCAAATTTTTTTGGTATTCCATATGAAGATAACTCAATAGTTGTCACTGAACCTTACAGAGATTGGTATATACAATCTGATAATTTTGATCTTAGAAGACTTCTAAATAATAAGAAGATAAGTTTTGTTAATGATGTAAGTTTTTACGAAAATATTAAATTAAAGATTTTAAATGGAGCTCATTCTTCTTTAGCATACATAGGAACTTTATTAGGATACACCTACGTACATGAGGCAATAGAGGATAAAATTTGTTACAACTTTATATCAAATTTTTTAAACAATG
>CACHLW010000049.1 GCA_902580765.1 uncultured Alphaproteobacteria bacterium | reverse complement strand
TTCTCCAGATGGTAATTTTCCGTCATAACGTAAATGAACACCTACAAGAACTTGTTTATTAAATTCTTTTGAAGCTTCTAAAGCAATTTTTATTTCTTTGATTGAACACAAAACATCTAAGTAAAATATATCGACGTAATCTTTTAATATCTTTGCAATTTCATAAAAATAGTTAAACATGGTTTCATCAGTTTCAAAATGTATTGGGGAATATGTAACACCTTGATTTGGCAATGAGCCTGCAACAATAACTTTTTTATCACTTTCATTTTTTGCTTTTAATGCAAGAGCTCCAGCAGATCGTATTCCAAATTCAAATTTATCAAGTAAATTGTAATTTTTTAACAGTCTTCTTCTAACACTAAAATTTGAAGTAACGATTAATTGTGATCCTGCATTTATAAAATTCTTATGCATATCTACAACCATTTGGTGATTTTTTTCATTTAATAAAGCTTGTGCAGACCAAAGATCACCTTTTGTTTCTAAACCCATTTCCATTAAAGTTTGACCTGAACCTCCATCAAAGAGATATTTCTTATTTTTTAAAAACATTTTTTTGGAAGATTAGAAGAAAAAGTGTGGCGCATTTAAATGCGCCACAAAGAAAATTAATATTTTATGCAAACCACCAACGTTCAGAAAGTTTGTTACCATCACTTTCCCAGTTACCAGCCACATCTTCACCGTGAGCAAGTTTTTTAGAACCAGCACCAACATATTGGTTAAATGCATAAACAATTGCACCACCATCGTAGTTACAAAGAGCTTGTGCTTCCCAGTACATTGATTTTCTTTTTTCTGCATCAAGTTCTGATCTAGCAGCTCTAACAAGTTCATTGAAACGAACAGTTGAATCAGTTTGAACTAGATTACCCCAAGCAGCTTCATTCCACTCAGTATCATCTGTGAATGCAGCAGACCACATCATATCTTCTGTAGGTCTTCCACCCCAAGAACTCATACTGAAACCTTTAGTGTTCCATACGTTACTCCAGTAACCATCTTCAGGTTCTTTTTTAACTCGAAGATCGATACCACATTCTTGAGCAGATGCTGCTATCAAGTTAGTTGCATCTGTACATCCTGCATAAGGAACCTCAGAAGTACTAATTTCAATTGGTCCACTTACTCCAGATTTTTTCCAGTGATAAGCAGCTTTATCAGCATCGAACTCTCTCTGCTCTAAAGCATTGTTGTGGTATGGGTGAGCAGTTGAGATCGGGTGATCATTACCAACTGTTCCATATCCTAGCATTATCTTATCAACAATTTCTTGTCTTTTGATTGCAAACTTCATTGCCATACGAACATCAAAATTATCAAATGGCGGCACATTTAATCTCATTGGAGCTGTATAATGTGCATATCCAGATGCTGCAGTAATTTCAACATTTGGATCTCTTGTTAGTAAATTTGCAGTTCTTAAGTCAACACCGTTCATCCAGTCTATTTCACCATTTAATAATGCCGCTTGTCTAGTAGCAGGATCATTAATTCCGATAACTTCAACTGAATCAAAGTGTGCAACACTATCACCTTTGAAATAATTTGGATTTCTTTTTCCAAATTTTGCTCCAACACCTGGATTAAATTCATCCATAATGTAAGGACCAGTTCCAACAGTAGATTGAGCATCAACAACTCCATCTTTTGTTGGTTTAATCATAATGTGATAGTCAGTAGTTATTGCAGGCCAGTCAGCGTTTGCACCTTTTAGCTTGAAAATAACCCTGTCATTTCCATCAGCAGAAATTGTTTCAATTTGAGATAACAACCCACCTGCTGCTGAAGCGGTGTCTGGATTCATGTGATACTGATAGTTAAGTACAACGTCTTCTGCAGTCATTGATTTTCCATTATGGAATTCAACTCCTTTACGAAGATTATATACCCAAGTTTGAGCATCATCAGATTCAATTGACTCAGCAAGCTCTCCAACAATAGTATGGTCTGAGTCAACAACCGTTAAACAGTTTTGATATGACCAAGCTGTAGCTTGCATGAATGAACTTTGATAAGTTGCAGGATCAAGTGTATCTGTAGTATCAGCCGCACCATTACCCCATCTTAAATGTCCGCCTTTTTTTGGAGTAGCAGCAACAGCTTTATCAGCGAGTGATAGTGCTATTGGTAAAGTTACACCAGT
>CACHLW010000048.1 GCA_902580765.1 uncultured Alphaproteobacteria bacterium | reverse complement strand
AAAGTTCTTAATTTTGTAAAAGGTTTAAAGAATGAAAACAAATCTGCAATATTTATCGATCATAATATTATACACGTATACGGAGCTGCAGATAGATTTATTATTTTAGATAGAGGTGAAGTTGTTGGGGAATTTAATAAAGAAGATATTTCAAGAGAAGAACTTGTTCAAAAAATGATTCAACTTCATGAATCAGGAAAAATAAAAGTGGAAGATTAAATGAATAATTTATTAAATAGTTATTTTGTAAAAACTCACAAACTTGAAATTAGTATTACCATAATTGCTGTAGTACTATTCCTAATTTATTTTCTTGGCGCACCACATGTATTTACAAGATTTCCCATTTATAGAGCTTTTATGCAATCAATGCCTTTTTTTGGAATTATTGCTATATCAGCAACATTTGTTGTTACACTTGGTGAAATTGATTTATCATTTCCATCTATAGTTGGAATTACATCTCTCATATTTGGAATTATAATGACATCGACTGATGGTAACTTTTTTATAGCATTTATTTTGGCAACTTCACTTGGAATGTTTGCTGGATTAGTAAATGGATTACTTGTTACTAAAATTGGTATACCTTCAATAGTTGCCACTATAGGTACATTATTTTTTTGGCGTGGATTAGTTAATGTAATTTCTCAAGGTAGCGGTATTGCAATCGTCGATGTTGCAGATGGAACATGGCATCATATGATATTTGTTGAAAAATTATTTGGAAAAATTCCAATGCAATTTATTTGGTTCATTGTATTAACTGGATTGATGCAATGGGTTTATCGATACCATAAATTTGGAAATCATATCCACTTTGTAGGCGATAACAAAGCAAGTGCTCAAATGATGGGAATTAACGTTGATAATGTAAAAATTATTGCTTTTGTTCAACTAGGATTTTTCTCTGCATTAGCAGGAATTTTTACAATGTATGAAATGTTATATTTCTGGCCTACACAAGGTGAAGGTTTGATGTTGACAACACTAGCAGCCGTCTTTGTTGGTGGTACTTCAGTATTTGGTGGTAAAGGTACTATTTTTGGAACTTTTATTGGAGTATTAATTATTGGATCATTAGAATCAGGAATAGTTGCTTTAGGCTTATCTGGTTTTTATGTAAAATTTATTAACGGACTCATGATTACAGTAGCCGTAACAGTCTACGCTCTAATACAAAGAAGAAAAAATTAATAAGTAGCTCTACCTCCACTCAAATCAAAAGTTGATCCTGTGGTATAAGAATTTTCTTCAGAGGACATCCAAGCAACTAAAGAAGCTAATTCTTCTACTAACACAAATCTATTTCTCGGAATTTTTGATAACATATAATCAATATGTTCTTGTGTAATTTGATCAAAAATACGAGTTTTAGCAGGTGCAGGGGTAACACAATTAACTGAAATGTTATTTTCAGCTAATTCTTTTCCTAAAGATTTAGTAAGTGCAATAACTCCTGCTTTTGCAGCACTATAAGGCATTGCGTTAGGATTACCCTCCTTGCCAGCTATCGATGAAATATTAACGATACGTCCATAATTATTTTTGATAAAATGAGGAACTATAGTTTTACAGCAATAAAATACTCCAGTTAGATCTATGTCTATAACTTTTTGCCATTCCTCAAGTGGATAATCCCATGTCTTAAAATTTGGTCCAGCTATTCCTGCATTATTTATTAAAATATCAATTTTGTTTTCATATGTAAGACTTTCAGCAAATGCATTTTCTACACTTTTATAATTTGAAACATCAACTTCAATTTTTTGAGTATTTTTTAGATCAACTTTATTTAAATATTCTGTATCTTTATCCCATATTAGTACTCTTGCACCTGACTCTATAAATCTTTTTGTGATTGCTAACCCAAAACCTTGCGCTCCACCCGTTACAATTGCTACTCTATTTTCTAAATTAATTTTATTCATTAAATTTGTTCTAAAATATATTCAGCTGAACTAACACGGTATTCACCATCATTTTCAATAAACTTGTTTATAATCATATTATTCTCAATGATCATGGCAAACCTTCTACACCTAAAACCCATATAATTTTTTGTCTTATCAGATAGCAAGTCAAAATATTTTGTAATCTCAGCATTTCCATCCGCAATTCCATTGATTATTTCTCCGTTTGTATAACTCAATAACCAAGATTTCATCACATGCTCATCATTTACAGATAGACAGTAAATGCCATCAATTTTTTTATTTATAAATGAATTATATAATTTTATATAACCTGGAAGATGTTTCTCAGAACAAGTTGGCGTAAATGCTCCTGGCACACCAAATAGGATAATTTTTTTATTTA
>CACHLW010000047.1 GCA_902580765.1 uncultured Alphaproteobacteria bacterium | reverse complement strand
AAAAGGCAACACAGGTTTTATGGTTTTTGACACCCCTCTAGCAAAAGTTGGCTGTGCAATTTGTTGGGATCAGTGGTTTCCTGAATGTGCAAGAATACTAACGTTGAAAGGTGCAGATTTAATTTTATATCCATCAGCAATTGGTTCTGAGCCACACATGCCTGAATTAAATTCAAAAGATCATTGGATTAATACAATGGTAGGACATGCTGCTGCAAATCAAATCCCTATAATAACTTCAAATAGAATAGGGAAGGAGGTCGAAGCAGATATTGAATTAAATTTTTATGGTAATTCATTTATATTGGATCATCTTGGAAATGTAATAAATCGTATGAATGATAAGGATGAGGGAATAATAACTGCGACTTTAGACTTGTTAATTTCAAGAGAATATAGAAAATTATGGGGTAACTTTAGAGACAGAAGGCCCGATCTATATAAAAAAATTCTCGATTTTTAATTTATTTTATTTAATGTAATTTTTATTTAGGAGGGGAATAATGCTTAAGTATTTTATATCTCTATTAGTTTTAATTTCTTTTTCAGCTCAGGCTAAAGAAGAATTATTTATTTACAATTGGTCTGACTATATTGCCGAAGATACAATTGAAAATTTCGAAAATGAATTTGGCATTGATGTAACTTATGATGTGTTTGATTCAAACGAAGTTCTTGAAGCTAAACTTTTAGCTGGTGGTTCAGGTTATGATATTGTGGTGCCTTCAGGCTCTTTTTTAGAAAATCAAATCAAGGCTGGAGTTTTTCAAAAACTTGATAAGGCTCAACTTTCAAACATTGGTAATTTAGATCCCGATGTACTAGCAAAAATTGATGCACATGATCCAGGAGGTCAATACTCGATAAATTATATGTATGGTACTACAGGTATTGGCTATAATACTGATAAAGTTGATGAAAATGATATTACAAGTTGGAGCATTTTGTTTGATCCAGCTATTGCATCAAAATATGCAGATTGTGGAATCGCAATGTTGGATGCTCCTACAGAGGTTATGGAAATCGCTTTAAAATACGTTGGAAAAGATCCTTATACAGAGGATGAGAAAGATTATGAGGTTGCTCTTGAAATGTTACAGCAAATAAGACCTTACATAAGATATTTTGATTCTTCTCAATATATCGATGATTTAGCAAATGGAGAGATCTGTTTAACTATGGGTTGGTCAGGTGATGTTTTTCTAGCTGCAGATGAAGCTGCAGATGGAGTAGAAGCTTGGTACTCAATTCCATCTGAAGGAACTGTAATATGGTTTGATATGATGGCTATTCCAGCTGATGCAAAAAATGTTGAGAATGCACACAAATTTATAAATTATATTTTAAGACCTCAAGTTGCTGCTGATATTACAAATTACGTTTGGTATTCAAATCCAAATAAAGCAGCCAATGAACTAGTTGATCCTGAAATTTTTGAAGATCCTGCTATTTATCCAGATGAAGCAACTTTAAGTATGCTTTTTGCTGATACTGCAGACTCTCCTAAAAAATCTAAATTATCAACTAAATATTTTAATAAGTTTAAAGCAAATTAAAAAATATACTTCATTTCAGCACTAATATATTAATATTAGTGCTGATTTAAGATGGATAATAATTTTCTTGTAATTGAAAATATTTCTAAATCATTTGGAGATAACAAAGTTTTAGAAAATATTAATTTAAATATTTCAAAATCTGAATTTTTTGGTCTCTTAGGATCATCGGGCTCAGGCAAAACTACCTTACTAAGAATACTAGGTGGATTTGAGAAACCAGATACAGGACGTGTAATACTCGACGGAACGGACATAACAAACCTTGAACCTTTTGAAAGACCATTAAATTATATGTTTCAATCGTATGCTCTATTTCCTCACTTAAACGTATTTAATAATTTAGCTTTTGGAATAAAAGAAAATTTTACCCAAAAAGAAATTGAAATAAACGTAAGAAATATTGCCGAACTTTTATCTATTGAACATTTATTAAATAGAAGAATTAAGCAATTATCAGGAGGAGAGCAGCAACGAGTTGCCCTTGGAAGGTGCTTAATAAAAAAACCTAAGTTATTATTATTAGATGAGCCTCTTGCAGCACTAGATAAAAAACTAAGATCAAAAACGCAATTAGAGTTAACAACACTCCAAAAGAAACTAAAAATTACATTTGTTTTTGTCACCCATGATCAGGAAGAAGCAATGTCCTTATCTGATAGAATGGCAATAATGAAGAATGGTCTTATTTTGGAATGCTCTAGCCCTGAAGAGATTTATGAAAATCCTAAAAGTCTTTATACTGCCAATTTTATAGGAATTGCAAATATAATTGAGATTTAT
>CACHLW010000046.1 GCA_902580765.1 uncultured Alphaproteobacteria bacterium | reverse complement strand
AACATGGTAAACCTGCAATTGTTGGAAAAAAACTTAGTCAATTAAATTTATCTTTAAATGAAAGAAAAAAATTCAAAGACGACATATATACAAACTATCAGGTAAATTAATGTTTACAGGTATTATTCAAGATTTAGGAACAATAAAAAACAAAGATGTGGGACTATACCAAATATCTACAAATCTTGATTTGAGTAATTGTAAGGAAGGTTCTTCAATTTCTTGTAATGGAGTTTGTCTTACTGCAAAAAATATAATTCCATCAAACAACAATTCATTTAGCTTTGATGTGAACATAGGAGAAGAAACCTTGCAAAGAACAAATTTAGCTAATTCTATTTTAAAAAATGAAAAAATTAATTTAGAAAAATCACTTCAGATAGGTGATGAAATCAGTGGTCACTTTGTTTATGGTCATGTTGACACTACAACTATTGTCAGTGAAATTTTAGAACTTGAAAATAGTTGGGAATATTATTTTGAAAAAAAATTTAATAAAAATAATAAGTTTATTGTAGAAAAGGGATCTATTTCAATTAATGGTATTTCTTTAACAGTAGCAAATGTAGAAAATAATACATTTATGATTTCTGTAATAGACCATACATTTAATCATACTAATTTAAAATATTTAAATAAAAGTGATCAAGTTAATATTGAATTTGATTATCTTGCACGTTTTATTCTTAACAATGAATAAAGATAATATTGATGAGTATCTATCTTCTATTGAAGATATTATTGAAGATGCAAGAAATGGAAAAATGTATATTCTTGTTGATGATCCTGATAGAGAAAATGAAGGTGACCTAATCATTCCCGCTCAATATGCAAACCCGCAAGCTATTAATTTTATGGCAAAACATGGAAGAGGATTAATTTGTTTAGCTTTAACTAAGGAAAGAATAGAAGAACTAGAACTCCCCTTAATGAATCCAAGTAATATAAAAAATGATTTAACTGCTTTTACCGTTTCTATTGAGGCAAAAGAAGGAGTGACAACTGGAATATCTGCAGCTGATAGAGCTCATACTATATCAGTAGCTATAAACAATAATAAAAACAAAAACGATCTTGTTTATCCCGGGCACGTTTTTCCTCTTATGGCTTGGGATGGAGGCGTATTAGTACGTGCTGGCCATACAGAAGCAGCAGTTGATATTTCAAAACTCGCAGATTTAAATCCTTGTGGTGTTATTTGTGAAATTATGAGCGAAGATGGCTCTATGGCGAGGTTACCAGAAATTATTAAGTTTGCAAAATTACATAATCTAAAAGTAGGAACTGTTAGTGACTTAATTAAATTTAGACTTAAAAAAACTAAAATTGTCGAACAGATATCCAAAAGACCATTTGAAAGTGAGATGGGTTCGCAATTTACTTTAAATGTTTTTCAAAATTCTATTTCCGGTGAAAAGCATTATGCTCTAGTAAAAAATCTAAGTGATGTAAATGAGCCTGTGTTTGTTAGGATGCACAGATTGAATGTCACTAAAGATATATTTGAAGAAAAAAATATATTTGGAAGTGAAATTAAGTCTGCCTTTCAACTTATAGAGAAGAATGGGTCAGGAGCTATAGTTTTAATTAATAGTGATATGTCACCAAATATACTCAAAACTTTCAATAAAAGAAAAAGATCAAAAAATAAATTAGAACTAAGAGAATATGGTGTAGGGGCGCAAATTTTATCATTACTTCAAATAAATAAAATTATATTATTAACAAACAGTAAGAAAAGAATTATTGCCTTGGATGGATTTAATATTGAAATAGTCGATCAGAGAAAAATATGAATAATAAAATTCTAATAGTTTCAGCAAATTATTATAAAGAAGTATCAAAAAATCTTGAGATAGGCGCAATTGATACCCTTAAAGAAAATGGTTATGAATATGAAGTTATTAATGCGCCAGGTTGTTTTGAAATTCCATATTTAATAAAAAAATATATTGATAATTTTAAAGGATTTATTTCTTTAGGGTGTATTATTAAGGGTGACACATATCATTTTGAAATTATTGCTAATGAAACTTCTAGAAAAATTATGGATCTATCTGTTGACTTTAATGTACCAATTGGATTTGGTATCTTAACGTGTTACGATTTGGTGCAAGCAAAAATAAGAAGCGACATTAATCAAAAAAATAAAGGTCGAGAAGCTGCATTAGCTTGCATACAGTTATTGAATTAAAATGCAAAATTATACAAAGTCACAAACAAGACTTGCTTTTGTTCAATATATTTTTCAAAATGAATTTTTAAATACAGATTCCTCTGAGAGTATTGAAGATTTTCAAAAACATTTTTATGATACTAATCTTTCAATTATTGATGAGCAGAATGAATTTAAATTTAAGTTTAATAAAAATTTTTTAACTCGACTTTTTTTTAGCTTTCAAAATAATATTAATAAAAAAATTATTATA
>CACHLW010000045.1 GCA_902580765.1 uncultured Alphaproteobacteria bacterium | reverse complement strand
TTCAAATTGCTGAAGTACTTGACTCTATGAACGTTGATATTATCGAGGCAGGGTTTCCAATTGCTTCTAATGGAGATTTTGAAGCAGTTTCTGAAGTTAGTAAACATGTAAAAAATTCAACTATAGCTGGTTTAGCAAGAGCGAGCTTTAAAGATATTGATCGTGCTTGGGAAGCAGTACAACATGCAAAGTCTCCAAGAATTCATACTTTTATAGCAACAAGTCCTCTACATATGAAATATAAATTGAAGAAAACTGAAGAAGAAGTATTAGAGGCTATACAAAAGACTGTTTCTCACGCAAGAAATCTTTGTGATAACATTGAGTGGAGTTGTGAAGATGGTGGAAGATCAGAGTTAGAATTTTTATATCAATGCATCGAGCTTGCTATCAACTCTGGTGCTTCAACTATCAATATTCCTGATACTGTTGGTTATACATTACCAGAAGAGTTTGGTAAAATTTTTAAAAATGTAAAAAATAATGTTCCAAATATTGATTTAGCAATTCTTTCTACTCACACACACAATGATTTAGGTTTAGCGACAGCGAATAATGTTGCCGCAATTAAAGAAGGTGCAAGACAAGTTGAGTGCACAATTAATGGAATGGGTGAAAGAGCTGGTAATTCATCATTAGAAGAAATTGTTATGACTTTAAAAGTAAAAAAAGATCTGATGCCTTTTCATACAGATATTAAAACAGAGTCAATTATGAAAGCTTCTAGGTTAGTATCATCAATAACCGGTTTTCCAGTTCAGCCAAATAAAGCGATAGTAGGTGCAAATGCTTTTGCTCATGAAGCAGGAATACATCAAGATGGTATGCTTAAACATGCTGGAACGTATGAAATAATGACGCCTGAATCAATAGGTCTTAATAAATCTTCACTAGTTCTTGGAAAACATTCAGGTAAACATGCTTTTTCAGAAAAGTTAAAAGAACTTGGTTATGAAGTAGGTGATAATGCTTTAATGGAATTATTTGGAAGATTTAAAGATTTAGCTGATAAGAAAAAAGAAATATTCGAAGAAGATTTAATTGCATTAGCAGAGGATAGAACTTCGTCATACGATGAACACATTAAATTTGTATCATTAGAAGTAAATGCAGGATCAGTTGAAAAAGCTGAAGCTAAATTAAAGATAGAAATCAACGATAAAGTGGAAACAATTAAAATTGATGGTAATGGTCCTGTTGATGCTACATTTAATGCAATAAAAAAACTTACTAATACTGAATTTAAACTTAAACTTTACCAAGTAAACGCAATTACAGCTGGTACTGATGCACAAGGAGAGGTAACTGTCAGACTTGAAGATGATAATCTATCATCGCAGGCAAAAGGTAGTGATCCTGATATTATTGTTGCGTCCGCAAAAGCTTATATTAATGCATTAAACAGATTGATCTTTAAGAAAACAAAATCAATTAAAGAGAATGCAGCAAGTTTAAAAATAGAAGGAGTTTAATTAATGGTAATAGATCGTTTTTTCAGTTTATTTTCTAAAGATATGGCTATTGATTTGGGTACTGCAAATACTCTAGTATATGTAAAAGGCGAAGGTGTAATTCTTAATGAACCTTCTGTTGTTGCAACAATAGAAAATGATGGAAGAACTCAAGTCTTAGCAGTTGGTAATGAGGCTAAACAAATGCTTGGAAGAACACCAGGAAAAATTCAAGCCATACGCCCTATGAAGGATGGTGTAATAGCTGATTTTGATGTTGCTGAACAAATGATTAAAAGTTTTATTAAAAAAGTTCATAAAGGTAGATCTCTATCAAATCCTCAAATTGTTATTTGTGTACCTTCTGGAGCAACAAACGTAGAAAGAAGAGCAATTAGAGAGTCAGCTGATGCTGCTGGTGCTAGAAGAGTTTATTTAATTGAAGAGCCAGTTGCGGCTGCCATAGGAGCAGGTTTACCAGTTGCAGAACCAACAGGCTCAATGGTTGTTGATATTGGCGGAGGAACAACGGAAGTAGCAGTTTTGTCTCTTGGAGGTGTCGTTAATTCTAGTTCAGTTAAAGCTGCTGGAGATCGATTTGATGAAGCTATAATGGATTATATGAGAACAACTCATAAACTAGCAATTGGAGAAACTACAGCAGAAAGAATGAAAAAAGATGTAGGTTCTGCTAGTCCACCAGATGATGGAGATGGTAGAAGTATGAGCGTAAAAGGTAGAGATTTAATAACAGGTCTTCCAAAAGAAATTTCTATTTCGCAAAGACAAATTGCAGAAGCTCTTGCAGAACCTGTTGCTCAAATAATTGATACAATCAAAAGAGCTTTAGAACAAACACCTGCAGAATTATCTGCTGATATAGTAGAAAGAGGAATTATGTTAACAGGTGGTGGATCACTTTTACATAATCTTGATAAAGTACTTAGAAGATCAACAAGTTTACCAGTTTCAATAGCTGAAGATCCTCTTTTGTGTGTTGTTATGGGTACTGGCCAGGCACTAGAGGAAAAATCTCGATTGAGTGATGTATTTGCTTCTGATTAAAAAATTTAAATGGCACCTAAGTTTCGAATAAAAG
>CACHLW010000044.1 GCA_902580765.1 uncultured Alphaproteobacteria bacterium | reverse complement strand
AAGATAAATCTCAAAACCATCTTGTTTGCTATATCCTGATCTTGCAATTATCTGCTTTGTTCCTTCAAATTCAAAAAAAGAAAAATGAAAGAATTTTAGTTTTTTAATTTTTTCTCCAAATATTGATGACATTAATTCTTCTGATTTTGGACCTTGAACTGCTAGAGGAAAAATATCTGGCTCTATAATATCAACTTCAAAATTTCTACCTACAGCCAATCCTTTTGCCCAAAGAAGAACATCTGAGTCTGCAACTGATAACCAATATTTATTTTCACTTAATTTTAAAAGTACAGGATCATTTATCATCCCTGCATTTTCATCAATCATTGGATAATAGTAACATTTACCAATAGGCATATCTTTTATTGATCTTGGAGACATGAGTTGTATTAATTTTGTAGCATCTTCTCCTATTATTTGAACCTGTCGTTGACATGATACATCCCAAATTTGAGTGTTTTTAGATAAGTGCCAATAATCTTCTTCTACTGTCGCTTTAAATGATTTTGGAAGAAGCATATGATTAACTACAGTAAAACCACTTACACCAGCCTCAATTACTTTCTCGGTATAGGGAGTCCTCCTAATACGTCTAGACATGTTTAATCCTGAATTACTCATTTTATTTTGACCACCATATTGAGTATCCATTTGGAGAAACAATTAAAGGTATGTGATATTTTTTAAGAGGATCTTTCATTTTAAATTTAACACTGATTGAATTAATTATTTCACTAGTATTTCTAAAATATTTACCAGAATTAATTATCATTTCATAATCACTTTCACAATCTTCTTTCGTTAATTCAAATTCTTTAAGCATTCTTCCAGAACTATCTGTTTTATCTTCTAAAAATACGACTTTCTTATTATTATTTACTTTATAAATAATAATTTCTACATCACTTGCATGCGTACCATCTATTGAGTTTAGTAAATGTGTAGAAAAAATTGCCATAACCTACTCTATAGACGCTTTATCTCTTTTATCACTAACTGCAGCAACTATTGGACTTATAACACCTTTAGCCTTAACATTTACACATGCAGTTTTACCACTTTCTAAGGCCCTTTTTAAAGCAGGTTCTAAATCTTCTCTTTTAGTAACTAATTCTCCATGTCCCCCAAAACCTTCAAAAATTGAATGAAATGGAATGTCTCTAAAATCAGTTGCAAAATGTTTCCCACTTTCAAATAACCTTTCTTGTTGTTGAGAAATACAGTCAAGACCTCCATTATTATCAATAACTACAACAATAGGTTTTTTCTCTTGAAATGCAGCTTCAATTGACAATCCTCCAGATAAAAATGCACCATCTCCACTTATTAAAACAACATTAGATTTAGGATTAAGATTTTTAGCTGATATTGCAAAAGGAACTCCAACACCTAACATACTAAAAGTGCCTGGATGCAATATTCCTCCAAGTTTTTTACCTTTTGATCCAGCAATATTAATTGCAATCTCAGACCAGAAATGTGTGTTTCCACCATCAATAACTAACCAATCATTTTCAGTTAACACTTCTTGAACATCTAAAGCTAATTGAAGAGGATGAATTTTTCCACCATTTTTTTTGGTCTCTTCAGTTTCTTTATTTAAGTCATCTAATGTATTATCAATCCAATTTTTTTTCTCTTTTTTATTCTTATTAAACCATTCATTATTTAATTTCCATTTACTGTTTTTCTTTAACTCTATGAGTTTATCCAAAAAAACTCCAGGGTCACAAAGTAAGTTAATATCTGCAGCTCTATTTAATTCTATTTCTTCATGCGATCCATTAATACAAACAAGCTTAGTACTTTTTGGAAAAAGTGGAGGATTTCCAAAATTCATTTGATTATCAAGACGTGCACCAATCATAAGAACCAAATCTGATTCATTGAGAGCCATCTTTGACGGTGGGTATTGATGAATATCTGCAAGACCCATATATGTATTTGCCTCTTCACCTAAAAGTTTTTGGTGGTATGGTATATTAAATATTGGAATATTTAATTCAAAGCCTGCTTGCTCTAATTTTTTTTCTGCATTGGACCACCAAACACCATGCCCTCCAATAAAAACAGGTTTTTGAGCACTAATTGCAAGATCAAATATTTCATTTAAACTCTCAGGTTCGGGCCAAGCTTTGGCTAAAGGTTTTTTTTGTTGAGTAAATGGTCTTTCTTCCAAACCTGCATCATCTGCAAATGATGAAAACATTATATCTACTGGCACACTTAAATGTACTGCACCTGGATAACCATTTGTTGCAATTCTATAAGCTTTATCTACAAACTCTCTTATTCTATTGCCATCTGTTATACTGGCACTGTATTTTGTTAAAGGTGCTGCAATAGATACATCATCTATTTCTTTAAAACCACCTGCTCCTTGTCTTTTTAAGCTACTAGATCCAGTTATAAAAATAACAGGTGATCTTTCACCCCATGCTTCCATCATTGAAGGCACTGCATTTGCAAAACCTTCTGGTCCCACAATGCAAACAGATGGTTTTCTTGATATTCTTGTGTGACCATCTGCTAAATGACCAGCAATTTGTTCATGAGGACAATTAATTACATTAATTTGACACTCCATAAATCCTTCAAGTGCTGGATTACAAAAGCCTCCTGAAAGTGTAAAAACATTATCAATACCTTTGTCTTTAAGAGCTCTAGCAACTAATGCCCCACCTCTAATCTTTTTATTTCCCATCTTAATACTTTATATCCTTAAAAAATTTCTCTGCTATAATTTTTTTATCAACTTCATTTATATCGGTTAATCCCACTAAGCCAAGATTTGTACTTAACTCTTCTTTAATGAGGTTAATGATTCTTCTGAGACCTCTTGCACCATCTGCTCCAATAGCATACATTAAAGGTCTGCCAAACATAACAAAGTTAGCTCCCAGAGCTAATGCTCGTAAAATATCACTACCACTTCTAATGCCACTATCAAAAACTATTGGAAAATCGTCTCCCAGAGCTTTTCGTATTAATGGCAAAGCATTAATAGAAGCAGTAGCACTATCTAATTGCCTTCCATCATTTACTTTATTTGAGTCATTTATATACCAGCCAGATAAATTAATTTTATTAATTTT
>CACHLW010000043.1 GCA_902580765.1 uncultured Alphaproteobacteria bacterium | reverse complement strand
GTTAAAACTTGAAAAAGGGTAATTAGGGATATTCCAAGATCGGCCCATCGTTCTGGATCATCTTCACCAAATAATATTGAACCCATTGTTGCATAAATATAGAGAATAATGAACAAAAGTAGACTGACAAAAAAAACTCTTTTTATAGAAGCAAGAATAGCTTCTATAATTTTTTTTAATTCAGGAATGACAGATATCAATCGTAACACTCTAAAAATACGAAGAAGACGTAGAACTAAAAAACTAGAATTATTTGGAATTGGAATTAATGAAATTGCTACAATGATTGTATCAAATACATTCCAACCATCTTTAAGAAAATTTTTCTTTTCTTTTTCTCCTATAAAGCGAATTAAAATTTCAATAACAAAGAAAACAGTGATTGCATAATCAAGTAAGTGAATAGTATTTAAAAATATAGGATCTAATTGATATGTTGTGGCACCAATAAGAATGGCATTTAATATAATTATAACAACAACAGAAAATTGAAAAATACGATTATCTTTCAACTTAGAAAAAAAATCTATCATATTAAATTAAATAGTTTTTAGATTATCTATTTTCCTATCCATCACAAAAAACCACAAAGGAGGGATTAAAGCCATTATTAACATGATTGAGTAATTAGCAGGCATCTCTATTGCTTTTTCTTCTTGAGATAAAAGAGGGTAGGGCTTTGATGCGCTTTGGTGATGTTCAGCATGAAGACCTAAATTAAATGTCGACCAATTAGCAGAGATGTGACGACTATTCCAAGAATGTAAATCTGTAAATCTTTCATACCTTCCATTTTCTTTTTTTCTTTCTAAACCATAATGCTGAATATAATTTACTAACTCCAATAAGATTATGGAAACAAAAGAATGAAAGATAACAAAAATTAAACCATTCATACCGGCAATTAAATAAGCAAATACTAAAAATAAAAATTCTAATACAAAATAATGAATCATTCTGTTTTGGAAACTAAATGTATTTAGATTTTTTCTATCAAGAATATCTTTTTCAATATTCCATGATGAAATCACACTATTGATTACACAGCGAATAAAATAAAAATAAAAATTTTCTCCTCTTCTAGCTGTAGCAGGATCTTCTTTAGTAGCTACATTTAAATGATGACCATAAATATGCTCAATTCGAAAATGGCCATAACAACATAAAACTAGTAAGAATACTCCTATACCGCGCATAAATTTATTTTTCCGATGAATAAGTTCATGTGCAGTTGTAATGCCAATAGAACCGCCAGACATACCTACAGCTGCTCCTAAAGCTGAAGCGGTTAATAAAGTGATAGTGGAGTCAGAAACAATAATTAAACCAAATATAATTAAAAATAAAATGCAGGGGAGTACGATTAAAATAGAAAAATTGTGAAATACACTTTCATTTAGCTCAACATCATCTTTACTTAAGTAAGGTAATACAAGGTCAATAATTGGCACTAATATGAAAACCCAAATAAAAGGTGAAATTGACCAAGATGGATTAATGATTAATCCTAAAGAACTAGCAAAAATCAATATTAGCGGTGTTACAAGATAAAAAATCATCAAAATAATTATATATTATTTTTTTTTCTAAACTAATACCTAAATTACTCTAAGAAAATTTATATGAATAATAACATAAAGGGTCTTATTTTAATTATTGTGGGGATGTTATTCATCATTACCCAGGATGTTTTAATTAAATACACAATTCATGATGCCTCTTTAATGCAAATACTCGTATTTAGAGGAGGAGTAGGATTTTCTTTGTTATGCCTTTATTTAATTTATACAAAACAACCAATATTCTTTGGAACAGCACACCCCTATATTGCTATTTTTAGAGGTTCCACCTTCTTCTTTGGTTTTACCTTATTTTTTATTTCGTTAAGCGAAATTACTCTAGCGGAAGCAACTAGTTTGTTTTTTGTGAGTCCATTTTTTATTACTATTTATTCCTACTTTATTTTGAATATAAAAATTGGCTTGAATAGAATATTTTCAATCTTTGTTGGTTTTAGTGGTACACTTTTAATTATCAAACCAGAATTTAATGAAATAAATATTTATATGTTGTTTCCAATTATTGCTGCTGCCACCTATGCTTTATCAATGACATTAGCTAAAAAAACTTCAAAACATGATAGCTTGTTCCAACAAACTTTTCATATTTATATAGGTGCATTTCTTGGAGGAAGTGCAATAAGTATTTTATTACATAATTCAGACTTTAATTTATCAATTTTTTCTATTCTTAGTAATCCCTGGATATTTAATGATCTTCAATTTATTGGATTAATACTTTTCATTTCTACAACTGGAAGTCTTGGGATATTTTGTTTAATTGCAGCATACAGAGTAGGATCACCTTTAGTTAATAGTATAACTGAGTACGTCCATTTAATTTTTGCTATAATAATTGGAATTATTATTTTTTCTGAAGTACCAGATATAAACTCATTTATTGGTATTTTTCTTATTATGGTAAGTGGTATCTTTGTTATATTCAGAGAAAATAAGCGTGAGGAATTAGTTGTATCCAAAACTACTCTTAGAACATAATTAATTAATAATAATTTATTTTTCTATAAATTTTTTTACAGTATCATAAAACGAAGGTGTTACTGTGAAGTAATAGCCATTTTCTTCATGAACACTATTATTACCAATACTATTATCTGAGTGAAAATCTATAAGGTGCTGATAAAAGCGATTGGGATCATCTACATGGTATTCTCTTCCATCATCTGCTTTAACTATTAAAGTTTTCATCTTGATATTAAATATAGAAACACGTAAAAATTAAAATAAAAAAATTTATAAATGACAAAAAAATATGATTTTATAATTGCGGGTGGTGGAACATCAGGAATTATTACAGCAACAAAATTAATTGAGCATGGCGCCTCTGTTTTAATTTTAGAAGAAGGAATTAAATCCAATAATTTACTTTTATCGATGCCTGCTGGTTGGATTAAAGGTTTAGAGAATAGTCCATATTTAAAATTCTATGAATCTATTCCACAAAAACAATTAAATAATCGTCAGCACTTTATAGCTCAAGCTAAAACTCTTGGTGGAGGTTCTAAAGTAAATGGTATGGTTTATATGAGAGGGAAACCTTCAGATTATAATAAATGGGAAGAGGAGAGTGCTGACAGTAATTGGAATTGGAACTCTTTGCTTAAGCATTTTGTTAAACTTGAAAATAATCAACGT
>CACHLW010000042.1 GCA_902580765.1 uncultured Alphaproteobacteria bacterium | reverse complement strand
ATGAAAAATAATATTTATAGTATTTTCACAAAAATCCCTCTCACAAAGAAAGAATTGCAGACATTATGGGGAATTACTAAAAAACTTAATAAATAAGCCAAAAATTGAGTATATTAAATTTGACATAGTACTTTAAATCACTATATACCCCTCATAATAATGACAAAAAGACATAACGCTAAATACAAAATTGATAGAAGGTTAGGTGTTAACTTATGGGGGAGACCTAAAAGCCCTTTTAATAGAAGAAACTCAAAGCCTGGTCAGCATGGTGTACAGGGACAAAGAAAGAAACTATCAGATTATGGAAATCAGTTATTTGCTAAGCAAAAACTTAAATTTTATTACGGTGATTTAACTGAAAGACAATTTAGGAATATTTTCAAAAAAGCTTCTAATATTAAAGGTGATACAAGTCAGATTTTAATTGAACTTTTAGAAAGAAGATTAGATGCTACAGTTTATAGAATGAAATTTGTACCTACAATTTTTTCTGCAAGACAGCTAGTTAATCATGGTCATGTAAAGGTCAATGGAAAAAGAGTGAACATTCCATCTTATAGTGTTAGCGACGGAGATGAAATCTCAATAAGAGATAGAAGTAAAGAAATTAACTTAATTGTAGAATCAGTTAGTTCTCAAGAAAGAGAAATTCCAGAATACTTAGAAGTTGATGTAAAAGAGTTGAAAGGTCGTTTTTTAAGAGCGCCTCTAATTCATGATGTTCCTTATCCTGTAACTATGGAACCTAATTTAGTTATTGAGTATTATTCAAGATAATTTCTTTTTTATAACTATCATAAATATAAATTATTATTCCTATCCAAATAATTATAAATGATATTAACTTAACTTGTAAAATTTCTTCATTAAGAATAAATACTGAAGTTATAAAATGAAATGTAGGTGCTAAGTAAAATAAAACTCCAGCTAGACCTAATTGAATAAATTTTAAGCCCAAATTAAAAAATAATAATGGAAAAATTGTCACAGCTCCTGTTAGAATTAAAAATAATGATGTCTTCAAATCAATACTAAAGATACTATTTTCATTTTGCCAAAATAAATAAACTAAGTAGGGGGTAGATATTAAAGATATTATGAAAGTCTCATATAATAAGCCAATTGGGGGATTAACATTAACTTGTTTTCTTAATAATCCATATATTGCCCATGAAGTTCCAATCCAAATTATTAAGAATGGAAATTGATTTAAATTAATAAATAAGAATAATATACCTGATAACATAAAACATACAGATGCAAATTTAGGCTTAGTTATTTTCTCATTTAAAAAAAAATAACCAAGAACAATACTTATCATTGGAGTAATAAAGTAACCCATTGATGCATCCTGAACTCTTTCTTGTCCTACAGAATAAATAAAACCTGCCCAGTTACCTGCAATAAGAAAAGCTGTAATTGTTAAAATAAAAATTCTTTTTCTAGATTTAAATATTTCAATTAAATCACTTATGTTTGAAATTAAAATTAATAATAAAAATAAAAAAATAAATGACCAGAAACCTCTGTGAGCTACAACCTCAATAGTCTCAACGTGATTTAATTCATTAAAAAAAAGGGGTTGTGGAAGCCCCCAAAAAATTGCTGCAATACAGGAAAATATTACACCTTTAGAAAATTTATTATTTAACAATCTAGGACGGGTTTACGTCTATTCCATTTGTATTGAATAATTCTAGTAATTCACCACTTTCAAACATTTCAGTTATGATATCACACCCACCTATAAATTCTTTCTTAACATAAAGTTGTGGTATGGTTGGCCAATTAGAATATGTTTTAATACCTTCTCTCATTTCGTCACTCTCTAACACATTCACACTTCCAAATTTAACACCTACTTTATTTAATATTTCAACTACTCTTGCAGAAAATCCACACATTGGAAATACAGGGGTGCCTTTCATGAAAAGCATTACATCATTTGAGTTAATTTCATTTTCTATATTTTGAGATACATGGTCGTTATTATTCATTATTACTCCGATACAGTTTTTAGCTTAAGTGCGTGCAAATCACTACCCATTTTACCATTAAAAGCATCATAAACCATCTTATGTTGTTCTACTCTTGTTTTTCCAGAAAAGGATTTTGACGTCACTGTAGCACTGTAATGATCGCCATCTCCTTTAAGATCTTCAATTTCAACAGTTGCATCTGGTATAGCTTCTTTAATAAATTGTTCAATTTGTTCAACAGTCATTGGCATACCTATAAAATAGTTCAGATATTAAAAAAAATAAAGACTATTTAATTTTATTTTTAAAAATCCAATCTATTTTCTTTAGATCGTTATCATCTTTAATGATTTTTTCGATTTCTTTTGAATTTAATTTTTTGTTTAATTCTTTATTTTTTTGTAAAACTTGAGAAAAATTCTTATTATTATTCCATGTTTCCATGGCACTTTCTTGAACAATTTTATAGGCTTGTTGTCTTTTCAATCCTTTTTCAATTAGTTTTAACATAATATTGTGAGTTCTATGTAAACCTCCAAGCATATTCAAATTTTTTAACATATTTTTTGGATAGACTTTTAAATTCTTTATAATGCCATTTAAACGACTCAGTGCAAAATCAGTTGCAATTGTAATATCTGGTGTCGTAATTCTTTCAACACTAGAATGACTAATATCTCTCTCGTGCCAAAGTACAACATTTTCTAGTGAAGGTATTACACCACTTCTAATATAACGTGCGATACCTGTTAAGTTCTCACTTAATACTGGGTTACGTTTGTGAGGCATAGCAGAAGAACCCTTTTGCTTAGAAGAAAAACTTTCTTCAACTTCTAATACCTCTGTTTTTTGTAAATTTCGAATTTCCACTGCAAACCTCTCAATAGAAGATGCTAAAATTCCTAGTACTGAGAAAAAATACGCATGCCTATCTCTTGGAATTACTTGAGTTGATACATCTTCAGAATTTAGTTTAAGTTTTTTTGCTACATAATCTTGAACTCGTGGGTCTATAGAATTAAATGTTCCAACAGGTCCAGAAATAGCACAAACAGATATTTCGTTGATTGCCTGATCAAGTCTTTCTAAATTTCTTTTAAACTCAAAATAAAAGGAAGATAATTTTAATCCAAAAGTAATAGGTTCAGCATGTATACCATGACTTCTTCCAATCATTAATGTGTCTTTATATTTTTTAGATTTGATTTTTAAACTTTTAATACATTCTACTAAGCTTTTTC
>CACHLW010000041.1 GCA_902580765.1 uncultured Alphaproteobacteria bacterium | reverse complement strand
ATTTGATCAATTTCCAGACGAAATTGATTTAAAATCCATTAATTTAGACCAAAATTGAACTAATTTATTGATTTTATTTTATCCACAGCCTATGAGCTAAAATCAATGAATAAAGAAATTACAGGTGCTGAAATTGTCTTAAAAAGTTTAGCTGAACAAGGCGTAGAAGTTGTATTTGGATATCCTGGTGGTGCAGTATTACCCATATACGATACTTTATTTAAACAGAATTCAATTAAACACGTTTTAGTAAGACAAGAGGGTGGTGCTATACATGCAGCAGAAGGTTATGCTAGGTCTACTGGAAAAACTGGAGTAGTTCTTGTAACGTCAGGTCCTGGTGCAACAAATGTTGTAACAGGCTTAACCGATGCTATGATGGATAGTGTGCCTATCGTATGTATAACTGGACAGGTACCACAACATTTAATTGGTAGTGATGCATTTCAAGAATGTGATACCACAGGCATAACCAGACCTTGTACTAAACACAATTATTTAGTTAAAAATGTTAATAAACTATCTTCCGTATTTCATGAGGCTTTTACCATTGCTCAAAATGGAAGACCGGGTCCAGTTTTAATTGATATACCTAAAGATGTACAATTTGCTTCAGGAAATTATGAAGAAAAAAATAAAATCATTATTCCTTCTCATAGATTGTTCGAACCAAGTCCTGATTTTGAAAAAACTAAAATTGAAGAAGCAGTAGATTTAATTTCTAAAGCTAAAAAACCAATTTTTTATATTGGTGGTGGATGTATTAATTCTGGTCCAAAAGCTTCAAAATTAGTTAGAGAATTTATAAATATGGTTGGGTCACCAGTAACAATGACATTAATGGGTCTAGGTGTAGTAGGTTCATCAGATAAAAACTCACTTGGCATGCTTGGAATGCATGGAATGTATGAAGCTAATATGGCAATGCATGAATGTGACGTCATGATTAATATTGGTGCAAGATTTGATGATAGAGTAACAGGGAGACTAGATGCGTTCTCTCCAAATTCAAAAAAAATTCATATTGATATCGATGAAAGTAATATTAATAAAACTATAAATGTCGA
The DNA here is from genome assembly GCA_902580765.1 of uncultured Alphaproteobacteria bacterium. GTDB lineage: Bacteria > Pseudomonadota > Alphaproteobacteria > HIMB59 > CACPNW01. The sequence continues at coordinate 2,296 of CACHLW010000041.1, read as the reverse complement.
TGTTCCAATAATAGGTGATGTAAAACAGGTTGTTGAAAAGATGATCGAAATTTGGAAAGAAAAGAAATTTAAAATAGATGATCAAGTACTAAAATTATGGTGGGATAAAATAAATGAATGGAAAGAAGTAGATTGTTTAAACTATAATAGTGATGGTAAACAGATCAAACCCCAGTATGCTGTTCAAAGACTCTACGAATTAACAAAAAATACAAAAACATTTATTACAACTGAAGTTGGACAACACCAAATGTGGGCTGCTCAATTTTATAAATTTGAGGAACCAAACAGGTGGCTTACATCAGGTGGTTTAGGAACTATGGGATATGGATTTCCTGCCGCTATTGGAGCTCAAGTGGGACATCCAGATGCCTTAGTAGTCGATATAGCTGGAGATGCCTCTATACTGATGAATATTCAAGAAATGAGTACAGCTGTTCAATACAGATTGCCTGTAAAAATATTTATTTTAAACAATGAATACATGGGAATGGTAAGACAGTGGCAAGAACTTTTACATGGTGGAAGATATTCCGAAAGTTATACTGATAGTTTACCTGATTTTGTAAAGTTAGCTGAGAGTTATAAAGCTGTTGGTTTAAGAGCAAAGACGACTGATGAACTTGATGACGTAATAAATGAAATGATTGAAACAAAAAATACAGTCATTGCTGATATCTGGGTTACTAAAGAAGAGAATTGCTTTCCAATGATTCAAAGTGGTTCTGCTCATAATGAAATGATGTTAAGTAAAGATCAAAAACAAGATAAAAAATCAGCCGAAAAAGGAAAAATTTTAGTTTAATGAATAAATCCGTTTATGCTTCTCCTGATCAGGTATCAGAGACTAAAAGACATATATTAACTGTATTAGTTGATAATGAACCTGGTGTGCTAGCTAGAGTAATCGGAATGTTTTCAGGCAGAGGATATAATATTGATAGTTTGAATGTAGCTGAAGTTAGTAATGACGAAAATATTTCAAGAATTACTATAGTAACTCATGGTACCTCAGAGGTTGTCAGTCAAATTGAAAAACAATTACTTAGAATTGTCCCTGTTCACAGTGTTACTAATCTTGATCAAGAAGGTAGTTCAGTAGAAGCTGAAGTTGCTTTAGTATATATTTATATTTCTGATTCAAACAAAAAGAAAGTTTATCAGCTTTGTGATTTATATAGAGCTAGAAAAATTGAAAATGAAAATAATACAACAATTTTTGAAATTGCAGGTGCCTCAGAAAGAGTGAATAGATTTATTAAAGAAATTAATGAAATTACAAAAGTAGAAATTGTTAGAAGTGGTCCCGTTGCAATATCATCAATAAAAAAAAATGAGGAGGAATAATGAGAGTATATTACGATAGAGATGCAGACTTAAATTTAATAAAGGATAAAAAAATAACAATTGTTGGATATGGAAGTCAAGGTCATGCTCATGCAATGAATTTGAGAGACTCGGGAATAGATAATGTTTCAATTGCATTAAGAGAAGGTTCAAATTCAAGAAGTAAAGCAGAGCAAGCTAATTTCAAAGTAATGACACCTGCTGAGGCTGCAAGTTGGGCTGATGTTATTATGATGTTAACACCAGATGAACTTCAATCTGAAATCTACAAAAATGACATAGCTGAAAATATTAAAGATGGTACGACAATTGCATTTGCACATGGCTTAAATATTCACTTTGATTTAATTAAACCTAAAGAAGGCATAGACGTAATTATGGTTGCACCTAAAGGCCCTGGTCATACAGTAAGAGCAGAATATGTAAGAGGTGCGGGTGTACCTTGCTTAGTTGCTGTTGATAAAAATCCTTCTGGTAATGCTCTTGAAATAGGAATTGCTTACGCATCTGCCATTGGTGGTGGGCGTGCTGGAATCATTGAGACTACTTTTAAAGAAGAATGCGAAACAGATCTATTTGGTGAACAATCTGTTTTATGTGGCGGTTTAACACATTTAATCCTAGCAGGCTATGAAACACTTGTTGAAGCAGGATATGCTCCTGAAATGGCATATTTTGAATGTCTTCATGAAGTTAAACTTATTGTTGATCTTTTGTATGAGGGTGGAATGGCAAACATGAGATACTCAATCTCAAATACAGCAGAGTATGGAGACTATTCAAGAGGTCCGAGACTTATTACTGATGAAACAAAAAAAGAAATGAAAAAAATTCTTTTAGAAATTCAATCTGGTCAATTTGCCAAAGAATGGATGCAAGAACATCAGAGTGGTCAAACTAAATTCAAAGTAATGAGAAAAGAACAGGCTGAACATCCAATTGAAGCAGT
>CACHLW010000040.1 GCA_902580765.1 uncultured Alphaproteobacteria bacterium | reverse complement strand
TTATTAAAATTGTTCTCACTTATCATTATATTTTTTGCTTCTAGATTATCTATTCTATTTTCTTTGCTAGAAAAAAAATTAAGTATAAATTTAAATATATTCATTATTTAAAATATAGATTTATTAGGAAGATCTTTTATTCAGAAGATTAGTTAACCAATCAGGATCCATTTCTGGGACTGAAGACAATAACAGTTCTGTATAATCAGGGTGTGGGGGATTTAAGATTTTACTTTTTAATCCTTGTTCAACTACTTCACCTTGATACATAACTACTATTTCATCGGAAATAGCTTTAACAGTAGCAATATCATGAGTAATAAATATGTAAGTCACTCCAAGATCTTTTTGAAGTTTTTGTAAGAGTTTTAAAATTCCTTCTTGAACAATTTGATCCAATGCTGAAGTAACCTCGTCACAAATAATTAGATCTGGATTAGCAGCTAGAGCTCTAGCAATACAAATTCTTTGTTTTTGACCTCCTGATAATTCAGATGGCAGTCTATCTAAAAAAGATTCATCTAATTCAATCATTTTTAACAATTCAATTACTTTAGCCTCACGCTCTTTTCCTTTTACTCCATGGTAAAATTCAATTGGTCTTCCAATTATTTCATCAACAGTTTGTTTAGGATTCATTGCTGTATCAGGCATTTGAAAAATTATTTGAATTCTTCTTAATTCTTCTTTTGATCTTTGCTCAAGTTTTGGAGATAATTTTTTTCCATCAAATATAATTTCTCCTTTGGTTTGAGGCAGTAAGCCTGTTATCACTCTAGCAGTTGTTGATTTTCCTGATCCACTTTCTCCAACTATTGCTACAGTTTTACCCCTAGGAATATTAACAGAAACATTATGCAGAACTTTTGATGAGCCATAAGCTGCATCAATATTTTTAATGGACAACATATAATCTTCATTCGTTTCTTCAGGCTTGATAAGTGATCTTACTGACCATAGTGATTTGGTATATTCTTCTTTAGGGTTTGATAGCATCTCTCTCGTTTCAGACTCTTCAACTTCTTCTCCATATCTAAGAACTTTAATTCTATCAGCCATTTGAGCAACTACAGCTAAATCATGAGTAATATAAATTGCTGCAGTATTAAATTTATCTACTATTGATCTCATAGCAGACAAAACTTCAACTTGAGTAGTTACATCAAGAGCAGTTGTTGGTTCATCAAAAATTATTAGTTCTGGTCTTGGTGACATAGCCATAGCAGTCATAATTCTTTGTAGTTGACCCCCAGAGACTTGATGGGGATATCTCTCACCAATATTTTCCGCATCTGGTAGTTGCAGTGACTCATAAAGTTGCACTGCATCTTTTCTTAAAACTTCAGTAGGATTTATCTTTGCTCTATTAGCTGCACTAATGGTTTGATCCATCAATCTATGAGCAGGATTAAAAGATGCTGCAGCTGATTGTGCAACATATGAAATTTTCGTACCCCATATTTTTCTTTTTTCAAATTCCGTTAATTTTGCAAGATCTGTGCCATTAAAGAGTATTTCACCTTTAATAATTTTGCAACCTGGTTGAGTGTAACCCATTGCTGCTTTTCCCATAGTCGATTTTCCAGCACCACTTTCTCCAATTAATCCTAAAATCTCACCTCTGTATAAATTTAGATCAACACCTTTTAGTATTTTATGCCATCTCTCATCTGAAAATCCATCAATATGAATATTCTTCATTTCTAAAAGAAGTTCTTTTTTATTATTTGATGTCATCTTTTAATCCGCTTGTTATGTATAAATACCAATCAATCACAAAATTAATTGCAAGAGCTAATAAAGCAATTATTGCAGCAGGTATTAGTGGTGTTAATCCAGCAGTAATATCATATTGGGCATATTGAATTAAAATTGCATTTTCTCTCACCATTGCAGCCCAATCAGCAGCTGGCGGTTGAATTCCTAAGCCTAAAAAACTTAAACTTGAAACTGTGAAAATAATAAAAATAAATCTCACTCCAAATTCTACAATTAGTGGAGATGCTATATTTGGTAAAATTTCTCTAAAAATTATATAAGAAAGTTTTTCTCCTCTTAATTTAGCTACCTCAACATATTCTAATACAACTTGACCAACAGCTACAGATCTTGAAATTCTAAAAAACCTCGTTGATTCTAATACCCCTAGAATTAAAATTAAGTTTAAGTTACTTGGTCCAAAAACAGATAAAAGTATAAAAGTAAAAATCATTACGGGAATTGCCATTAAAGTATCAATAGATCTACTTAAAATTTGATCAATATAACTTCTATCTATTGCAGCAATTATTCCAAATATTGTTCCTATAAATAAAGCAATGGTACAGGCTAAAAAACAAATTCCTAGTGTATTTCTTGAAGCAAATATTAATCTAGAAAGAATATCTCTTCCAATTTGATCTGTTCCTAATAAGTGTTCTCCACCCCAAGGCGCATATGCTACCGGGAAAACTTCAGCCTCACCATGTGGCGCAATAAAAGGAGCAAAGAATGCAGCAATAAGATAGATAGAAAGAACAATCATTCCAAACCAAGCAGATAAAGGAGCTTTAGAAAATGCTATTTTAATTCTTTCAAATCTAGTTCTTCTTTTAGTTATATTACTAACTTCACCTTTTGCTGAATATGATTGTGTATTTTCACTCATTTTGGATACAAAAGTCTAGGGTTTGAAATTATGCCAATTAAATCAGCTAATAAATTTAATATAACGTAAGTTGATGCAAATATTAAAGCGCAAGCCTGAACAACAGGAATATCTCTATTATAAACGGATCCAACCATTAATCTTCCTATGCCTTGATAATTAAATACAAACTCGACAACAACTGAACCAATTAACATGTAGGCAAGATTTATAGTTATTACTTGAGCAATTGGAGCCCAAGCATTAGGCAAAGCATGTTTCACAATTACTTCATATCTGGTAGCACCAGATAATTTTGCCATTTCGATATATTCACTTGATAAAATATTGATTATTGCAGATCGAGTCATTCTCATCATGTGACCCATTGTTACAAGCGTTAAAGTAAAAACAGGTAAAGCAGTTAAATAAAACCTATCAATTAAGGATGTGTCTTCATTGACATTTGCTATAGTAGGAAAAACTGGAAACAAGGTAGCTAATAAAAGAATAAAAATATAACCAGTAAAAAACTCGGGAGAAGAAACAGTAACTAAACTAAAACCAGTTGCCGATCTATCGTAAACACTATTTCTGTATAAGGCAGCTGAAATACCTAGAAGTAATGCCAGTGGAATAGCTACAAGAGCACTTACTCCGGTTAAAAAAAGTGTATTTTTCAGTCTGGGAATAATTAGTTCCACAACAAGTCTTGATCTATCACCTTGATCACCTTGTACTTTTGATCTACCTGAGAAAGAACTTCCAAAAT
>CACHLW010000039.1 GCA_902580765.1 uncultured Alphaproteobacteria bacterium | reverse complement strand
TATACTGTTATTTTTAATAAAATAAAAAATATTTTTATTTTGTAAAATATTTTTTCGAATTTCTGCATCTATTAATTGTAAGTCATTTATTTCCTTTTCTTTAATATAATAATCAATTCCTTCATTATCTAAGATTAATTTAATTTGATTAATATTTATATGTTCTAAATTATTAATTTTATTTATAATTTGAGTATTATTTTTACTTTGAAAATTTACATACTTTATTTTATGTTTGTAAAGTAAATCTATTTCATTTTTGGATGTATTAAATTCATTAATTCTTTTATTAAGAATATTTTCTAAGATAGTTTTTCTAATATAATCTTTTTTAATATTATCAAGTAGATCTTCTTTTATTAATTCATAATTATATTTTTTATTATTCTTTTTATTTGCTTTGATAATGTTATTGAAGATATCAATAATTTTATCTTCATAATTATTTTTTTGATTAGAGTTTTTAAAATATTCATAAAAGAGATTTGTTGATATAAAATCTTCTAAAACAATCTTTTTATCTATGTTATTATTATCACTTACAAAATCTAAATATTTAATTCTTTTTTGATAATCAAATAGTGTAAATGCTTTATCATTAATTTTAAATATTATTCTATTTTCTGAAGCATAACTAAAATTAAAATTTAAAAAAATTAATAATATTGATATAAATTTAGGTAAAATATTAATTATTGTTTTCAAACTGATCATTGCTTATCTCAAAATTTTCCCATTGAATATCTTGTTTGTCATCCTCAGATACTGCTAAGTTTGTTGATTTGTAACTTCCAATATTTTTGAAAGAAAACATAATAGTTAACACATCCTGAGGTTTTAGATTTTTCTCTTCATATGATTTTCTATTAAAATCAACATTTATACCGAAACATTCATCAAAATAACTATAACCTATACTATATTCTTTATTAATTTCTTTTTTTAAATCATATAATCCACTAATATTTAATTTTGAAAACTTTGAAAATTTTTTACTTAAAAATGAATAATTAATGGTTTCAGTATCTTTAGTGATAATGTTATTTACTTTTGAATTCTGATCCAAATATGAAAACTCTATATTACCAAATTTTATCTCTGATTTAAAATTTACATTTTGTTTCTTTAAATATTCATCATTTAAATCATATCTAAAATTATAAGAAATTTCATTTTTATTTAAATATTCAACTGATCCCAATAAATCACTTAAGTTATTTTCATTTCCTTGTTCTTTATGAAAATTACTATTGTTTGAAAACTCGTATGATTGAGATAAAGAAGATTTTAAATTTTCAGAAAAAACATTAATTCCATAGGTTACTCTTTTTGAATTATCTAATTTATCATTTCCACTATACCTATTTAATCTATAAATGTTTTCTAAACTAAAATCATTATTTGTAGAATCTTCATTTGAAATTTTATTACTATTAGACATTGAAGGTGCTGCAACAAAATGAAGTTTTGGATTAAATGTAATTTTTCTAAAAAATTTTTTCATTTTAAAAGGTGTCTCGGTTGATATTCCTAAAATTGGAAATATTCTATAGTAAGAACCACTTTTATATTCATTATCACTAATTAGTTTTTTTTCGGTGTTAAAACCTTGATTATAAATTTCAGCATCTATTAATATTTTAGAATTAAAATTAATTAATTCTCTTCTTATCTTATATCTATGAGAGATTTTTTGTTGTTTCTCTGCATGTACTAAGTTACTTTTTTCTCTAAAAATATTATAAAAGTCATATGATGTTTCTGTTATATTTCCATATTTGTTAAAATAACCTGTATGATATTTTATTTTTGGTAATACAACTGGAATAGTTTTATTATCTTCGTTCTCTTGATTTGTTTGATAAAAATTTAAACTTATATCTAAGTGATCATCTAATTTTCTAATATTAAAACCCTCTATATTAAAATTTGTTCGAAGAGAATTTGTATAACTTAAATCATCGTTTGGTTTGGTAATCTGAATATAATTTTTTGAAGTTTGTAATGCTGAGTCAATTTTAATTCTAAATTTTTCATTTATATTTTTATTATAATTAGTTATTAAGCTAGCATCACTGAACCAGTCATTATTATTTTGATTTTCAAAATTTGAGTCAAAAGTTAAATCTGTTTTTAAGTTTCCTCCTGAAAGTATTTGGTTATAATCAAATATAAATCTTTGAGATGCATCAACTCCTCCTCCATAATTTATTATTGGTGTAAAAGTAAGCTCTTTATCAATTGCTAAGTTAAAATAATATGGAAATGAGGTTGACTGAGAAGTTTTAGTGTCAAAAAAATTCAAAGCTAAAGAAGGTGTAAGAAATCCAGATTTTCTATCCTTTCTTAATGGTGATGGAGTTACAATATAAGGCACATAAAATACAGGAGTATTTATAACTCTCATTTTTGAATGTTTTTGATATAAAAAAAGATTTTGGTTGTCATGAAGAATTTTTTCACCTTCTAGTTGCCATGTTGGACATATAAAATTTGCAACTTTAATTCTAGAATTACATGGCGTATAAACACCTTTAGTTATTATATCTATATATCCATCTCGCTTAATTTTATTGCCAATTATTCTAGAGCCATCATTAAGTTGTATTTTTGGGTTATCAAATTCTGCATAGTTTAGATTTTTTAGAAAAAAACCATTTTCACCCTCGAAGTAGTTATTATTTTCATCTTTATAAACAAAATTAGATGGTAGAACAATTTTTTCCTCCAATTTATTATAAATGATTAATTCAGATATTATAATTTCATTTTCTTTAAATATTTTGGCGTTACCTTTAGCCACAACATTTTCATTTTCATCGTAAGAAATTGAATCTGCATAAATTAAAATTTCTTCTGCATTATTAAGATTAGGTAACAAAATTATAAAAAAAATTAAAAAAAATCTTAAAAATAAAAAATTAAAATAATTATTCATTCTCAATCTTTATTATTTGGTATAACCCTATTAAAAAAGGAACCAAAAAAATAATTAAATAAGATATAAAAAAATTTATAGCTAGGCTTATTGTTAATTTTGTAATGATCTCTTTGAGTAAAAAAATTATAAAACCAATTGTTATTGCAACAAATAAAACTTTAAAAAAATTTTCATTTCTTTGAAACTTACAAGTAAATCCAATAATTACAAACGACAATACTACTATAAATATAGGTTTGAGTGTTTCTGACAAATAATACAATCCTATTTCTGGTGAGTATAAATTAAATTTTGATAGAGTAATAGAATGAGAAATATATCTATAAAATGGTACATGTTTATATTTTGATATAGAATTTATTATATTCTCTTTATTGAAATTTATTATAAGATTAAAGTTATCCAAACTATTATATTCATTATTTTTAAAATCATAATATTTTACATTATTTAAAACAAAAATATTATTATTGATTTTTCCTTTATCAGCTATAATAAATTTATTAGATCCATCGTTTATTAATAATATTTTAATATCGTTCGCACTCATATTTCTTAAGTTTATATTTTTAATATTTATGAAACTAGAATTATCTTGATCAATTTCATTTTTGATCCACATTTCATTATCTGATATCTTAATCGAATGTAGATTTTTATCTGTATTTTCTAACTTTTTATCATACCTCATTTCCATGAATACTGATATTGGATTAATTAGAAATAAAAAGAATGTTCCTATTAAAAATATAGCAGCAGCTATTGGAATAAATATATCGAAAATTGAATACCCTAA
>CACHLW010000038.1 GCA_902580765.1 uncultured Alphaproteobacteria bacterium | reverse complement strand
AAAATTTGCAAACTCTTTAGCCGATGATGCATCTAAAACTTCAATGCATTATTTTAGAAATAAGATTGAAATAGAAATTAAAGATGATGAAAGTCCTGTAACTTTAGCAGATAAAGAAACAGAACAAGTATTAAGAGAGAAAATAAGAAAAGAATATCCTAATCATGGAATTTTAGGTGAAGAGTATGAAAATGAAAAAGTAGACTCTGAATTTTTGTGGGTATTAGATCCTATAGATGGAACAAGAAGTTATATAGCTGGACATAAAGATTTTGGTAATTTAATTGCATTACTTCATAACAAAAAACCAGTTTTAGGAATTATTAATTGCCCTGCACATGGTGAGCGATGGATAGGAATAAAAAATCAAAAGACAAAATGTAATGGAAAAGATGTTCAAACTTCAGCAATTAAACAAATAAAAGATGCCTATCTTTTTACATCTGGATTATATTTTGATGAACCTCAAATCAGAAAAGGATTAGAATTACTAAAAGTACAATCAAGATATTATAGACTTGGTGGTGATTGTTACATGTATGGAATGTTAGCCTCAGGACTAATTGATATTGTTTTAGAGGATACATTAAAAGTTCATGATTATATGGCCCTTGTAAATGTAATTGAAGGAGCTGGTGGAGTAATTACGGATAAGTTTGGACAAGATATATCACTAGATTCAGATGGCAGTTTAGTTGCCTCCAGTACAAGCTCTCTTCATGATGAAATAGTTAAATTAATAAACTAAAATTTATTTTAATTTTTAATAAATAGACATATATTACAAATATGAAAATACTCACATTGATCTTTACGTTTACTCTAATTTTTCAATTAAAAGCACAAGCAAACACTAATATTTCACATGCAATTGCAATGCATGGTGAGCCAAAATACTCAAAAGATTTTGAAAATGTTGAATATATTAATCCAAATTCAATAAAGGGTGGGTCAATAGTAAGAAGTGCCATTGGAACCTATGATAGCTTCAATCCCTTTATTTTAAAAGGTACCTCAGCAGCTGGAATTGGAGCATTGTATGAAACATTAACAACGGGATCTAGTGATGAAGCATTTACGGAATACGGATTATTGGCGGAAACGATTGAATGGCCGGATGATAGATCTTGGGTTTCATTTACATTGAGAAACGAAGCATATTGGCACGATGGAAAAAAAATTACAGCTGATGATGTTGTGTGGACATTTAATACCTTGATGGAAAAAGGTCACCCATTTTATAAATATTATTATGGTGATGTAAAAGAAGTTATTAAGGAAAAAGAAAATAAAGTAAGATTTAATTTTACAACAAATACTAATAAAGAATTAGTATTAATTGTTGGCCAATTACCTGTACTGCCAAAACATTATTGGGAAAATAAAAACTTTGAAGAAACATCTCTTGAAATACCAATTGGAAGTGGTCCATATAAAATTAAATCATTCGATAGTGGAAGATCAATTACTTACGAACTAGATCAAAATTATTGGGGTTTTGGTGCATCAATACCAATTAAAATCGGTAAAGATAACTTCGGCACAATTAGATATGATTATTACAAAGACAGAGGTATTGAAAGAGAAGCTTTTAAATCTGGTGAGATCGACTTCTTCTCAGAAAATTCATCAAAAGAATGGGCAACTGCGTATGATATAAACGCTGTGAATGAAGGCTTAATTAAAAAAGAATTAATAAGTCATGAAAATCCACAAGGTATGCAAGGTTTTGCATTTAATATTAGAAAAGATAAATTTAAAGATAGAAGAGTGAGAAAAGCTCTTTCCTATGCTTTTGACTTTGAATGGTCTAACAAAAATTTATTCTTTGATGCGTATAAAAGAACAGATAGCTTTTTTGAAAACTCTGAACTTGCCTCCTCTGGCCTTCCTTCAAAAGAAGAATTAAATTATTTAAATCCATATTTTGATGTACTGCCAAAAGAAATATTTACAGAAGAATATACAAATCCAGTCACAGATGGTTCAGGTTATATGAGGATGCAATTGCAAGAAGCTTCAAAACTTTTAGAAGAATCTGGATGGGAATTAGTTGATGGTAAACTTCTAAATTCTAATACAAAAGAACCTTTTGAATTTGAAATCTTATTACGATCGCCGGCGTTTGAGAGAATAGTTTTTCCATTTAAAGATAATCTTGAAAAATTAGGAATAATTTCTGAGGTAAGAACAATCGATAGTGCTCAATATCAAAAAAGAATGGAAACTTTTGATTTTGATATGGTTGTACAAACTTTTGGACAATCATTATCACCAGGTAATGAGCAAAGAAATTTTTGGGGTTCTGATGCTGCAGACACTGATGGCTCTAGAAATGTTGTTGGTATTAAAAATTATGCTGTAGATGGATTAATTGAAAGTCTAATTAATGCTACTGATAGAGAAGAATTAATTACAGTAACCAAAGCTCTTGATCGTGTTCTTCTGTGGAATTACTATGTTATTCCTCAATGGCATATTTCATCATATAGAGTTTTATATTGGGATTTTTTTGATCAACCAAAAATAAAACCGAAATATTCTTTAGGCTTTGATACATGGTGGATTAATCAGAATAAATTTGAAACAATCCAATCAAATAGAACATCAAACTAATTATTAAAGTTTATTAGAAATAATATAAAATAGCACAATATGGGTGCTTACTTAATAAAAAGACTTCTTTTAATTATCCCAACTCTTTTTGGGATAATGGTTATAAATTTTGCAGTAATTCAAATCGTTCCAGGTGGCCCAGTAGAACAAATGATTGCACAAATGACTGGTACAGCTGTTGAATCAACAGCTCGATTTTCTGGTGGTGGAGAGGGTGAAACTTTAGAGTTTAATCGAGATAATTCTACATCAGTTAATGATAGTAAATATAGAGGAGCACAAGGTCTAGATCCAGATATTATAAAAGAAATAGAAAAGATGTATGGAATGGACAAACCAGCACATCGACGTTTTATAAAAATGTTAAAAGATTATTTAACCTTTGATTTTGGAGAAAGTTTTTTTAGAGATCAAAAAGTTACTTCTATTGTGTTAGATAAAATGCCAGTTTCAATATCACTTGGTTTATGGACAACTTTATTAGTATATTTAATATCTATTCCTCTCGGTATAAGCAAAGCAATAAAGGATGGATCAAAGTTTGATATAGTATCAAGTTCAATTGTAACAATTGGTTATGCAATTCCAAATTTTTTATTTGCTGTAATACTAATAGTATTTTTTGCAGGAGGAAGATTTTACGATATTTTTCCTTTAAGAGGTTTGTTTTCTGAAAATTTTGATGAGTTAACATTATTTCAAAAAATAGTAGATTACTTCTGGCATTTAGCACTACCTTTAACTGCGATGCTGGTAAGCGGGTTTGCTGGCTTGACTTTTTTAACAAAAAATTCATTTCTTGATCAAGTAAATCAACAATATGTAATTACAGCACGGTCTAAAGGTTTAACTGAAAGAAAAGTTCTTTATGGTCATGTGTTTAGAAATGCAATGTTAATAGTAATTGCTGGTTTTCCATCAGCATTTATTGGAATTCTTTTTTCAAGTTCTCTGTTTATTGAGGTTATTTTTTCTTTAGATGGTTTAGGTTTACTAGGATACGAAGCTGCTCTGACTAGAGATTATCCAGTTATATTTGCAACACTTTATTTTTTCTCATTACTCGGATTGGTTATGGGAATAATCGGCGATTTTATGTACTCGATTATTGATCCACGTATAGATTTTGAATCAAGACAATGAAGAAATTATCAAAATTAAATCAAAGAAGACTGAATAATTTTAAGAACAATAAAAGAGGTTATTACTCTTTTTGGATATTCAGTTTTTTGTTTATTATTTCTTTATTTGCTAATTTTATTGCAAATGAAAAACCTTTATTAGTAAAATATAACTCAAACTTTTATTATCCAATATTTTCTTTCTATTCAGAAACAACATTTGGAGGAGATTTTGAAACAGAGGCAGATTATAAAGATCCATATGTTAAAAACTTAATTGAGGAAAATGGTTGGATGATTATGCCTATAATTCCATATTCGTATAATACTATAATAAGAGATTTATCCGCTCCAGCTCCTTCACCACCTTCGAATAAAAATTGGCTTGGTACTGATGATCAAGCAAGAGATGTACTATCAAGATTAATTTATGGTTTCCGAATATCCGTATTATTTGGATTTACTTTAACATTTTTTTCGATGATTATTGGAGTATCTGCAGGAGCAATACAGGGTTATTTTGGTGGAAAGACCGATTTATTCTTCCA
>CACHLW010000037.1 GCA_902580765.1 uncultured Alphaproteobacteria bacterium | reverse complement strand
TAATGTGGCAAAGACTGAGGGTGAGACGACAGCCATAAAGAAAATCATAGATCCTATAAGGATTGTTACTAAAAAATTAAGAGTATAGATTATCATCAGTTAAAATTGCTCTTATATAAAGAGCAATTGTTATATTTATGAATTATCAATTGCTGTTTTTAATTTTCTATATTCCATAGAATTAGTTCCAGCTATTGTTTCTAATTTTAATAACATTTCATTAGCTTTATTCATATTACCAAGGGTGATGTAAAGTTCTCCAAGATATTCATGTACTCCTAAATGTTCAGGATTTGCGTCTAAAGCAATTCTATATGCTTCAAAGGCCTTATCTAGATTTGGCTCACTCTGCTTTCTGTAACTAAAACCAAGTAAGTTATATACATCAGCTTTTTTTTCACCTAGGTCTTTACGCTTAGCAATTTTTTCAAGTAATTTAATAGATTTATCAAATTTCTTATAATAAACTAATTCGTAAGCTTTGTCGTATAATTTTGTAACTTGTTCGCTAGCTGAAATGCTAGTTGCACTATCATCTGAGCTAGTACTAGCGGCAAATGATGTCGAACTTATAAATAATAATGTAAGAAATATTCTAATCATGAGCATGAGATATGTGGGTTTAAACCAATTTCAATATTTGTATGTGAATTAATTTAATTAATGGCAGGCAATATTATACTTTTTTAATCTATAATAATTATATGGCCACGGCGTTAGAAAGCCTGCAAGAAGCATTATAGGTATTACCCACCATACAAGTTTAGCACCACCCATAATGATCCAGTCAACTGCATTCATAGCTATTTCCATAGACACCATTGAAATTAAACTCATACCTATGGCTGTTTTAAAAGCTTTACTGATAATCATTTGTCTTGATAAAACGACAGTCTCTAAAATGATGCTAGTAATAATACCATTAATGATTGCTAGGATCATAATATAAAGAGTAGGCCAAGGAATGCCAGTTAATTGAAAATAGAGTATGGTTCCAAAATCGCCAATACTACATCCTAGCAAACACCAAGCAGTATTTTTAGCACTTCTTCTCCATGTATGTTTGCATTTCCAATGAAATCGTGGAGCTGGTTTTTTTAATGTTTCAGCAACAGACATTTAAATTATATTCCTTGTTTAAATTCGAATGTATTATTAATATCATTAATTTCATAATTATCAATTGTACCATTCGTCCATTTAATTGATATATTTTTAATGATTTCACCTTCACGTAAACCGTAATGTGCTACTGGTTCCATTTGACATAAATATCCTGAGCCTGCATCAATAGTCTTTGCATGATCTCTTAAATTCGTATGCAAGATAACAGTTGCACCTCTAGCAGGAGCACCAAAAGTGTTGAGAGGTCTAATTCTAAGATAATTAGTATTTGAAACATTTGCCTTAAATAAACTTAGTGGTTGAGCTCCAGATTCACCGTGAGAAATAAGTAATTCTAAAATTCCATCTCCATCAATATCAGCTACAGCTGCGCCAGTTCCTAGACCTTGTGCTTCAAGTGCTTCATCTAATTTGATTTCTTCTAAGTTTCCTTCATCAAGAATACGAAAAAGTTTATTTGGTTGACCGATATTATTTAAAAAAATTTCATCATAACCATCATTATCAAAATCTGCCGATATAACTGTTCGTATTCTACTAGGTGATCTAAAATCTAATGAAGACATATCAAGAAAAGATTCTTTTTGTTTTACAAAAATGCGATGATAACCTTCCCAGTTACTTGTTATAATATCAAGTTCACCTCTATACAAAAAATCAGTTAAAGCAGTTCCACGACCATTTTGAAAAGTATCTTGCACATTTTTTTCAATCGCAATATCATTAAAATTACCATTAATATTTTTATATAAAAAATTTGGACCCCTTTCATTAGCTGCAAATATATCCATATAATCAGAAACTATATGTCCTGAAATTACCGCTCTTCCCCCAGTTATTTGATCTATTCCAAGAATTGGAGCTAAATCTTGAACTTCATTCTCTTCAATTTCATAAAATCTAGTAGGACCTCCATAATTAGCAACATATATGCCGTACTTTCCCAATCCATTTCTGTCTACGCAAACAACAGATCTACCTGCGGTTAAATTTAAATTTACTAAATTTTTTTCTAACTCAAAATAATCGAATATTTTGTTATTGTTATCCAGTAATCTATCAGAGTATTTTTTTTCTCCACTATATGTATCAGTATTTAAGAAATAAATTTCTTCAAAACCATCCTGATCAATATCACAAGCTGATACACCAATAGTATTCCTATCTTCATCTATGAATAAAGGGTCTTGAATTATGTTAATTAGTTTTCCATTTTTATAGCTAAGAGCTAAATTGGAGTAACCAAAACCAGCAACAATAAATTCAAAAGTTCCATCTTGATTAAAGTCAGTTACTGAAACTCCATAGCTTAATCGATCATTATTATTTTCAATTATATCAGAAATATTAGAAAAAAATTCTGCCTTGGCCATATTAGATATCAATATAATAAAAATAAAAATTAAATTATGCATTTCAAGTATTTTCAATTTGCCAATCTAATAAAAATATCGCCCATTCCAAAATTAAGTTCTTCAAGAGGCATACTATTTCTAGCTTCACACATGGGTCCAGTAATTTGGTCATTTTTTATATAATCTAAATCGTAAGCATCACATTTTTTTGCATTATGTAATAAACCAATAACAAGTTTGTTATCTACTGAGTATGTATATTCTTTATTTAATTCATTACCTTCACAAAAATAATCTCTATTAACAAGTTCGGGAAAATCATTTTTGTTACATGGATTATCAATAACGATTGTATAGATATCTTTTGATTGATCTTTAAAATCGATATTGATTTTTTTTGTTTCTGAATATTTCATTACATCGCATAAGCAAGGCCAACAACATTTATAATATTGACCACAAATTCTTTCATCATTTTCTAAATTAGTAAGAAAAATCTCATCTGGTTGAGCATCTGGAGGAATTAGAGAACCTGAAACAGCACAGTATAGCTTATTAAATTGCATAAACTCTTCATAATCTAAGTTTTGATCTAAAATATATTTAAAAAATCTTGGTCCTGCTGCATTTCTATTCCCATCAGGAAAAATAATAGACCAATCATTAACAAGTCTCTCATACAATTTTTCTGTATTTGCATTGACCTGAGAAATAGATAAAAATATTGATAAAAAAATAATTATATTAAGTAATTTTCTCATAAAAATTAAATAGTTTTAGCTTTAAAAATGTAAATCCCTTGCTTTGAATCAATACTGATTATTTTTTCTACTTTTTGTTACTATTTATGGTAATGTCGCACTTGAAGAATTTGACTTATTTTAAGCTAAATACTAAGGAGTAATCGTAATTTGGGGCGTCGCCAAGCGGTAAGGCACCGGTTTTTGGAGTCGGCATTCGTAGGTTCGAATCCTACCGCCCCAGCCAATATTTCCGTGAACATTTCTGAATTATAAGTTTTCGTGACACATACGCGGCACTTGGAAATACCTTTTATATTTATTCTTTGAATTTTTTCTTTAATTTAAAATATAAAATATAAATTATTTTTATAATTATTAATTAAATAAGGAGAGATTTTATGATGTGGATCATTGTTATATGTTTAATTATTATTGCTTTTGCTCAAATATCGTTTTTATACTCAGAACATCACGAGCCTAGCTTAGATGCTATACACGATCAAAGAATGAGTGTTTTACGTTCTATAAATTCCAAACTTGCGTCTATCGAAAATCACTTAGACAAAATTAATAACAAATAATTAATTTACACTTGTTGTATTTCGATTAATTATTTTATTTGTTTGGTTTTAGCTACACTGAAACTCATTTATTTATTTAGTTATTTCTGAAAAAGTGATTTCATGACCTTTATCGGTAAGAAGATTTTCTATCTTCTTTAAAAAATTATCGTCTTCTTCACCACTTTCTCTTTTAGCTATATATTTATCCCAATCATCCATGGAGTTCCATTCCTCTGTTAAAAGTAATACATTTTTATTTTCTGTATCTATTGATCTAATAATATTATTGCATCCTTCTTGAGATAAAGTGTAGGTTCTTCCATTTGGTGAGTTATGTAAATTCATATATTCATCCATTTTACCTTTTTTAATATGAACTTTAATCCAAACCATTATTGACATTTTATAATCTCCTTTTTTTTAGAATATAAAAAATTTTATATAATTAAATATTAATTTTTTGCTGCACTTTGGCTACACTTACAAGGTTATTTTTAAAAAATTAAGAAAAAATAATCAAAGCTATCTAATAAATATCTCACTCTGATT
>CACHLW010000036.1 GCA_902580765.1 uncultured Alphaproteobacteria bacterium | reverse complement strand
ATATCAATAGCTTCATCAGCATCTTTTTTTCCTCTAACAATTTTTGTAACTTCGTAAGCAAGAATTTTTTTAGCTTCATTTATTTCTTTATCTTTAAGTGAAGAAAGTTTTTTTATTTCCCCTAATGGTAGTTTAGTAAATAAATGTAGGAATTTTGAAACATCATTATCATTTATGTTTCTCCAAAACTGAAAAAAATCAAGACTAGATATTTTTTCTTTATTTAGCCAAATAGCTCCATCTGCTGTTTTACCCATTTTAGAGCCATCAGAATTAGTTATAAGTGGAGATGTAATTCCAAAAGCATCTTTCTTATTAATTTTTCTTATTAGATCAACACCACTCAATATGTTACCCCATTGATCTGACCCTCCCATTTGCAAAATACAATCATAATTCTTATTTAAATATACAAAATCATATGCCTGAAGAAGCATATAGTTAAATTCAAGTATTGTTAGTGGCTGTTCGCGATCCAGTCTGTTTTTAACAGACTCAAAAGTAAGCATTCTATTTAAAGTAATTTTTGAACCAAACTCTCTTAAAAAATCTATATAATTTAATTTTGATAACCAATCATAATTATTAATGATTAAAGAATTTTTTTTTAAATTAATAAATCTACCAAATGTATTTTTTATATTGCTAATATTTTTATCAATTTCACTTTTATTTAAAATTTTCCTAGTTTGATCTTTTCCAGATGGATCACCAATAAGTGTTGTGCCTCCACCTACTAAAGCTATAGAATTATTTCCATAATAATCAAACCAGTAAAGCAGCATTAATTGAATTAAACTTCCAACGTGCAAACTATCACCAGTTATATCAAAACCTATATAAGCAGATGACTTATTTTTTGTTAATGTAATATCAAGATTTTCAATATCTATATGCTGATAAATAAATCCTCTTTCTTTAATTTCATTAAGAAATTCTGATTTAAATTTCATTACTTACTACTTTATTTCTATAGTTTGATTTATATATTCATTTATTGAATTTTCAAATTCGTTTGAATAACTTTCATAGAAATGATCAGCACCTTTTATAGGTTTAAATTTTATATCAACTTTTTTTTGTTGTTGAAGTTTTTCTACTAATATTTTTGTTGAATCAAAAGAAGCAATATTATCCTTATCCCCATGAATAATTAAACCAGAAGAAGGACAAGGTGCCAAAAAGCTAAAATCCCTTAAATTAGCAGGAGGAGAAATACTTACAAATCCATTTATTTCAGGTCTCCTCATCAAGAGTTGCATAGCTATCCATGCTCCAAATGAAAAACCTGCTACCCAACATGTTTTTGAATTGGTATTATATTGTTGTAACCAATCTAAAACACATGCTGCATCACTTAATTCTCCTTCACCATCATCAAAAATTCCCTCACTTTTACCAACACCCCTAAAATTAAATCTAATCGTAGAAAATCCTGCTTTTATGAAAATTTTATACATTTTAAATATTATTTTGGTATGCATTGTACCACCTTTTGAAGGATCAGGATGTAGTAAAATAACTATAGGTGAGTCATCATTTTTATTATGAGAATATTTTGCCTCTATTTTACCTTCAGGCCCAGGAATTAATAAGTCTACCATTTGATAAAGCTAATATTGAAGTTATATGATTTTGTAAATATAGATATTTTAAATATATGAATTCTCTTGGTTTTGATAAGCTTGAAAAAGACACAAAAGTTGTAGTTGCCATGTCTGGCGGTGTAGATAGCTCAGTTGCAGCAGTCATGTTAAAAAAGCAAGGTTATAATGTAACTGGTATAACTTTAAAATTATACAATAATGCAAATGTATCAAAGAACAAATCATGCTGCGCAGGTATTGATATTGAAGATGCAAAAAATGTAGCTCTAAATAATGATTTCGAACACATTGTTTTAGACTATCAGGATAAGTTTTTTGATGGTGTAATAAATAATTTTGTTGATTCTTATTCTAATGGCGAAACACCATTACCATGTGTTAAATGTAATCAAACAGTAAAATTTTCAGATTTACTTGATGAGGCAAAAAAAATAGGAGCAGATGCGTTAGCTACAGGGCATTATGCCATAAGAAAGGGACCTCTAAACAATGCAAGTTTACATAAAGCTAAAGATTATTCAAAAGATCAAAGTTTTTTTCTTTTTGCAACGCTTCAAGAACAATTAAATTATGTCAGGTTTCCTCTAGGTGATTACAAAAAGTCAGAAATAAGAGAATTAGCTCAAAAATATGAACTTGATGTAAGTGATAAACCTGATAGCCAAGATATTTGCTTTGTTACTTCTGATTCTTATAGAGATCTAATTAAAAATTTAAATCCAAGTGTAAACAAAAAAGGTATAATCTATGACTTAGATAATAATATTCTTGGAACTCATGATGGTATTAGCAATTACACAATAGGTCAAAGAAAAGGTATTGGTATTAGTGGTTCAAAAAACGCTTTATATGTAATAGATATAAATAAAGATCAAAACTCAATTACTTTAGGCACAAAAGAAAAATTGAAAAGAAACGTTGTTAATTTTAAAAATATCAATTGGTTAGGAGGTAATATTCTTCCTAAAAAACTTGATTGTTCAGCAAAAATAAGATCAACGCAAGAGGATTTACCCGGAATTCTTGATATAAATAGTGACCATGGAACTTTTACATTTGAAAAGGAATTAGATAATACTTCCCCTGGACAAGCTTGTGTTTTTTACAAAAATGACCAATTGCTTGGTGGTGGCTGGATTACTGCCTAAATTTAAAATCAATTCTAAATTTGGTTAATTTTTGTTGAAATAACTAGATTTTTTAAATTAATGAATTAGATGATGTAATGTGAACTCGGAAACACTCAATACATTAAATTCTTTTAGTAAAAATAAATACAAATATGGCTTTGTAACTGAAATTGATGATGAAAAGCCAAAAAAAGGATTAAACGAAGATATAATTAAATTCATTTCACTAAAAAAGAACGAGCCACAGTGGATGCTTGACTGGAGATTAAAAGCCTTTTCAAAATGGAAAAAAATGAAAGATCCTAAATGGGCAAACCTTAGTTTTCCTGAAATTGATTATCAAGACATCTATTATTATTCAGCACCAAAGGGTTTTGAAAAAAAACCTAAAGATCTCAGCGAAGTAGATCCAAAACTTATAGAGACATATAATAAGCTTGGCATTCCGCTAGAGGAGCAAAAAGTTTTAGCTGGAGTTGCCGTAGATGTTGTGTTTGATAGCGTTTCGGTTGCAACAACTTATAAAGGTGAATTAGAAAAGCTAGGGATAATTTTCTGTTCTATAGGAGAAGCCATTCAAAAACATCCTGATTTAATAAAAAAATATTTAGGCTCTGTTATACCTCCAGGAGATCATTCTTTTTCAGCATTAAACTCTGCCGTATTTACAGATGGATCTTTTGTATACATTCCAGAGGGCGTAAAATGTCCAATGGAACTATCTACTTATTTTAGAATTAATGCAGAAAATACTGGGCAATTTGAAAGGACTCTAATTATTGCTGATAAAGGTAGTTATGTTAGCTATCTTGAAGGATGTACTGCTCCCAAAAGAGATGACAATCAATTGCATGCAGCCAATGTAGAATTAATTGCGTTAGAAGATGCGGAAATAAAATATTCAACTGTTCAAAATTGGTATCCGGGAGATGAAGATGGAAAAGGTGGTATTTATAACTTTGTTACTAAAAGAGGTCTTTGTGCAGGTAAAAATAGTAAGATATCTTGGACACAAGTTGAGACTGGATCCGCTATTACATGGAAATATCCTAGCTGCATTTTAAAAGGAGATAATTCTATTGGCGAGTTTTACTCGGTAGCAATAACAAACAATTTTCAACAAGCTGATACAGGTACAAAAATGACTCATATTGGGAAAAATACCAAAAGTAAAATTATATCAAAAGGTATTTCTTTAGGTAAGTCACAAAATACTTATAGAGGTGAAGTTTCTTTTTTAAGGAAGGCTGACAAAGCAAGAAATTATACTCAATGTGATTCTTTGTTAGTAGGAAACCAATGTGGGGCACATACAGTTCCTTACATTGATTCAAAAAATAATACAGCTGTTATTGAGCACGAAGCTTCGACCTCTAAAATAAACGAAGATCAACTTTATTACTGCAGACAAAGAGGTTTAAGTCATGAAGAGGCAGTTTCATTAATAGTAAATGGTTTTTGTAAACAAGTTTTGCAAGAACTTCCTATGGAATTTGCTGTTGAAGCACAAAAGCTGGTATCCATATCTCTCGAGGGAAGTGTAGGTTAGTATGTTTTTAGAGATCAAAGACCTGTCAGTAAAAATTGAAAATAAAAATATTCTTAAA
>CACHLW010000035.1 GCA_902580765.1 uncultured Alphaproteobacteria bacterium | reverse complement strand
TAATTCTTGAAGCAGATTTCCACGCAAATACTAGTGCATTAATAATAACACCAGCAACTACAGCAACTGCTAAATCTTCTAATACAGTTATTAAAGTAACTAAAACAATTACCAATGCATCCGAACGAGGAACAACAAATAATAATTTTAGTGAATTCCAAGCAAATGTTCCGATTACGACCATAAACATAACTCCTACTAATGATGCAATAGGAATAAGTTCAATTAAATTTGAAGTATAAAGAATGAAAATTAGTAAAAAAATTGCTGCTGATATGCCAGCAATTCTTGTTCTACCTCCAGATTTTACATTTATCATTGATTGACCAATCATAGCACAACCACCCATACCACCAAAAAAGCCTGTGATACCATTAGCAACACCTTGCGCTAAACATTCTTGTCTTGTCCCACCCTTTTTGTTTGTTATTTCTCCTACTAGATTAAGAGTTAGAAGACTTTCAATTAATCCAATAGCTGCCAAAATAATTGCATAAGGAAAAATAATGAAAAAAGTATCTAAATTAAGTGGAACTGTTGGAATAGAAAAATTGGGAAGCCCTCCTGCTACACTTGCTAAATCCCCTACTCTTGGAACAGGTAAATCTAAAAGTAAAACTAGAAAAGTAACAAGAAGAATTGCAGCTAATGTAGATGGTATAAATTTAGTAACCCTTGGTAAGTACCATATGATTAACATGGTTAAGAAAACTAATACTAAAGAATATGTAAGCACTTCCCCTGACATCCATGTAAATGTTCCATCAAAGTTATATATTTGAAATTGATGTAATTGTGATAAACCAATTACTATAGCTAAACCGTTTACAAAACCTAGCATTACTGGTTGGGGAACCATTCTCATAAATTTTCCTAATTTAAAAATTCCTGCAAGAAATTGTAAGATTCCCATAAGTATTACTGTGGCAAATAAATATTGAACTCCATGTTCCGATACTAATGAAACCATAACAACAGCCAATGCTCCTGTTGCCCCCGAAATCATTCCAGGTCTCCCACCAAAAATTGCAGTTACTAATCCTACAATAAAAGCTGCGTACAAACCTGAAAGAGGTGCTACACCTGCTACAAAAGCGAATGCAATTGCTTCTGGAACAAGGGCGATTGCAACAGTTAATCCAGATAGAATTTCAATTTTAAACAGTGAAAAGGAAGCTCTGCCCTCTGGAATATATTCATCTTTGTTTAACCCAAGAGAATTTGCAAATTGATTAACTGTTGATTTTATCATTAAGGTCTATTTTATTTAAATAGGTAAATTAAGTTATAAGTAAACAAAATCTACCAAACAGATTTGTATATATTAAAGGCGTCAGATTCTTCAATTTTACGAGGATTATTAACTAATAATCTAGTTTGTTTCATTGCTTCAGTAGCCATCAATTGGCAAGCTTCCTCAGGAATTTGTAAATCTCTTAGCCTATAAGGTAATTTAAGTTCCTTAGACAAACTTTCTAAACTATCTATAAAATTATTACACACAATCTCATCGCTTTTGCTGTTATCTAAATCTTTAAATACAAATGGTGCAAGATTAGCGTAATTTTTTTTTGTTTCTTTATTTATGGAATTGAATTTCATAACACTTGGAAGAACTAAAGAGTTTGAAAGTCCATGAGATATATTAAATAGACCTCCTATGGGATATGCCAAAGCGTGTACTGCTGCTACTGGAGAATTTGCAAAAGCTTTACCTGCTAACATTGATCCAAATAGCATGTTTGATCTGGCATTTATATTGTGTCCCTCAAATACAGCAGTTTTAATTGATGATCCGAGAAACTTGAGTGCTTCTATAGATAACATTTTTGAAATAGGATTGTTGTTAGGATTTATAGAAGTGTAAGCTTCGATTGCATGAACCATAGCATCTATTCCAGTTGATGCAGTTATATCTGGAGGTAGATTAATAGTTAATAATGGATCTAAAATAGCAAGATCAGGTAAAATAAGTTTTGAAGAAACACCTTTTTTTTCTTTGTCATCCATCGTAATTATAGAAATTGGTGTAACTTCTGAACCAGTTCCTGCTGTTGTTGGAATTAGTACAAGTGGTATTCTTGGACCTTTTGCATTATTAACCCCCCATATCGTATCGATATTCTGATTAGACCCAAGAAGTAAAGAGATAAGTTTTGCAACATCCATAGATGAACCACCTCCAAAACCTAAAACTCCAGTTGATTTGAAATCTGTTGCTTCATCAAATGCTTTTAATAATGTTGATTTTGAAGGATCAGACTCAACTTTATTAAATATATTTATATTTGAGTGTGATTGAAGTTGTTTAATTGTTTTGTCGTACAATCCTAATTCTGTTAATCCCTCATCAGTAATTACAAAAATATTTTTTCCTAACAAATTTACAATTTGATCAGTTGAATTAACTGCTGTTTCATTACCAAAAATTAAGCTAGCTGTTGAATGAAAGTTAAACATTTATTTATGGTCGGGGAGAAAGGATTCGAACCTTCGACCCCCTGGTCCCAAACCAGGTGCGCTACCAGGCTGCGCTACTCCCCGAAAAAATTTGTTATATTCATAAATAACCTAAAAACAATCTTTTATGTTTGTTTTCTAAAATAATATTTATTATAATTAAATTAGGGGTGCTTAAATGCTGAGATTTATACCCTTTTAACCTGATCTGGATAATGCCAGCGGAGGAAACATGAAAACAATACTAATTTTTTTAACTACCTTATTTATTTCTTTTTCAATCTATGCAGAGAAACTAACCATTTATACATACGACTCTTTTGTATCAGAATGGGGTCCAGGACCCATAATTGAAAAAATATTTGAAGAAAAACATAATGCGGATGTAGAATTTGTTGCTGTAGACAGTGCAGCAACGTTATTGAATAAAGTTATTTTAGAAGGTGATACTTCTAAGGCAGATATAGTTTTAGGTCTTGATATGAATTTATTTGATTTAGCCAAACAATCTGAGCTTTTTACAACTCATAATATAAATGACATAAACAACTTAATTAATTTACCATTAAAATGGGAAAGTAATAAATTTGTTCCATATAATTATGGATACTTTTCTTTTGTGTATAATGAGGCAAATTTAGCAACACCTCCAAAATCAATGGATGAGTTGATTAATTCTACAAATGCTAGAATTGTAATTCAAGACCCAAGAACCTCTACCCCTGGTTTAGGATTATTAACTTGGATGAAAGCTTTATATGGAGATAAAGCAGGAGATGAATGGAAAAAATTAAATAAAAAAATTATTTCCGTTACCAAAGGTTGGACAGATGCCTATTATAATTTTTTTATGGCAGGAGAAGCCGATATGGTATTAAGTTATACTACATCTCCAGCTGCACATATTATGTTTGAAGAAAGGTATGATATTCTTGCTACAACTTTTGAAGAGGGAAATTATATAACAATTGAATTTGCAGGCATTTTAAATAATTCACAAAATAAAAATTTAGCAAATAAATTTCTTAACTTTATGTTATCAGAAGAATTTCAATCAGTCATACCATCAACAAATATTATGTACCCTGTTACTAATATAAAAAATTTACCTGAAGCATTTGATAAACTAGATGTTCCTAACTTTATTCAAATGGATCCAAAAGAAATTAATAAGAATAAAGAAAAATGGATTGATGAGTGGCTTAATGCCTCATAAATAAATTGTATTATAAATATAATTATTCAGTATTATTTTTTTTTGGATTAATTATCCTATTACCTTTCATAGGTATTTTTTCAAAAATTAACTTTGATTTAGACAATATTTATAATTTTTTTCAAAATTCATATACACATCGTTTAATCTATTTTTCATTATATCAGGCTTTTCTTTCAGCGCTATTAAGTTGTTTTTTAGCTATTCCATTCGCATTAGCATTAAATAGACATAAGAATTTAAAAATTATTAAATTTATCATTTCTCTTTGTGGTTTTTGCTTTGTGATACCGACAATCTTAATTGTGTTTGCAGTTATTAAGCTCTTTGGAAATAATGGTTTTTATAACTCATATTTTAATTTGTACGAGAATTTATCAATAGAGACAATTTTTGGAATAAAAGCAATTTTAATTGCCCATATACTTCTAAATACACCATTTGCGACTCGATTATTTTTTCAATCGTTAAATAGTATTCCTTTAAAATATTATGAAATATCTAGTTCTCTAAACATTACTTTTTTTGGTAATCTTCTAAAATTAGAGATACCTTATATAAGGCAAAATTTTTTTACTGTTTTCTCAATAATATTCTCTCTTTGTTTTTTAAGTTTTGCAATAGTAATGGCATTAGGTGGTGGACCTATGTATTCAACAATTGAGGTGGCAATTTATCAATATGCACTTTTTGAACTAAATTTTAATAAAGCAATTTTACTTAGTTTTTTACAAATCTTTATCTGTTTATTTTTTTTATTTATAGGTTTTTACAAATTAAAAGGTACAAATTTTTTTGAAATAGATCAAATTAATTTTATTCATCCTCATAAAGAATACAAAGTTATAAAAATTATAGATTTTTTAATAATTGTA
>CACHLW010000034.1 GCA_902580765.1 uncultured Alphaproteobacteria bacterium | reverse complement strand
AATTTGAAAATAAAAAAATAGTAGATGGTGGAAAAGTTGCTTTCTTTTCCTTAGAGATGTCTTCTGAACAACTCGCAACAAGAATATTAGCAGAACAAACAAAAATCTCAGGAGATAAAATGAGGAAAGCTGAATTAAATAAAAATGACTTTAACAAAATAGCAAAAACATCCTCGGAATTAGAAAACTTAAATTTAATTATAGATGACAATCCAGTATTAACTATACCAACACTCAGAGCAAGAGCTAGAAGGCTTAAAAGACTTAATGATATTAACTTAATAATAATTGATTATTTACAATTAATGTCTTCTGCTTCTAATAATAGAAATGATGGAAGAGTTCAGGAAATTTCGGAAATAACAAGGGGTTTAAAATCAATTGCAAAAGAATTAAATATTCCAATAATTGCCTTATCTCAACTTTCAAGGCAGGTGGAACAACGAGAAGACAAAAGACCTCAATTATCAGATTTAAGAGAAAGTGGTACAATAGAACAAGACTCTGATGTTGTTATGTTCATATATAGAGAGAGTTATTATTTAGAAAGATTAGAACCAATTAGAAAATCCGAAGAAGATGATATGAAATACAATGAAAGAGTATCAAGGTGGCAGCAACTAACTAATGAAAATTATAATAAAGCAGAAATAATTATAGCAAAACAAAGACATGGGCCAATTGGATCAATAAAAATGCACTTTGATGCAAATTATACAAAATTCAGTGACTTAACATCGAAAGATTATGATAATATTATCGAGTGATTAAAGAAAGTGGTATCTTAAATATAAACACAACTAACTTAATTTATAATTATAATTTTTTCAAAAAATTAAAGAAAAACTTAATTGTTGCACCAACAATTAAAGCAAATGCATATGGATTAGGAGATAAAAAAGTATTTAATCTCTTATTAAAGAATAGCTGTAAACATTTTTTTGTTGCTACATTAGATGAAGGTTTAAAATTAAAAAATAAAAACAAATTAATAAATATTTTTATTTTAAATGGATTACAAGATTATAATTTAAAAAGATTTTTTAATTCAAACCTTATGCCAGTTATTAATAGTATAGAAGAATATATAAAAATTAAAAATTCTGGATTAAAATTTGCTATTCATGTCGATACAGGAATAAATAGATTGGGAATTCCAATAGAGAAAACAAAAGAAATAGATTTTAATAATAAAAATATACAATTAATTATAAGTCACTTATCTAGCGCTGATGAATATGATAATAATTACAGTTTAAAACAAAAGAAAATTTTTACTAGATTAAAAAATAAAATTAATAATAATAAAATAATTTTTAGTTTAGCTAATTCTCATGGCGCTGTTTTAAATAAATCATATTTATATGACATGATTAGACCAGGAATAGGTATTTATGGAGGTTTCGAAAATAAAAAATTAGGTAAAAGAATTAAAAATGTAGTTAGTTTAAAAGGAAAAATTATACAAATTAAATATATCAATAAGAACCAATATGTTGGTTACAATAGATCTTATAAAACAAAAACAAAAATCAAAGTTGCCATTGTAGGCCTTGGTTATGAGGACGGCATACCTAGATCATTAAGCAATAAAGGGTATGTTTATTTTAAAAAAAATAGATTTAAGATAATTGGTAGAATTTCAATGGATACATTTACTGTAGATATTTCAAAATCTAGTCATGATTTGAATATAGGAATGTATTTGGACATTATAAATGACGTGCATAAAATAGATAAATTTGCAAAATTATGCAAAACTATACCTAATGAAATTATGACATCTATAGGTAAAAGAGTTTATAGAAAATATGAGTAAAAAATTACAAATCATTTTATTATTTTTTCTCATCGCATCATTAATATTTACTAGTTTTTATATAAGAGATTTCAGAATTGATGCGTCTTCAGATAGTTTAGTATCACAAAATGATGAAGATTTTAAATATTTCTCATATTACCAAGATTTGTTTCCAACAAAAAATAGCTTAGTAATAGCAATCAAAAGTAATTCTAAAATCGATAGAGTTCTAATAGAAGAAATTGAAAAAATAAGTAAAAAATTATCTGATTTACAAGAAGTTTATTCTGTTTTTACAATTAATAAAGCCCCTATCCTACTTTTAAATAAAACTAACCTTTTAGATTTAGCAAATGATAATTATGAAACTATAATAGATACCAATTTAGCAATTAAAGATGTTTTAAATGAGTTTGCTAAAAGTCCTATCTATAGTGATCAAATTATTAATAAGAATAAAAATATAACTTCTATTGTAATTTTCCTTAATGAAAACAATAAAGCACTTGATCTTAAAGAAAACAAAAATTTGTACCTATCTCAAGGAAAATATTACAGCATAAAAACAGAAATAGACAAAGAGAGAAATGAACTAATTAAAAAAATAAGAAATATTATTACTAATAGCAACAAAGATTTTACATACTATTTAGGTGGAGTGGAAATGATATCTAGCGATGTTATTTCTTATGTAAAAAATGATATTTTAACATTCAGTTTAATTGTACTTTTAATTATAATTTTAATTCTTTTCATAATTTTTAGAAGAGTCAAATGGGTATTTGCTATTTTATTCACTTCAATTAGTGCAGTTTATTTGTCAATAGGTTTAGCTGGTTTTATTAATTTTGAAATTACAGCAGTTTCAGCAAACTTCTTATCCTTAATGTTTGTTTTATCTATTTCTATGAATGTTCATATAATGAATAATTATTTACAAAGAGATATAAAAATTATTGAAAATTTTAGAATGATGTTTTGGCCTTGTTTTTATACCTTTCTAACTACAATTGTTGCCTTTGTATCACTAGTAATATCAGATATTAAACCTGTAATTGATTTTGGAATTATAATGATAATAGCATTATTAATTGTTTTAATTTCATCATTTGTAATCTTACCTCTAATTATTTCTTTCTTTTCAAAGGAAGAAAAAAGCTATTCTCTAAATTTGAGTTTTTTAAAATCTTTTTATCCTTTTGCATATAAGAATAGTAAATATATTCTTGTATTAAACATTCTAATATTTTTCATATCTCTATATGGAATTACCATTCTGAATGTTGAAAACTCATTTATAAAATATTTTAAAAAACATACAGAAATTTATAAAGGAATGTATCTTATAGATAATGAATTAGGCGGAACTACACCATTAGATATTATTCTTAAATTCAAAAATGATGATGAATTAATTGATACAATAATAAAAACTGAAGAAGATGATCTAGAAATTGAAGATGATTTTTTCTCAGATGATCTTTTTGCAGAAGAAAATAATATTTGGTTCACAAATGAAAAAATTGAAACAATCAAATTTGTTCATCAATATTTAGAAAGTAGAATAGAAATTGGCAAAGTTACTTCAATTTATTCACTTATAGACACCGCAAATCAAATAAACAAAAGTGATTTATCAATGTTTGAATTATCAGTATTATATAATGAAATACCTATTGATTATAAAACTGATTTAATTGATCCTTATCTAAATGTTGAAAAAAACATGATAAAAATTTCTACAAGAGTCAAAGATTCGAAAGATATTAAAAGAAATGATCTTATTAATGACATCAATTCTTTTTTATTGAATGAATTTGATAACTTGGAAGAATTTAAGGTTAACGGACTATTAGTATTATATAATAACATGTTAAAATCTTTATTTAGCTCACAAATAAAATCCTTAGGTTTTGTAATTTTAGCTATTTTTATAATGTTTGTAATATTATTTAGATCATTAAAATTAAGTATAATTGGAATAATTCCGAATATTTTTGCTTCAACTTTTATTCTTGGTTTAATTGGATTGCTTAAAATACCACTTGATATAATGACAATTACAATTGCAGCAATATCAATTGGTATAGCCGTTGATAATACAATACATTATATCTATCGTTATAAGGAAAATCTAAAGTTAGGTAGAAATCATAGTGAAATGATTGAAAAAACACATTTAACTGTAGGTAATGCAGTTTTAATTACATCTATTGCAATAACTGCAGGGTTCCTCACTCTTTGTCTATCAAACTTTGTTCCTACTGTTTATTTTGGTCTATTTACTAGTTTAGCAATGATATTTGCTATGATAGGAGTACTAATTACTTTACCATCAATATTGAAATATCAAAAATGACTTTTTTAAACTTTGAATTAATATTTTTCGATTACGTAGTATTAATTTTAACTGCAGTAATTGTTATTTTTAGTTTCTTGAATGGATTTATTAATTCAATATTAGGGTTACTTACATGGGTTGGTTCTGTATTTGTAACTATATATAGTTATCAATATTTTTCAGATTTTATAAGTGAACAACTCTCAAATATAAATTTTTTACAAAGATTTGAACAGTTTGTAAGCGTTATAAGTATAATTATTTCAATACCAATAATTTTCTTAATTAGTTTATTTATATTAAAAAGAATAAGAAAATTTTTAAATAGTGACTTAGATAAACAAATTTTAGGAGTGATATTTGATAAATTTTTTGGAACCTTATATGGCATTCTATTTTCATATATAATCTATAGTAGTGTATTGTATTTAACTGATAATAATGATGTGGAGATATTGAGAAATTTTCATCTATTTTTTGTAGAAAATTCAAATATTCTCATGCAAATTTCTGAATATAATAATAATATTATTGAGAGTTATAC
>CACHLW010000033.1 GCA_902580765.1 uncultured Alphaproteobacteria bacterium | reverse complement strand
AAATCAATTGTATTTTTTAATAATATTTTATTTTTATATTTTAACAGAGGCTTTGGTGTTCTACGTGTCAAATTCAGCATTCTTGATCCAAAACCTGCACATAAAATCATTAACGTAAAATTTTTCATAAATTATAAATATTTTTCATAAATCGATCTTAGTTCATGATTTTTAATATTATTCAAAGTTACTGCTGTTCTAGATTTAGTTATTTTTAAATAATCTAAATATTGATTATCATTATTTAAACTAAGTAATTTTCTCCATCTACCAAGTAATCGGGTCTGTCGGGCTAAACTTAAAACGTAATATTGTTCACGAAAAGTTTTGAGATTTTCAATAATTGAAGTGTTATCATAGAAATATTCAATTAATTTATCATTGTAATCTCTTGTAAAATCAATTCTTGGATTTTCTAATAGTGATATTAGGTCCCATCCTGTAAACCCTATAAAAGCACTTTGGAAATCAATAATTCCACATTGTAAATGTGTTTCATAATTTTTTAGAAAAAACAAATTAACAAATTCAAAGTCTTTGTGTGCAAAATTTTTCATATTATAATTTTGAGAATAAAATATACTTTCCCATAATTCATAAAATTTTGAAGTTGGAAAATTTGAATTTTTGTTTTTAGGAATATAATAAGTAACAAACTCTTTAAGTTCAATTTTTAAATCATCAAAAGTGTATTCTTTTAAATTTTTTAAATTTTTTAAATTTGTTTCATTTTGAATAACAATTATATTATCTACAGCTAGTTTTAAAAGTTTGTAAAGATTATCATTATTATATATTTTGTTAAATTTATCATTTCCAAAATCTTGCATATATATTTTGTATTGTTGTTGATTAACTTCATATATCTTAGGAATCGATATGTTGACTTTCAATAATATTTCATAAACATCAAGAAAATTTTTAAACTCTTGTTTATCTTTAGAAAAATCAATTATTATTTTAGTATTCTCTTTTTCTGTTTTTCTATAAATTAGTTTTTTAGATAATCCATCCTCAATTTTTTCTAAATCTTTATGATCAGAATTCATAATACTATTGATTAAAACTAATATTAATTTTTCTTTTAGTTTCTGAAATAATATCTAAATTTATTAAGTAATATTTTTTATTTAGTGGCAAACTAATTAACATTTCAGGCCATTCAATAAATGTAATATTATTATTTAGATTTTCGAAAAAATCTAATTCCTCTAATTCTTTTAAATTTTTAATTCTATAAAGATCATAATGATATATTTGAGATGAATTTAAATCATAAGTAATTAAAATAGGAAATGTTGGGCTAGCAATTGAAGCTGGTTTGGATAAATTATTTAATAAATAAAGATTATTAATTAATAATTTTACAAGTGTTGTTTTACCAGCACCTAGTTCACCTTGAAATAGGTAAATATCTCCAACACATATGTCTTTGCATAAATTACTGGCTAATTTTTCAAGTTCAGGAAGATCTAAAATTTGATTACTTAATTTGTGCAAATTTTGTTATGCAATGCCTTTTAAAGCTTCAACTAAATCTGTTTTTTCCCAAGTAAAATGCCCCTTGTCACTTGGCTCTCTACCAAAATGACCATAAGCAGAAGTTGGAACATAAATTGCATTTGTTAGTTTTAAATGTTCTCTTATTCCTCTTGGACTTAGATCAAATAAATCTTGCACAGATTTTTCAATTTTCTGTTCATCGACTTTGTTTGTTCCATTAGTATTAACATATACTGATAAAGGTTTTGATACACCTATTGCATAAGATAACTGTATAGTACACTCATCAGCAAGATCAGCTGCAACAACATTTTTTGCTAAGTACCTAGCTGCATATGCTGCAGATCTATCAACTTTAGATGGATCTTTTCCAGAAAATGCCCCTCCACCATGGGGTGCTGCTCCACCATATGTATCAACTATTATTTTTCTACCTGTTAGACCAGAGTCACCATCAGGACCTCCAATTACAAAGTTTCCTGTAGGATTGACATAGAATTCTTCATCTTTAAGACCTTCTAACAAGTTATTAGGTATACACTCGTATACATAAGGTTTAACAATTTCTTTTACGTCCTCGGGAGATAAACCTTCTTTGTGTTGTGAAGAAATTACTAAGGATGTAACTTTGCTTGGTTTTCCATTTTCATAAAGCATTGTAACTTGGCTTTTTGAATCAGGTTCTAGACCAGATGCAGATCCATCTTTACGAGCTTGAGCCATTTTATATAAAATTTGGTGAGAATAATGTATCGGGGCTGGCATTAATGATTCAGTGTCTTTACAAGCAAAACCAAACATGATGCCTTGATCACCTGCGCCCTCATCTTTATTGCTTCCAGAATCAACACCCATAGCAATATCTGCCGATTGCTCATGAAGAAAACTTTCAATATCACAATTCTGCCAATGAAAACCATCTTGTTCATAACCAATATCTTTAATACAATCTCTCACTTGAGATATAATCTGATCTTTAGAAACTGATGGGCCCCTTACTTCTCCTGCTAGAACTACTTTATTGGTAGTAGTCAAAGTCTCACAAGCTACACGTGTTTGTGGGTCACCAGATGATAGATAAGTATCAACAACCATATCTGAAATTCTATCACAAACTTTATCTGGATGGCCTTCAGAAACTGATTCACTAGTAAATAAATAAGATCTTTTCATATTAACTCCTAATATCTATATGTATTATCTTTGAATGGACCCTGCTTACTAACACCAATATATTCTGCTTGTTTATCAGTTAATTCTGTAAGTTTTGCCCCAACCTTCTTTAAGTGTAATGATGCAACTTTTTCATCTAAATGTTTTGGTAAAACATAAACTTTATTTTCATAATTTTTAGAATTTTTCCAAAGTTCAAGTTGCGCTAAAACCTGATTAGTAAATGATGCGCTCATAACAAAACTTGGATGACCAGTAGCGTTTCCTAGGTTAACAAGTCTTCCCTCTGATAGTAATAATATTTTCTTCCCATCTGGAAATTCTACTTCTCTTACTTGTGGTTTAATTTCATCAGACTTGTAATTTTGAAGAGCTTCTGTTTGTATTTCGTTATCAAAATGTCCAATATTACAAACGATAGCACGATCTCTCATTTGTCTCATATGATCTTGCGTAATAACATCAAGATTACCAGTGGCGGTAACAAATATATCGCCGTATTTACAAGCATCGTCCATTGTGACAACTTCGTAACCTTCCATTGCCGCTTGAAGTGCATTAATTGGATCTATTTCAGTCACACAAACACGTGCGCCTGCACCTCTTAAGCTAGCTGCTGAACCCTTTCCAACATCTCCATATCCAGCTACAACAGCTATTTTACCAGCCATCATTACATCTGTACCTCTTCTTATTCCATCAACTAAACTTTCCTTACAACCATATAAGTTATCAAATTTAGACTTAGTGACTGAGTCATTAACATTTATTGCTGGCACCTTTAATGTTCCATTTTTTTCCATTTCTTTCAAACGGTGGACACCAGTGGTTGTTTCTTCAGATAAACCTAAAATTTCTTCCAACATTTTTGGATACTTTTCATGAATTATTTTTGTAGCATCACCACCATCATCTAAAATCATATTTGGCTTCCAGCCATCTGGACCCTCTAGTGTTTTCTCAATACACCACCAAAATTCTTCTTCTGTCATTCCTTTCCAAGCAAATACTGGAATACCTTTGGCAGCTATTGCTGCAGCAGCATGATCTTGAGTTGAAAAAATATTACATGAACTCCATCTAACAGTAGCACCTAAAAATACCAAAGTCTCAATCAAAACAGCAGTTTGTATTGTCATATGTAAACAACCTACAATTCTTGCCCCATCTAGAGGTTTAGAATCACCATACTCTTCTCTTAGTGCCATTAAACCCGGCATTTCTGTTTCAGCTATTGCAATTTCTTTGTCGCCAAAATCAGCTAAACTTATGTCTTTAACCTTAAAATCTTCACTCATGATCGTATCCCTTTATGATTATTCTGACTTTTTAAAGGTAATTCAATAAGAAAACAAGCGCCTCTAAAGTCTAATTTGTCACTTTCTGTTAATTCAATTGAACCATTAAATGAATTGATTATCTCATAAGATATTGAAAGCCCGAGACCAGAATGTTGGTCTCTATCATCTAATCTATCAGTATAAAATCTTTCAAAAATTTTATTTTTCTCTTTAAGATCTATGCCTTTTCCTTGATCATAAACTTTAATTACAACAAAATTTTCATTTTTTTTATTTAATGTAATTAATATATTTGAATTATTTTTGGCGATTGAAATACTATTATCTATTAAATTTATTATTACCTGTAAAAATTTATTTTTGTTAAGAAGTACTAAATTTTTATTATTATCAGTTTGAAGTAAAATTTTTATATTTTTTTTTATTATTTGTTTGTTCACCAAAATTTTCTTTTAAAAATTTGTTTACATTAATTAGTTCAAAATTTTCTATTTCAATTTCTGCAATAGTTTTTGAAAAATGAGAAATGTCTGAAATCAATTTATTCATTCTGTCGATATCTTTATTAAAATTATTCATTAATTTTGATCTATTTTCCTCAGTTATGCTTTTACTAGTTAGTAATTCGATGGAAGATTTTATTGCCGTAAGTGGGTTTTTTAGTTCATGAGCGACATCAGAGCTAAATTTTTCTAATTGATTAATTTGTGATTTCAATTCATTAGACATAAGTTGTATTTGGTTTGATAAAAT
>CACHLW010000032.1 GCA_902580765.1 uncultured Alphaproteobacteria bacterium | reverse complement strand
ACAGATCATCTAAATTTGATGAAGCAAGTAATTCTTTATACAATTCATTAGAGTAGCTAAAGTTTTTATTTTCATTATTTCGCTGAATTAATTTTAATTTTGAAAATATAGAAAAAATATTATCATCATCAATTAAGTTTTCTAAACTACTTAAATTATTTTGATTATCTTGGATAATATCAAAAAAACTTATACTAGATTTTTTAATATCTTGAATTTTAAAATAATTATAAGTTTGGAAACCAATAAATATAATTAGCAAAATTATTAATGAAATTATTAATTGTATGTAATTTTTAAAAATAAAATTTTGTATTTTTTTTAATAAACTATTATTTTTATTTTCCTCACTCATACTATTTCCACTTTATTGAACAACCAATACTATTCATTTGATTAGTTGGACCTACTCCCTCATTTTTGATTTTAATCATTGCATTAAAAAGATCTCTTTCAATATTTGAATTTTGATTTGCATTCATAATACCTGAGTCTATTCTACCTCTATATTTTAATCTAAGATCTTTATCAAAGCCGAAAAAATCTGGAGTACAAACAGCATTATAATTTTTTGCCACCTCTTGTGTTTCATCATAAAGATATGGAAAATTAAATTTATATTTATCAGAGAAAATTTTCATATTATCAAATGAATCATCGGGATAGTTAATTACGTCATTAGACATAATGGCAATTGTATTTATTGAGTGCTCTAGTAACTCATCAGCATCTTTTTTTAATCTACTTGCAATTGCTTTAACATATGGACAATGATTGCAAATAAAAACAATCACAGTGCCATTTAATCCTTTTGTATTATCTAAAGAAACCATCTCATCATCAATATTTTTAAGATTAAATGATGGTGCTAATACATCTAAATTATCATTTGGAGCATTTACAGGCATAAAATTTTGTTATATTCTTAATTTATGGGCTTAGTAACATCTAGTGCTTCAACTAACAATCACAATCTCTATTTTTCCAAAGATGAACTCGCCAAAATCCTAAATCTTTATTCTAAAGGAGTTTCTAATGGAGAATGGAAAGACTATGCTATTGATTTTAATAAAAATAATGCGTTTTTTTATATATTTAAACATAGTCTAGCAGCTCCAGAATGCATTCTAAATAAATCACTAGAAAGAAAAAAAAGGAAAATTTTTTATAATTTAAAATCAAAAAATCAAAACAAGAAATTTGAAAGTTTAGACGCACTGATATCATCTTTAAATCGAAATATTTTTAAGGTAGTAAATTAAATATTAAATATTTTATTTAACATTTTGTATTATTAAACTTTATCTTTCTACACTTTATTTTCTAATGGCCCAACCAGCAAAAATATTTTCAAGATAAACTACAATATAATATAAAAATATTCCCATAACAGCCAATGTGATCAATACTGCAAACATTAACGGATAATCTGCGCTAATTTTTCCACTATCAAACAAATGTCCTAATCCTTTTCCATGGGGTTCAATAATCTCCATCAAATTAGTTCCAATAAAAGCGAGTGTTGTTGATACTTTTAATGCTCCAAAAAATTCTGGTAATGTTTTTGGTAAAGCAATTTTATAAAAAATCTCAAATTTATTCGCACCTAAAGATAAAAGTATGTCTTCATATTCTCTTTCCAAAGTTGATAATCCAATCGAAATTGAAACACAGATGGGGAAAAATGAAATAAGAATTACAATTATAATTGTATTCATATTGTGCATACCAACAAATATTAATGCAATTACTGGAACTACTGTTGCTTTAGGAATAGCATTAAAACCAACAAGAATAGGATATAAGCCTATTCTAATAGTTTTTGAAAACCCCATCAAAATACCCAAACTTAATCCTACCAAAACAGACAATATTAATCCTACAACAGTTCTCCAAAAAGTTTCCCAACCGTAGATTAAAAAGAGATGTTTAAATTTCCAAAATGCTGGCCATAAATCTGAAGGGGAAGCCATTTTATAATTTGGCCAGTTATTATACCAAACCAACAATTCCCATAACAAACAAAAAATTATAAGGCTAAATAAAGGTATAATAAAATTATTGATTCTAATCATTTTTATTCTGAGCTATTTCGATTTGATTTCTAAGTGTTGCAAGTAATTGTGATACTTCTGATGAATATAAATCAGAGAGTTTTTTTTCTTCATTAAAATTAGTTTTAACGTCGTATTGTAATGAAGCTGGTCTTCCGGATAAAACAA
Organism: uncultured Alphaproteobacteria bacterium; assembly: GCA_902580765.1. Taxonomy (GTDB): domain Bacteria; phylum Pseudomonadota; class Alphaproteobacteria; order HIMB59; genus CACPNW01. The sequence continues at coordinate 2,560 of CACHLW010000032.1, read as the reverse complement.
TTACTTGATCAGCTAAATAAACAGCTTCTCTTAAATCATGAGTTATTAAAATACATGTGAAATCTCTTTCTTTTTTTAATTTGTGCATAACATCCCACAAATCTTCTTTTGTAAATGCATCTAGAGCTGCAAAAGGCTCATCTAAAATTAAGACCTCTGGACTATGAACTAAAGATCTACAAAGTGAAACTCTTTGTTTCATCCCACCAGATAATTCAGATGGTAAATTATTTTCAAATTCTTCTAATCCCACCAACTTAAGCAGATCTAATGCATTCGATCTCTTTTGATTATAAGTCATATTTTTTGATACTATCTCAAGTGGAAGAATTATATTTTTAATTACATTTCTCCATTCTAACAAAACTGGATTTTGAAAAGCCATTCCTACAGTAGAAAGTGGGGATGTAATTTTTTTATTTGAAATAAAAATACTACCTTGAGTTGGTTTAATTAATCCACTGACTAATCTAGTTATTGTAGATTTTCCACAACCTGAAGGTCCAACTATAGCAGTAAAACCTTTTCTTTTAATTGATAGGGAAAGATCCTTTAAAACAGGAAGCATACCTTGTTTAGTTTCATATTGATGAGAAACCTTTTCAATATTGATATGCATAAGTTATGATTAGTATATGGGGTAGAAATAGTCTACCCCATAAAAAAATATTAAGGTAAATATTTATCGGTAAAAAATGATGAAATCTCTGGATCAGATGTGAATTCGTATGTTTCTGCTAACTGTCCTAAAGCTTTTTCCATTCTTGCAATGTCAATATTACCCATACCGTTTTCTTTTACGTAATCAGTATTAACATTTCCTTCTATTGCTAGTATCAATCTTCTTGTTTCTAAAGCTAAATCAGCAGCTGGATTTCGCTCAACCATGCTCTTCACGGCTTCTTCAGGATTTTTCATAGCATCAGTCCATCCTTTAGATACAGCTTTTAAAAAACCTTTAACTATTTCAGGATTTGCATCCGCATAATCAGTATTAACTATTATGGCATTACCATATAATTCTAATCCATAGTTTGCCATCAACATTATTGATATATCATCCTCAGGAACACCAAGACGAACTAAATTTAAAAACATTGAAAATGAAAACCCTGTTATAGCATCAACGTTTTTTTCAGCTAACATCGGTTCTCTTGTTGGGAAACCTACTGGCTCCACTGTTATATTATCAACATTAATATTATTTGCAGAAGCAAATGGTGGGAATTGTGCCCATGCACCATCAGGTGGTGGCGCACCAAGAATTTTTCCCTCTAAATCAGATGGAGTTGTAACACCAAGACTTTTTCTTCCAGCAATTGCAAATGGAGGTTTATCATAAACCATCATAACTGCCATAACTGGCGCTCCAGGATTTTGATCTAAGAATTTGATTAAACTGTTTATATCTGCAAAGCCAATAGGAAAAGCTCCTGTTGCAACCTTTGGAATTGCATCTAAGGATCCTTTACCCGCAGATATTTCAACTTCTAAATTTTCTTCACCAAAATGTCCCTTATCTATTGCATAGAAATAAGGTGCACTTGGTCCTTCAAATTTCCAATCTAAAGCAAAAGATATTTTAGTATTTGCAAAACTATTGAAAGATAAGAAAACTGAAGTAATAAATATTAAAAATATTTTCATTTGATTATACCTCCTAATTAAATCTGAGGTTAGTTTAAATGTGTTTTTTTAATAATACGATATAGGCAATTTAGTAATTCTTAAAATGCATACATAAATCTTAAATTTAAAAATATAACAAAATCAATTATTTATATTATTCCCACTCAATGGTTCCAGGAGGTTTAGATGTAAAGTCATATAATACTCTGTTAATACCTTTAACATTATTAATTATACGAGATGATATTTCTTTTAATTGATTATTTGTAAACATATAAAAATCCGCTGTCATTCCATCCACTGAAGTAATAGCTCTAAGTGAAACAGAGTAATTGTATGTTCTTTCATCCCCCATAACACCCACTGATTTTACTGGTAAAAGAACAACAAAAGCTTGCCAAATTTTATTGTAAAGATTTTTCTCTTTTAGATACTCTATAAAAATATGATCTGCCTCTTGAAGAATTAAGATCTTTTTTTTATCAATTACCCCAGGTATTCGGATTGCTAAACCTGGACCGGGGAAAGGATGTCTTAAAAGTAAATGTTTATCTATTTTTAATTGCCTTCCAACATTTCTTACCTCATCTTTAAATAATTCTCTTAATGGCTCCACAATTTTTAATTTCATTTTTTTTGGTAAACCCCCAACATTATGGTGACTTTTGATTTTAGCTGTTGGACCACCAAAAAATGGAATACTTTCTATAATATCTGGATAAAGAGTCCCCTGCCCTAAATAATCTACATTTGATATTTTTTTAGCTGCTTTATCAAAAACTTCTATAAATGTTTTGCCAATAATTTTTCTTTTTTTCTCTGGATCAGAAACATTTTTTAAATTTTTTAAAAAAATATTAGAAGCATTTATTTTAGTAAAGTTTTTGCCAAATTTTTTGGAAAATATTTTTGACACTTCATTAGCTTCATT
>CACHLW010000031.1 GCA_902580765.1 uncultured Alphaproteobacteria bacterium | reverse complement strand
GTATTTTTTGGTAAAAGATTGTTTCAATCAAAAAATAAAATATTTTGATTTTACTGAAGGAGAAAATAAATATAAATTACGATGGTCTAATAAAAAAACTTCAATGTACACTAGTTTCTTTGGTAATTCTCTTAAAGGGAAAATGTATTTTATAGTAAATTATAAAATCAAAAATATAATACGCAAATTTATAAATTAATATTCCTGGCAACGACCTACTCTTCCATGCCTTAAGACAAAGTACCATCGGCGCTAACAGCTTTCACGTTCGAGTTCGGGATGGGATCGGGTGTATATCTGTTGCTATTGTCACCAGGAAAACTTTAGTTACAAAACTTTTCTCTGTACGATATTGTAATCAAGCCAATCGAGTTATTAGTATTGGTAAGCTTCATGCATTACTGCACTTCCACATCCAACCTATCAACGTGGTGGTCTTCCACGACTCTAATGGGGAAATCTAGTATTCAGGTGGGTTTCCCGCTTAGATGCTTTCAGCGGTTATCCTGTCCGTACATAGCTACCCAGCGATGCTCCTGGCGGAACAACTGGTACACCAGAGGTACGTTCATCCCGGTCCTCTCGTACTAGGGACAAATCCTGTCAAATTTCCAACTCGTATAGCAGATAGGGACCGAACTGTCTCACGACGTTCTGAACCCAGCTCACGTACCACTTTAATTGGCGAACAGCCAAACCCTTGGGACCTTCTCCAGCCCCAGGATGTGATGAGCCGACATCGAGGTGCCAAACACCCCCGTCGATATGGACTCTTGGGGGGTATCAGCCTGTTATCCCCGGCGTACCTTTTATCCGTTGAGCGATGGCCCTTCCACTCGGAACCACCGGATCACTATGACCGTCTTTCGACTCTGCTCGACATGTACGTCTCGCAGTCAGGCAGGCTTATGCCATTGCACTCTAAAGCTGATTTCCGACCAGCCTGAGCCTACCATCGCGCGCCTCCGTTACTCTTTGGGAGGCGACCGCCCCAGTCAAACTACCCACCATACAGGGTCCCACATCCAGATAATGGATGATGGTTAGATATCAAAAAATTAAAGGGTGGTGTTTCATCTTTTGACTCCACTAAAGCTGGCGCCTTAGCTTCAAAGTCTACCACCTAGCCTACACATTAATTTTCTAATACCACTGTAAAGCTATAGTAAAGGTGCACGGGGTCTTTCCGTCTAACTACACGTACTCCGCATCTTCACGGAGAATTCAATTTCGCTGAGTTGATGTTGGAGACAGCGGAGAAATCGTTACGCCATTCATGCGGGTCAGAACTTACCTGACAAGGAATTTCGCTACCTTAGGACCGTTATAGTTACGGCCGCCGTTCACCGGGGCTTCATTTTAGAGCTTGCACTCCACCATTTAACCTTCCGGCACCGGGCAGGCGTCAGTCCCTATACATCGTCTTACGACTTAGCAGAGACCTGTGTTTTTGATAAACAGTCGCTTCTCCCTATTCTGTGCCACCATTTTTTAGTTGCCTAAAAAATGGTCTCTCTTATTCCGAAGTTACAAGAGCATTTTGCCGAGTTCCTTCAACATCATTCTCTCAAGCGCCTTGGTATACTCTACCTTCCTACCTGTGTCGGTTTAGGTACGATCTATAATCTGAGGCTATTTCCAGGAACCACTTCACTGCATTTTCAATCCAATAAGAAAATACAATTTATATGATCCGTCAACACTCAGAAGGTACAGGAATATTAACCTGTTTCCCATCGACTACGCATTTCTGCCTCGCCTTAGGGGTCGACTAACCCTGCGCAGATTAACTTTACGCAGGAAACCTTAGGATTTCGGCGAGAGTGTCTCTCACACTCTTTATCGCTACTCATGTCAGCATTCGCACTTCTGATACCTCCAGCATTTTTTTCAAAACACCTTCAGCGGCTTACAGAACGCTCCGCTACCCCTTATAAATATCGCAATATTTATAAAGTCACAGTTTCGGCAAATGGCTTTAGCCCCGTTACATCTTCGTCGCGGAAAAACTTAATTAGAACAGTGAGCTGTTACGCTATCTTTAAAGGATGGCTGCTTCTAAGCCAACCTCCTGCCTGTCTTGGTCTTTCTACATACTTTCCCACTTAGCCATTATTTGGGGGCCTTAACTGGTGATCTGGGCTGTTTCCCTCTCGACTATAGACCTTAGCACCTATAGTCTGTCTGCTGTGCATAGAGTATCGGTATTCAGAGTTTGGTTAGGTTTGGTAGGAATCGCTTCCCCCTAGCCCATCCAGTGCTTTACCCCCGATATCATTCACACAACGCACTACCTAAATAGTTTTCGCGGAGAACTAGCTATAGCGGAATTTGGTTGGCCTTTCACCCCTTAACACAAGTCATCCAAAAACATTTCAACGTTTCCTGGTTCGGTCCTCCGATGCATGTTACTGCATCTTCAACCTGCTCATATTAAGCTCATCCCGCTTCGAGTCTAATCCGTACAACTAACGCCCTATTAAGACTTGGTTTCCCTTCGCCTACACCTAACGGCTTAAGCTTGCTGCACAGACTAAGTCGCTGACCCATTATACAAAAGGTATGCCATCACTTCTCAAGGAAGCTCTGACTGCTTGTAGGCATTCGGTTTCAGATACTATTTCATTCCCCCAATCGGGGTGCTTTTCACCTTTCCCTCACGGTACTAGTTCACTATCGGTCACCAAGGAGTATTTAGGCTTGGGAAGTGGTCTCCCCATATTCAGACAAAATTTCACGTGTTCCGCCCTACTCTAAAATAAAATTAATTTTTACCTATACGGGATTTTCACCCTCTATGATTTAACTTTCCAGAAAATTCTAGTTATTATAATTTTACTATTGGCCTGGTCCGCTTTCGCTCGTCACTACTAACAGAATATATTTCTTTTCCTCTAGCTACTAAGATATTTCAATTCACTAGGTTAACTCTTATTAGCTATGTATTTACTAATAAGTAACTCTAAAGAGTTGGGTTTCCCCATTCGGATATTTAAGGATCAAAGTGTGTTGACAACTCCCCTTAACTTTTCGCAGCCTGCCACGTCCTTCATCGTCTCTTGATGCCAAGGCATCCACTAAATGCCCTTTTGCGCTTGATTGCAATTACGTACAGAGAAAAATTTTGTACGTATTTAAATCAAAAAATTTTTTTGATCAGTTATTAATTTCATATTTACAAACTAAAGAACAAATAAGATTATATTAGTTAATGGTGGAGGATAGCGGGATCGAACCGCTGACCTCCTGAATGCAAATCAGGCGCTCTCCCAGCTGAGCTAATCCCCCTGTTTATTGGTGGGCCGAGGAAGACTTGAACTTCCGACCTCACGCTTATCAAGCGCGCGCTCTAACCAACTGAGCTACCAGCCCAATATAATTAAATAAGCACCCAGTACTAGCTAATATTTTTAAAGAGATACATAGACAACAACCCGGATAAATAGCGAACTAATTATCAATATCCTTAGAAAGGAGGTGATCCAACCGCAGGTTCCCCTACGGTTACCTTGTTACGACTTCGCCCCAGTCGCTGACCCTACCGTGGACGGCTGCTTCCTTGCGGTTAGCGCACCGGCTTAAGGTAAAACCAACTCCCATGGCGTGACGGGCGGTGTGTACAAGGCCCGAGAACGTATTCACCGTAGCACGCTGATCTACGATTACTAGCGATTCCAACTTCATGGACTCGAGTTGCAGAGTCCAATCCGAACTGAGATGGTTTTTAGGGATTAGCTTTATTTTGCAATATTGCTGCCCTCTGTCACCACCATTGTAGCACGTGTGTAGCCCAGACCGTAAGGGCCATGAGGACTTGACGTCATCCCCGCCTTCCTCCAGCTTATCACCGGCAGTTTTTCTAGAGTGCCCAGCATAACCTGATGGCAACTAAAAATGAGGGTTGCGCTCGTTGCGGGACTTAACCCAACATCTCACGACACGAGCTGACGACAGCCATGCAGCACCTGTGTGTATGCCAGCCGAACTGAAGAATTACGATTCTGTAATTCAAACATACCATGTCAAGGTCTGGTAAGGTTCTTCGCGTTGCTTCGAATTAAACCACATGCTCCACCGCTTGTGCGGGCCCCCGTCAATTTATTTGAGTTTTAATCTTGCGACCGTACTTCCCAGGCGGAGTGCTTAATGCGTTAGCTTCGACACTGAAACTATTGTTCCAGCGACTAGCACTCATCGTTTACTGCGTGGACTACCAGGGTATCTAATCCTGTTTGCTACCCACGCTTTCGTATCTCAGCGTCAAAAATGGCCTAGTTAGTCGCCTTCGCTTCTGGTATTCTTTCCAATATCTACGAATTTCACCTCTACACTGGAAATTCTACTAACCTTTACCAATTTCTAGATCACTAGTTTTAAATGCAGTTCCTGGGTTGAGCCCAGGGATTTCACATCTAACTTTTTGATCCGCCTACATACGCTTTACGCCCAGTGATTCCGAACAACGCTAGCCCCCTTCGTATTACCGCGGCTGCTGGCACGAAGTTAGCCGGAGCTTCTTCTTCAACTAATGTCATTATCATCATTGATGAAAGAGTTTTACAACCCTAAGGCCTTCTTCACTCACGCGGCATTGCTGGATCAGGGTTTCCCCCATTGTCCAATATTCCCTACTGCTGCCTCCCGTAGGAGTCTGGGCCGTGTCTCAGTCCCAGTGTGGCTGATCATCCTCTCAAATCAGCTATAGATCGTAGCCTTGGTGGAGCAATTACCTCACCAACTAGCTAATCTAGTGCGGGCTCATCTGAAGGCGATAAATCTTTCTCTTTGCAGACACATCCGGTATTAGCTACAGTTTCCCGCAGTTATTCCGAACCTTCAGGTAGATTCCCACATGTTACTCACCCGTGCGCCACTAAATCCGAAGATTTCGTTCGACTTGCATGTATGAGGCATGCCGCCAGCGTTCGTTCTGAGCCATAATCAAACTCTTAAGTTAAGTAAATTTGACCTAAGTCAAAAATTACGGAACGTCCGTTAAAGCGGAATACTTCTTGTATAAACAAAAGTATTTGTCGATACGTATTCCAATTAACTTTCGTAAAATTTAAATTACGAATTGTTGTCTACGTATCTCTTTA
>CACHLW010000030.1 GCA_902580765.1 uncultured Alphaproteobacteria bacterium | reverse complement strand
TACAACTAATATATTTTTACCAGATATTTTTTTTGCAATATTAAAAATATGTTTAACAATTGGTAACCCGCATAATGGATAAACAAGCTTTGATTTACTTGCTTTAAATCTCGTACTATTGCCTGCAGCAAGTATAACAGTTGTGATATCAGACATTAAGTTAGAAATTTCTTAAAATTTCGTTTCCAACATTAATTATTTCTTTTGAAGCATCTGATGTAACACTTATATCTACTACACCCCTTCCAACTGAGAATGTTTCTGCAAATAATACTTTGCTAGACAGTCGGGAGCGAGCAATTTTAGCACCAGCATATCTTAAACGCAAAATCATTGCGTCAGTTAATTTTGCTCTCGGCATCACTCTATTAAGAATAATTATTGGATTTTTTCTTTCTTGTTTTGCAATTTTTAAAAAAGGAAGTGTAGCCATTAAGTCTACTGGACTTGGTTGTACTGGAACAAATACTCTATCAGAAGCTTTTACAACCTGCATTGTTTCAAAAGTTATAGATGGAGGGCTATCAATTATTATAAAGTCGTACTTTCTTTTTATGGATTTAATTTCATCTATTAAATTCCTTATATCAAAATTTAATTGAGTTATTCCAATATCATCTTCACCATAATAAGATTTTCTTGCTTCAAGCCAATATGATAGACTTTTTTGTGCATCAGCATCTATAACAGCTACTTTGTAACCACTGTTGCTCCACAAAACTGATAAATTTGCTGAAAGAGTCGATTTACCTGAACCACCTTTTTGATTCGAAAATGCTATAACTTTTCCCATATACAAGTATTGATAATAACTATTTTAAAGATAGATGGAAACATTTTATAAAAAAATATGAAAAAAAATAAGTTAGATATTGCAAAAAATTTATTAAGCAGTGGAGAACTTGTAATATTTCCCACAGAAACAGTATTTGGTCTTGGAGCAGATGCAACAAATGATGAGGCTGTAAAATCTATTTTTAAAGTAAAAAAAAGACCAAGAAGTAATCCAATTATCTGTCACTTTAAAAGTATTAAACAAATAGAAAAATATTTTATTTTAAATAAATTTGAAAAAAAATTAGGTTCAAAATTCTGGCCTGGTCCTTTGACAATAATATTAAAAAAAAAGAAAAATTCTAAAATATCAAAATTAGTCTCTAATAACTCAACTTTAGTCGGCTGCAGAATTCCTGGTAATAAATTGGCTAAAAAATTAATTACTTTATTTGACCTACCTATTGCAGCCCCTAGTGCTAATCTGTCAGAAAGAACTTCAGTAACCAATATTATGGATATCGACCCTATTCTAGTAAAAAAAATATTTGTTTTAAAAGATAAACAGTCTTCTCATGGACTAGAGTCCACAGTTGTTAGAATTGATACCAATAATGAAATTGAAGTATTAAGATATGGCAGCATAACTGTTGAAGAGCTAAATAAATATGCAAAAGTAAAAATTAAAAAGAAATCATCTATTTCTCCTGGTAATCTAAAAAAACATTATTCAACTTTAAAGCCAATAAGAATGAATGCTAAGAGAATACTAAAAAATGAAGGTTTATTAAATTTTGGCAATAATAAATTAAAGTCTAAAATAATTAATTTAAATTTGAGTAATAAAAAAAATTTAAATGAAGCAGCAAAAAATTTTTATCGTTATCTTCATAAATTAGATCAAAGTAGATGCAAAAAAATTGCTGTAGTAGAAATACCTAATAAAGGGCTTGGCAAAACTATAAATGACAGATTAAGAAGAGCAATTAAGTAATTACAATCTATTTAAATAATCCATTAACCTATAATAAATAATGGCTGAAGAATACAATGGTCTTCTAAACATGTTGCCACCTGGAATTTTAAAATGATTAATTTGCTCAAACATATCAAAATTATTTGATTTATTTAAAATTTTTTCAGCTACCATTTTTCCTCCCATAATACTCATAGCTAAACCATGCCCAGAGTAAGCATGAGCATAATATAACTTTTGATTCATTATAGTTCCAAAAATAGGCAATCTATTAATCGATATTGCCAAGGTACCTCCCCAAGAAAATTCAATTTTAAATTTTTTTAATTCAGGAAAAACTTTATACATTCGTTTAGAAACAAAACTCTTTGCATCTTTTACAAAATGAGATGTAATTGTTTCAGGTCCTCCAAAAAGAAGTCTGTAGTCTTCTGAAAATCTATAATAATCAATCATAAATCTAGAATCTATTACACCACAATTTCTTTTGATTAATTTAGTTGCCAGATCTTTTCCGAGAGGTTCAGTTGCAATAATATAATTGTTTATAGGCATAAAATAATTTCTTTTTGATCCTAAAAGATTATCAAGATAACCATTACAACCAATAATTACTTTCTTTGCTTTAATAATATTTTTTCCAGAGTGAATTATAACTTCTTTTTGATTATCAACAATTTTATCAGCCGGAGAATTTTCATATATATTTATACCATTCGCTAAACACTGTTCTGCTAAACCATATGTCAGTTTTAATGGGTTTAAATGATAAGAATCCTTTAAAAGCATTCCAGAAAAATATCTGTCACTATTAACTTCATCTCTTATTGAATTGTGGTCAAAGTATTCATAATTATTATAATTATAATTCTTCTGCATATGCTCAATTTCATCTTGAAAATATTTATAATCTTTTTTTGTATTGCCTACATGAAGAACACCTTGTCTAAGAGCACAGTCAATTTTGTATTTTTCAATTAAATTAACTACATTTGAAACAGCATCTAATCCAACTTTCCAAAAAAATTTTGCTTTTTCAATACCAAATTTTTTTTCTAAGTAGAATTGATCTTTTCTCATTCCAATTCCTAGTTGACCACCATTCCTACCAGAAGCACCAGATCCAACTTTATTTGCTTCCAAAATCGTTATTGATAAACCTTGATTAGATAAATTTAATGCTGAAGAAATACCTGTTAAACCACCTCCAATAATACATACATCAGTTGAAATATTCTCATTTAATTTACTTTGATTAGAAAAATTAAGTGCTGAAAATTTATAAAAACTCTCTTTTTCATTATCATGTTGATTAAAAGTCCTTTTTTTTGTAGTAAACATTAACTTATCTTTAATGGTTTAATAATAATTAGTAAACAAACAGTCTCAATATGATTGAAAAATTTCAAAATTGGTTTCAGGAAAACTCTATTACAGAAGTTGAATGTTTAGTTCCAGATCTTGGGGGTATAGCAAGGGGAAAAATTTTACCGACAAATAAATTTTTAAAAGGACTTCAAGATGAAAGTCACAGATTACCACAATCAACTTTTATTCAAACCATATCAGGAGATTATGCAACTGAGGACTCTGCTGGTGCTTTACCAAGAAGTGTTTACAATCCAACTGACATTGATGTAATTTTAAAACCAGATTTTGATACAATGAGAGTAGTGCCATGGTACGACGACCCTACTGCACAAATTATCTGCGATGCAATAAATCTTAATGGAGATGATGTTATAAATTCTAGTAGGAATGCTCTAAAAAATATTCTTAAACTTTATAAAAAAGATAAATTAACTCCAATTGTTTCACCAGAGTTAGAATTTTATTTAGTGAAACCTAATGCTGACTCAGATTACCCCCTCGAAGTGCCAGTTGGTCAATCAGGTAGACAAGAAACAGGTAAGCAAGCCTTGGGTATAGATGCTGTTAACGAATTTGATCATCTTTTTGAGGATGTATATAATTATTGTGAAGCACAAAATATAGAAATTGATACTATTAATCATGAATCTGGCTCAGCTCAGATGGAAATTAATTTTCAGCATGGCGATCCTTTAGATCTAGCAGACCAGGTATTTTTATTTAAAAGAACTTTAAGACAGTCAGCTTTGAAACATAAACTTCATGCAACATTTATGGCAAAACCTATGGAGAACCAACCTGGTAGTGCAATGCACATACATCAATCAATATATAATGAAAAAAATAAAAATATTTTTTTTAATCAATCAACTAAAATTTCAAAAAAAATGAAAAACTATTTAGGTGGTTTGGAAAAATATACTCCATTATTAATGCCAATATACGCTCCAAATATAAATTCATTTAGAAGATTGTTTGCGACTTGGGGTGCTCCTAAAAATGTTAAATGGGGAATAGGTAATAGAAGTTGTGGTTTTAGAATTCCATCAATTGAGGAAAGGAATATACGAATTGAAAATAGAATTCCTGGATCTGATACAAATCCATATCTAGTTTTTGCAGCTAATTTAGCTTCAGGATATTTAGGAATGAAAAACAATATAAAACCAAATCCAGAAACTAAAGATAGTGCATTTAAAGATAAAAATTCTAATCTACCTAAAAATATGGATGAATCGTTAACTCTCTTTGAAAATGATGAAGATATAAAATCCATATTTAATGAAAAATTTGTAAGGTCGATAGCTGCGATAAGAAGAGTTGAGTATCAAGCTTATTTATCAGTAATAAGTTCTTGGGAGCGAGAATATTTATTACTTAATGTTTAAATTTTTTATTAAAATAAAAATAAAATAAACCAATTATTATTAAAGCAAACATTAAAATTGCTGATAATGCGTTTACTTCAGGACTCAATCCTAATCTCACTTTAGAAAAAACTACAATTGGCAATGTGTTAGCTCCAGGTCCAGTAGTAAAACTCGCAACAACTAGATCATCTAAAGAAATTGTAAAAGCTAATAACCAACCAGCAATAATAGAAGGTAAAATTATTGGTAAAGTTATCTTATAGAGTACCTTGGTATAATTATAGCCTAGATCCATCGCAGCTTCCTCAATATTTTTGTTAAAGTCAGTTAATCTTGCTTGAATAATAATTGCGACAAATGCAATACAAAAAGTAACGTGTGATATAAAAATAGTTAATTGCCCTCTAGATGATGGAAATCCAATTACATTATTTAAGCTTATAAAAAAAAGTAACATTGAAAGACCTAAAATTAATTCTGGCAAAACCAAAGGTGTTGAAGAAAGAAAAATATAAAATGATTTAAAAGGAATTTTTCTTATTCTGACAAGTGAATATCCAATCATAACTCCTAAAATTGTTGCAAAAGTTGCAGACAAAGCTGCAATTTTAATACTAATAATAAATGCCTCAATTATTTGTTCATTATTAAATAACTCATTGTACCATCTTAAAGAAAATCCTTTCCAAACCATTACTCTCTTATTTTCATTAAATGAGTAAAAAATTAAAACTAAAATTGGGAAATACAAAAAAAATAAACCTAAAAAAATAACTGTACTTTTGATTAAACTAGATTTCATTTTTTTGACTCCAACGAGAATAAAGTATTTGAAAAATAACAATTGGCAAAACCAAAATAATAATTCCACTAAAAGCTAAAGCACTAGCACCTGGCCAGTTTCTATTAACAAAGAATTCCTCCCATAATATTTTTCCATAATACAATCTATCACTACCACCTAACATTTCAGGTATAATAAATTCTCCAACAACAGGTATAAAAACTAATAAAGATCCAGCAACAATTCCTGGAACAGACAAAGGAAGAATAACTTTAAAAAAGGTTTTAATACGATTTAATCCTAAATCTTTTGATGCTTCAATTAAATTTAAGTCAAATTTATTTAAGTATCCATAGAGTGGTAAAATCATCAAAGGTAAATAAGTGTATACAATTCCCATGATGACAGCATATTGATTGTATAATAATTGAAGTGGTTCTGATGTTATGCCTAGGTTTAGAAGTATTACATTTAAAATTCCATTATTCTGTAAAATTATTTTCCATGCATATACTCTTAATAAAAATGATGACCAAAATGGAATAACTACTAAAACTAATAGGATATTTCTTAATCTGATATTTGAAGTCGCAATATAAAAAGCTAATGGGAACCCAATAAGTAAACAAAAAAAAGTAGATATCAGAGCTAGTATCAAAGAGTTTACAAAAGATCCAATGTAGT
>CACHLW010000029.1 GCA_902580765.1 uncultured Alphaproteobacteria bacterium | reverse complement strand
TACTTCAGAGCCACATGGTTATGGTAGGTTATTATTGAATAACAACTACGTTGAAGAAATAATTGAGCAAATCAATTTAAAACCTGAACAAAAAAAAATTAATTTATGTAATTCTGGTATTTTGATAGCAAATACTAAATTATTATTTGATAATTTAAAAAATATTAAAGAAAATAAAATTAAAAAAGAAAGATATCTTCCTGATATATGCAAAATTTTTTCAAAAAAAAATATTCCTATCAATTATATTGAGTGCAAAAAAGAAACAATGTTGGGCATAAATACATTAAATGATTTTAATGTTGTACAAAATATCTTGCAAAAAAAATATGTAAAAGATTTTATAAAAAATGGAGTCAATTTTTTAAAACCCAATACTTGTTATTTAAGCTATGACACCAAAATTGAACCTACTGTTACAATTGAAAGCAATGTTACAATAAAGGAAAAAACAATTATAAAAAAAGGTTCAATAATTAAAAGTAATTCATACTTAGAAGAGGTTACAATAGATGAAAATTCACATATTGGTCCAAGTGCTAGATTAAGACCAAAAACAAAAATCGGAAAAAAATCAAGGATTGGTAACTTTGTTGAAATAAAAAATTCTAAAATTGGAAATAATGTTTCTATTGCTCATCTTTCATATGTTGGAGATTCAGAAATAGGAAATAATGTGAATATAGGTGCCGGCACAATAACTTGTAACTATGATGGAAAGAAAAAACACAAAACGATAATAAAAGATAATGTATTTATAGGTTCAAACACATCACTCATTGCTCCAGTTGTAATTGAGTCTAAATCTAGAATTGGCGCAGGTAGTGTTATCACTAAAAATATTCCCGAAAATTCACTTGCTATTGAAAGATCAGCCTTAAAAATTCTAAGAAATAAAAGATCTAAATAATAACCCTTGTTTCAAGATATATTAGGGTTTATGAGCCTTTTCAAATTATGAGCGATAAATGGTCACCAAATAGTTGGAGAAATAAAAATGCTCTTCATATGCCTAACTATCAGAATGAAGTTCATCTAAATAAAACTCTAAATGAAATTTCCAAATATCCACCTTTAGTTTTTGCTGGAGAAGCTAGACTATTAAAAAAGAAACTTGGAGAAGTTTCAAACGGAAATGCTTTTTTATTACAAGGTGGAGATTGTGCAGAAAGTTTTGCAGATTTTCATCCAGATAATATTAGAGATACATTTAAAGTTATTTTACAAATGGCTGTTGTATTAACGTTTGGCGCTTCTTGTCCAATTGTTAAAGTTGGAAGAATTGCTGGACAGTTTGCAAAGCCAAGATCATCTGCCACAGAAGTTATTAATGATTTAGAACTTGAGTCTTATAAAGGCGATATAATTAATGGGATAGACTTCAATCAAAAAGACAGAGATCCTAATCCAGATAGATTAATTCAGGCCTACAATCAGTCTGCATCTACACTTAATCTTTTAAGAGCTTTTTCTCAGGGCGGTTTTGCCAATTTAAATAAAATACATCAATGGAACCTAAATTTTGTTAAAGGTGAGAATGCTGCTAAATTTAGAGAGATATCTTCAAGAATTGACGAATGCTTATCTTTTATGGAGGCATGTGGAATAAATGGAAACAGTGTAAGACAATTAAATGAAACAGACTTCTTTACAAGTCATGAAGCTTTACTTCTTCAATATGAGGAAGCATTAACAAGAATAGATAGTACTTCAGGTAAGTGGTACGATGTTTCAGCTCACATGTTATGGGTAGGTGACAGAACACGACAACTTGATGGAGCACATATTGAATTTTTAAGAGGTATTGAGAACCCTATAGGTATTAAAGTTGGTCCAAGCACAAAGACAGAAGAACTATTAAAGATATTAGATGTGTTGAATCCAAATAATGAAGCTGGAAAAATAACGCTGATATGTAGAATGGGTCATGAAAAAGTTAGTGGAATACTTCCAAAAATAATTAGGTCAGTTAATTCAGCTGGTAAAAATGTTGTTTGGACTTGTGACCCCATGCATGGAAATACTATCAAATCTAACACTGGTTTTAAAACTAGGCCATTAAAAGATATAATTTCTGAAATTCAGCAATTTTTTCAAATTCACAGAAGCGAAGGAACATATCCAGGCGGCGTCCATTTAGAAATGACTGGTCAAGATGTTACAGAATGTATGGGAGGTCTTCAAGAAATAACAGATGAAGATCTAAAAAATAGATATCATACATATTGTGATCCGAGACTAAATGCCTCGCAGTCTCTAGAATTGGCTTTTTTATTATCAGATTTTTTAAAAGAAGAAAAATTTCTCTCAAAGCAATCTTCAAATTTATAAATTTATATTTATATATTACTTATGAATTCAAAAGATAAAATTGCATATATTTCTAATTGGATTAAAGATTACGCTAAATCTATAAATAATAATCCAACTACACTAGTAATAGGAGTATCAGGAGGAGTCGATTCAGCTCTTACTAGCACCTTATGTGCTCAAACTGGTTTAAAAACCATAGCTGTTTCAATGCCTATTAAGCAAAATTCATCACAACATGATTTAAGTTTAAGACATTTAGAATTTTTAGAGCAAAATTACCCAAATGTAGAAACAAAAATAATCGAGCTAGATAATGTTTTTAAAACATTTCAAAATACGATGCAAAATTTTGATAGTGAGTTAGCTTTTGCAAATTCAAGATCTAGACTAAGAATGGTAACTCTATACCAAATAGCTCAAAGTAATAATGGTATAGTTGTTGGTACTGGAAATAAAGTTGAAGATTTTGGTGTTGGATTTTATACAAAATATGGTGATGGAGGTGTAGATATATCGCCAATAGCAGATTGTACTAAAACTGAGGTGTGGGAATTAGCTGAAGAAATTGGGGTTATAAAAGATATTATTAGCGCAGCACCGACAGATGGTTTATGGGATGATAGTAGAAATGATGAAAGCCAGCTTGGTCTTTCATATAAGCAATTAGAAGAAGCAATGGAAAATAAGTCTAGTGAATACTTCAGTAGATACGAAGAAATTAGAAAGCCAAATCTTCATAAGATGAAGCCTATTCCTGTTTGCGAAATTCCTAAAGAATAATATGAAGTGTAGGTTCGCTCCTAGCCCTACAGGAAAAATACATATCGGTAATGCTAGATCAGCAATTTTGAATTGGATTTTTTGTCAAAAAAATCAAGGTGAGTTTGTATTAAGAATTGATGATACTGATGCCAATAGGAGTTCTAAAGAATTTGAGACAAGTATCAAAGATGATCTTAAATGGCTTGGATTAAATTGGAGTTACACTTTTAATCAGTCCTCTAGACAGCATATTTACAATGAGAAAATCCAAATTCTAAAACAAAAGAAAAGACTTTATCCATGTTTTGAAACAGAAGAGGAATTAGCTTTAAAGAAAAAATCTTTGTTATCATCTGGGAAACCACCTATTTATGATAGATCATCATTAAATCTAAGTGATGAAGAAGTAGAAAAAAAAATAGAATCTGGAATTCAACCTCATTGGAGATTCAAATTAGATCATGAAAATATTGGTTGGAAAGATATCATTAAAGGAGATGTTTCATTTGATGCAAAAAATTTGAGTGATCCTGTTTTAATTAGAGCTGATGGAACATTGTTATACCATTTACCTTCAGTCATTGATGATATTGAAGAAAAAATTACGCATATTATTAGAGGGGAAGATCACATTGCTAATACTGCTTATCATATTCAAATTTTTAAGGCTCTTGAATCTTCTATTCCATTATTTGCTCATCATCCATTCTTAGTTGATGAAACTGGTAAGGGTTTTAGCAAAAGACTTGGCAGTCTTTCAATTGAAAATTTTAGAGACGAAGGATACGAAAATATATCTTTACTTAATTATTTTCTTTTTATTGGTTCGAGCAGTAATATTGATCCAATCAAAGATTTAAATGAAATAGTAAAAAAATTTGATATTCAAAGCTTATCTAGATCTTCTGCTAAATTTTCAATTGAATCCTTAAGAAACCTTAATGAAAATACTGTTAAATTATTTAGTTATAATGAGATTAGTCATAAGTTAAAAAACATAAAATCCAATTTTCAAAAAGAGAGTTTTTGGCGTTTTATTAAAAATAATATTTCATTTGTTAATCAAGCTAAAGAATGGGAAGAAGTAATTACAAAAATAAATAATGCTAAAGATTTAAATATTGATGATAGTTTTATTAACACGGCAGTTGATGAATTACCCGAGGATCCTTTTGATGAAACAACATGGGATCATTGGACATCAAAAATTAACAAAAAAACTGGGCTTAAAGGAAAAGATTTATTTATGCCTTTGAGGTTAATTTTGACAGGAAAATCTCATGGACCCGAATTAAAATATCTACTACCATTATTTGATAGAGACGAAATCTTGCAAAAACTTGGAAAAATCTAGTAAATTTTAATTTATACTCTATTAGCGATCTAGTAATTATGGAAGATAAAGTATTTTTATTCGATACCACACTTAGAGATGGTCAGCAAACAACAGGAGTTAATTTTTCTGTTAGTGATAAAATGAATATATCCCAACATCTTGATGATTTAGGAATAGATTACATTGAAGGTGGATGGCCTGGAGCAAATCCTACCGATAATGATTTTTTTTCTAGAAATACAAAATTTTCAAAAAGTAAATTGACTGCCTTTGGTATGACAAGAAGACCAGGTAGAAGTGCAGATAACGATCCAGGATTAAATGCACTTATTAATTCAAGCGCAAGTTGTGTTTGTATTGTAGGTAAATCATCATCATTTCACGTAAAAAACGCTTTAGAAATATCTGAAGATGAAAATTTAAAAATGATCAGTGATAGTATTAAATCAATAAAAAATAAAAACAAAGAGCCAATTTTTGATGCAGAACATTTTTTTGATGGCTTTAAAGAAAATAAAGAGTTTGCATTGAATTGTATTAAAGCAGCGTATGACGCTGGTGCAAGATGGGTTGTGCTTTGTGATACAAATGGGGGAACTCTTCCAGATGAAATTTACAATATTGTTTCAGAAGTAGTAAAAGTTATACCAGGTCAAAATGTTGGTATACATGCTCACAATGATACTGACAATGCAGTTGCAAATGCATTAGCAGCTATTAATGCTGGAGCAAGACAGATACAGGGAACAATTAATGGTTTAGGAGAAAGATGTGGAAATACTAATTTAATTTCCTTAATTCCATCTTTGGTTCTAAAAACAAAATATAAAACAAATATTTCAAAAGATAAGTTAAAAAATTTAATTCATATTTCTAGAACATTAAACGATATTCTAAACATGCCTTCAAGAAAAAATGCTCCATATGTTGGAGATCATGCTTTCTCTCATAAAGGTGGATTACATGCATCTGCCATAGAAAAAAATTCTTCAACTTATGAACATATTAAACCAGAAATTGTTGGTAATTCTAGAAACGTAGTAATTTCAAATCAGGCAGGAAGATCTAATATATTAAATCAATTAAATAAGATTAATATTGATCTACCTAAAAATGAAATCAACAATATCTTGGAGATTATCAAGGAAAAAGAATCAGAAGGATATTCATTTGATACTGCTTTAGCTAGTTTTGAACTATTAGTAAGACGTCATCTTGGTCATTTTGAGGATTTTTATAATTTAGAAAAATTTAGAGTCACAGATGAAAGAAGATGGAATGCTAAAGGTGAAATTGTTACTGAAGCAGAGGCTACGGTATTTTTAAAAGTTAAAGATTCAAATATGATGACAGTGGGTACTGGAAATGGTCCAGTAAATGCTATTGATAGTGCATTAAGAAAAGCCCTAATTGATTATTATCCTGATCTTAAAGATTTAAAGTTAACTGATTACAAAGTTATGATTCTTTCATCAGAAAAAGGTACTGGCGCTATCACAAGAGTTTTAATTGAATCATCTGATTCCACTAATACACATTGGACAACTATTGGCGTATCTCCAAATATTATTGATGCATCTTATAGCGCTATTTTTGATAGCATTACTTTTAAGCTCTTAAATAATTTAAAGAATAAAGATTGACTCCAAAAAATCCAAGCATAATTTTAGTTAGACCCCAACTTCCTGAAAACATTGGAATGGTTGCTCGTGTTATGCACAACTTTGGTTTAAAAGATCTAATTATTGTTTCGCCAAGAGATAAATGGTTAAACAATAAATCAATAAATGCAGCAAAAAAAGCAACGAAAATTATTAAGAATATTAAAGTTTATGATGATTTAGAAATTGCACTTTCTAATTTTTCTTATGTTGTGGCTACAACGAATAGAAGAAGATATTTGGAAAAAAATTCTACTAACGATTTTAAATTCATTAAAAGAAAAATTAT
>CACHLW010000028.1 GCA_902580765.1 uncultured Alphaproteobacteria bacterium | reverse complement strand
AATTATCTATAAGGTAAGAGAATTTTCTAAAAAATTATTTATTTTTCCATTTAAAACATCATTTACATTGGATGTTTCATATCCATTTCGTAGATCTTTTATTAATTTATAAGGATGTAAAACATAGGATCTAATTTGATGACCCCAACCAATATCTTTTTTCTCTTTATTTTTAATATTTTCACTTTCTTTTCTTTTTTGAAGTTCTGCTTCATAAATTCTTGATTTGATCATTTTCATTGCATTAGATCTATTCTTATGTTGAGATCTATCACTCTGACATTGAACAACTATGTTTGTTGGAAGATGTGTGATTCTTACTGCACTATCAGTCTTATTTACATGTTGACCCCCAGCTCCTGAAGCTCTGTAGGTATCAATTCTTAAATCACTGTCTTTAATTTCAACTTCAATTTTATCATCAATTTCAGGATATACCCAAACACTAGCAAAACTTGTATGTCTTCTTTTATTACTATCAAATGGTGAAATTCTTACCAGTCTGTGAATACCACTTTCTTTCTTCAACCAACCATATGAATAATCCATATTAATTTTGAGTGTACATGATTTTATTCCTGCTTCTTCTCCACGTGTTTCCTGAAGAAGATAAGCCTGACAATCCTCATTGGTATCAGCCCATCTGATATACATTCTTTGTAACATTTCAGCCCAATCTTGGCTTTCAGTACCTCCTGCTCCAGCATGTATTTCTAAAAAAGCATTAAAGTGATCTGCCTCATCGTTTAACAAATTTAAATAACGAATTTTGTCGGATAATTTAAGTGTAATTAATACTTCTTTATTCAGTTCATCAATTAAAGAGTTATCTTTATTTTTCAGAATAAAGTTATATATCTCATCAGACTCACTAAGTAATTTACTCAATCTATTAAAATCATTAATTTTATTTTCTATATTTTTTATTTCTTGAAAAATATTCTTTGCATCACTTTTTTTCCATATATCAGGATCAGAGCTTGTATTTTTTAATTCTTTGAGTTTATCTTGTAGAGCAGTGTAGTCAAACTCCCCTCCTTATAAGATCAAAGTTTAATCTTATTTTTTTAAGGTTATGTTCAATTATTTCCAAAATTTCCATATAATGTTACTGTAATAAACCACCTGTTCCAGAAATGGTATTATTATTAAAATTTTCTAACCCATCAATAACACTAATATTATCTGAATAAGGTTCAGAGCCAAGAATAAATGGCTCGCTGATACTATCTTTATTATTTGAAATTTGACCACTACTTGGATCAATTCTGACAAAACTAATACCAGAAGGAACTCTAAATGGTTTTTTATTTTTGTTAATATTTATTTTTTTAGCTAAATTTTTGAAAATTGGTACTGCTACACTTGAGCCAGTTTGCTTGTAACCAAGTGTTTTTGGTATATCAAATCCAACATATACACCAATAACTAAATCTGGAGTAAAACCTATAAACCACGCATCTTTGTTTTGATTAGTTGTTCCAGTTTTTCCTGCTAATGGAATATCCAAATCTAAAAGTTTTTTAGCGGTACCTCTTTTTATCACACCTTCCATCATTGATGTAATTTGATAGGCTAATCTAGGATCAACTATTAAATTTTTATCCTCATGTATATTTGGAATTCTAATTTCTGATGAAATATTTTTGAGTTTACAATCAAGACACTTTTTTAAGTTAGTATCATAAATTTTTTTTCCATCTTTTGAATAAATACTTTTAATTAGCTTTGGCTCTATTTTTTTACCTCCATTAGCTATTATTCCGTATGCATTAGTTAAATCAATTAAAGAAATCTCTCCAGAACCCAATGACATTGAAAGTTTATCATCTAATTCATAATTAATATCAAAGTTATTTGCCATACTAATAATTTTATTCATACCTATTCTATTAGCTAATCTGACAGTCATAAGGTTTCTAGACTTTTCTATGCCTGTTCTCATTGTTGTTAACCCATAAAACTCGTCTGTATAATTTGATGGTTTCCACTTTGGAAGACCTGGGCCTTGATCAACTACATAGGGTGCATCAAGTATTAATGTGGATGGTGAATAACCCTCTTTTAAGGCTGCTAAATAAACTATTGGTTTAAATGCTGACCCAGGTTGACGTTTAGCTTGAGTTGCACGGTTAAATTCACTTTTATTAAAGCTATAGCCACCTGAAAGAGCAAGTATGTCACCGTTGTAAGGATCAATTACAATAATGGCCCCGTTAACTTTTGGTTCTTGAACTATCAAATATTCTTTATCTTTTCTTTCAACATAAATTACATCTCCCTTATTAAAAACTTCATCTAAGAGCCAATTGTTATATTGATTATTTAAATCTATTTTAAATTTAATTTTAGAATGATTAATTACTTCAATATTTGTTTCATTTACCTTTTCTATAATAACTGATATCCATTTTGGATAAAAAGGATTATTTAAAATATAAAAATCTTTATTTTTTAAAAATTTATTTAAAGATGTATTTTCTACTATACCGTGCCATCCATGTTTTTTTTCATATTCCATTAAACCTTCGATTAGACTAATATTAGCATATTTTTGAATAGATGAATTGAGTGAAGTTTTAATTATTAATCCATCAGAATAAAGTTTTTCTTTTCCATATTTTAAATAAAGATCTTTTCTTATTTCTTCATAAAAATAATCTGCATCTGAAAAAAGAATATTTTTTCTTTTATAAATTTCTAGTGGCTTTTCTTTATATTCTAATTCTTTTTTTGTTATAAATCCATTTGCATACATTCTATCAATTACCCAATTCCTTCTTTCAATTGCTTTAGAATAATTTTTTTTTGGATTATAATTGTTTGGAGCCTTAGGTAATGCTGCAAGGAACGCTATTTCATGTAAATCAAGATCGTAGATGGATTTATTAAAGTAATTTAAACTTGCAGAACCAATTCCATAAGAACCATAACCTAGATAAATATCATTCAAGTATAATTCCAAAATAGCATTCTTATCTAAAATATTTTCAATTCTTATAGCTAAAATGATTTCTTTAATTTTTCTAGAATAACTAACTTCATTACTTAATAATAGATTTTTAACAACTTGCTGAGTGATTGTTGAGGCGCCTACTACTCTTTTATCAGAGTAGGTATTTATAATATTAGTAATAAAAGCTCTTATAATAGCAGCTACATCTAGGCCATAGTGAGTGTAAAAATTTTTATCTTCTGAGGATAAAAAAGCTAATTTTATTTCTCTCGGAATTCTTCTTTCGGGAATAAAAATTCTTTCTTCAGTGTAATAACTTTTTAAAAGTAAACCATCAGCACTATATATTCTAGAAGATAAATTTGGCTTATACTTTATAATATTTTCATATGAAGGTAATTCTGGGGAATAGTGCCAAAGAGTAAAGAAAATTGTTAAAATACCTAAAAATACAAATAAAATTACAAAAACCAGAAATAATTTTATATAATTAAATAATCTTAACATATTTAATAAACTACATTGTGAAATAGTTAAAAATATGACATTAGGCAAATATTATACACAAAAACAAATATGATTTTACAATATAAAATTTTTTACGGAGTTTCGGCAATATGTCAAAAAATATACTTATTGATACAACAAACAACATTGAAACAAGAATCGCAGTTACCGAAGATGGTAAACTAGATGACTTTGAAATTGAAACAAATAAAAATAATGCAGTAAAAGGTGATGTCTATTTAGCAAAAATTACTAGAATTGAACCATCTCTTCAAGCGGCATTTGTTGATTTTGGAACAAATAGAAACGGTTTTTTACCTCTTACGGAAATACATCCTGATTATTTTAAGATTCCTGCTGCTGACGAGCAAAGAATAAAAGAATTAAACGAAAAAATATTCAAAGAAAATGATGATGAAGAAATACAAAACAATGAAAACACAAGTGAATTTGAAGAATCAGATGAAGAAACAAAGACTGAAAATGAGATAGAAATAACTGAAGATGAAATAAAAGAAAAAATTATATCTATTAAAAAAAGAAAAATTAAAAATGTAAGCCCAAAAAAAGAATATTTTAATTTTTTTAGAAAATACAAAATTCAAGATGTAATTAGACCAAAGCAGGTTTTACTTGTGCAAATCAATAAAGAAGAAAGAGGTCTAAAAGGTGCAGCGTTAACGACATATTTATCATTTGCAGGTAGATATTGCGTTCTTATGCCAAACAGTATGAATAGTGATGGAATATCTAGAAAAATTGGCGATATTGAGGAAAGAAAGAAATTAAAAAAAATTTTATCATCAGTAGAAATTCCAGATAAAATGTCTGTAATTGTTAGAACCGCAGGTATTGGAAGAACAAAAAAAGAAATATCCAAAGATTTATCATTTTTAATAAAACAGTGGAATAAAATAAGAGAATTAACATTAAAATCAGAAGCTCCAGAAATGATTCATGAAGAAGGTAATGTTTTAAAAAGAGCCATTAGAGATATGTTAAGTGAAGACGTAGATAATATTTTAGTTGAAGGTAAAGAAGGTTACGACAAAGTAAAAAAAATTACTAAAAATTTAGCTCCAACTTATGTTAAGAAAGTAAAGCAGTACAAGTCTGATGCAAACTCACTTTTCGCTTCCAATAATATTGAAACACAAATTAATGATCTTTTTAGTCTTAATGTAAAACTAAAATCAGGGGGTTCTATTGTAATTAATACAACCGAAGCATTGGTTGCAGTGGATGTAAATTCTGGAAAAAATACATCTGAGAGAAACATTGAAAGCACTGCTTTAAAAACAAATTTAGAAGCATCAGTTGAGATAGCCAGACAACTGAGATTAAGGGATCTTGGAGGTTTAGTAGTAATTGATTTCATTGATATGGATGATTATCGTAATAATTTTAAAGTTGAAAAGAGTTTAAAGACTGCTCTTGTAAGAGACAGGGCTAGAGTTCAATTTGGAAGAATAAGTATGTTTGGATTAATGGAATTATCAAGACAAAGATTAAGATCTAGTTTAATAGATAAATCTTTTGAGAGATGTAATTACTGTAAAGGATCTGGATTAATTTTAAATTCTTCTTCAATAATAGAACAAATAATTAAAGTGATTAAAGAAAAAATTTCTGAAAATAAAAATTCTATTATTAATGTTAAATGTAATAGTGGTTTAGCAGAAAATTTATTAAATAATAAAAAAAATGAGATATTTTCATTAGAAAATAAATTTGATTCTAGAATTAATTTTTATTTCAATCCACAATATTCTTTACATGATCCATTAATTGAAATTGAAGATGGTAATCAACTAAATATTAGTGAAAAAATAAATTCAAAGAAGAAGAAAACTACTAAAGTAATTAAAAAAAAGAAGGTTATAAAAACAAAAAAAACAAAAAAAAATATTAAAGATAATAATTTAGATGATAGTGAAATTAAAAAAGACGATAATATTGTTATACAAAAAGATGTAAATTTAAAAGAGAGTGAAACAAATGAAGATGAAGAAAAAAGTGGATGGTGGTCTTAAAAAAATAATTATTTTTTTTTTACTTATTATTTTTTCTTCTAAAAGTAGCTTCAGTTCTCAAATATTAGACTATGAAACTGAGAAATTTATTAATCAAATTATTGAAGATATAAGCGAAGTAAATAGAATAAAAAAAAAGATTAAATTTAAAATTAATAATAGTAATGAAATTAATGCTTTTGTAGATATTAATAATGTAATACACATTAATAGTGGACTGATTATTCATTGTTCAGATTATGTTGCTTTATTATCTGTATTGGCCCATGAAGTTGGTCATATAGATCTCAACCATATTACACTTAGAAAAAAAACAATAGAAAACAGTAAAAAATATAATACCCTTGGACTTTTATCAGTAATAGCTGGTTCAACACTAACTCAAAATCCTCAATTATTACAAGGAAGTATTCTAACTTCTGCTACCTTATCAAATCATTTCATTGTCTTTAGTCAAGATCAAGAAATGGAAGCTGATTTATATGCATTGCAGACATTAAAATTACTAAATACAAATTCTAACTCAATTCAAAAGTTATTGATGACAATAGAGCAAAAATTATTAGATAAAGGTTTTTCAGAAGATAAACAGAGAACAAGTACTCATCCATATTTTAAGGATAGAATTTCATTAATAAAAAACTTTAAAAACAATAAAGAAAACAATTTTAATAATAAATATAATGAAAAATTTAACTACATAAAAGCAAAATTCGTTGGTTATAATGACAACTACGAAGTTTTAAAAGAGTTAAATGAACCTTATAAAACTTATGCAGAATCAATTAAAAAAGCTAGAAATGGTAATTTAAAAATGTCCTTACAAACCTTAAATGAATTAATAAAAAAAAATAAAAATAGTTTTTTGTTAGAAACTAAAGCAGAT
>CACHLW010000027.1 GCA_902580765.1 uncultured Alphaproteobacteria bacterium | reverse complement strand
TCTCAGTGCCATTTTGTTTGGAAATAAAAAATTTCTAGCATATCCAGGTTTAACGATTACTGTATCTCCAATTTTACCTAATTTTTTAACTGTTGTTGTTAATATAACCTTCATGATGTGAATGATTTGTTTGTATATGACATAAGTGATAAAAATCTTGCTCTTTTAATTGCTTTAGCAAGTTCTTTTTGTTTTTTTCTAGATACGCCTGTTATTCTACTAGGAATTATTTTTCCTTTTTCCGTAATATATCTAGATAAAAGTCTCAAATCTTTATAATCAATTTGTGGTGAACCAGGTTGACTGAAAGGGCAGAATTTTTTCCTATTTTCAAATGGCGAATTAGATTTTTCTTCTCTTTTAGATTTGAATTTATTTTTTTTCATAATTTAATTTTGTTGGTAGTTCCTGATGTTCTTTTACTTTTATAAATAAATATCTTAATAGATTTTCTGACTGATTTAATTCTTTGTTCAGGTCTTTTATTATTTGACCAGATGCTTCAATTTGAAGATATCTATAAAAAGCTTTTTTAAATTTATTAATACTATAACTTAAGTCTCTTAATCCCCAATTTTCCTCATTTAAAATTACCGCTGATTGTGAAGAAATTTTTGATTTAAATGTTTCAATCTCTGAATTAAGTGTTGTAGTGGCTAGATCAGGATTAAAGATTAATACTACTTCAAATTTGTTCATATAACTCCGTGGTTTATCTTATATTTTAGAATATAAGAGAAGTTCGTCTTGCATATATTAAATTTTTAAAATAAATCAAGCTTTTATGACATCGATCGTATTTCCTGGACAAGGTAGCCAAATAGCAGGTATGTCAAAGGATTTTTATGATAATTTTGATATAGCTAAACGAATTTTTGAAGAGATATGTGATTATACTCAAATTGATTTAAAAAAAATTATATTTGAAAACGATGAAAACAAATTAAATTTAACTCAATTTACTCAGATATCTATATTTACAGCATCTTATGTAATTTATAAAACTTATAATTACGTAAAAGATTTAAAAGCTGAAAATATAGAAATAATGTTAGGTCATTCACTTGGTGAATATACCGCATTAGCTTGTAGTAATAAAATCAGTTTAAAAGATTGCAGTTTAATACTAAAAAAAAGGGGAGAATTAATGAATATAGCTGTGACACCTAATCAAACTGGAATGGCTGCATTAATAGGATTACCCGCTAATGAAATTCAAAAGATAATTGACACTAATAACCTAACATTAGAAATTGCAAATGATAATTCACAGGTGCAAATTGTAATATCTGGAAACATTGAAGATCTAAATAAAAGTAGAGAGTTATTTTTAAAAAACAATGTGAAAAAGTTTGTTGTATTAAATGTTTCTGCTGCCTTTCACAGTAAGTACATGATCGATGCACAAAAAAAATTAGCTGAAGAAATTGATAAATTAGAGTTTAAAGAAAATAATGTAAAAATTATTTCGAATTACGATGCTAATATTCACATTGATAATATAACAATAAAAAAAAACCTACAAAATCAAATGGCTAATAGAGTTAATTGGACAAAAAGTATTAAAAAACTTGAAGAGATTGGTGAAAATAAAATCATAGAAATCGGTCCTAATAAAGTGTTAAGTGGATTAATAAAGAGAATCTCAAATAGTTTTGATATTATATCAATTAATAAAGTTTCAGATTTAAAATAAAATGAATATAAATAAAAAAATTTTTCTTACTGGTGCCTCTGGAGGTATTGGGTCAGCAATTTGTCTCAAATTTCTAAGTGCTAAATATTCTTTAGTATTAACTTCATCATCCAATGAGAAACTCCAAAGTTTAAGAGAGAAATATGGATCTTCTCATCATTATTATCTATTAGATCTATCAAATTCTGAAAAACTTCAAAAAAATCTTGATGAGATTTCTAAAGATCATAAAGATATCTCAGTTATTATAAATAATGCTGGAAAGACACATGACAACTTAATTTTCAGAATGAAAAATGAACAATGGTCTGAAGTTATTCAAACAAATCTAAATTCAAATTATCAAATAATTAAATCTTTACTACCTAATATGTTAACTAATAAATATGGAAAAATAATTGGTATTTCTTCTATTGTTGGATCAACGGGTAATCCTGGCCAAGCAAATTATGTAGCTTCAAAATCTGGCTTGGTAGGCCTGTATAAATCTATTGCAATTGAAGTAGCTAGGAGAAATATAAATGTTAATGTAATATCTCCAGGTTTTATATCTACATCAATGACTGAGAAATTAAATGATGATCAAAAGAATGCTTATTTATCTAGAATTCCAATGATGAGATTTGGAAAACCTAATGACGTTGCAAATTTAGCTTATTTTTTATCAACAGATGATTCAACTTATATAACTGGTCAAAATTTGCATATCAACGGTGGAATGTTAATGGTTTAATTTGTTGACATACATTCAAAAAATAATTTAAAAGAATTATAAGGAGAAATATTTATGAGTGAAATTCAAGATCAGGTAAAAAAAATTGTTGTAGATCATTTAGGGATAGATGAATCTAAGGTTATACCAGAAGCAAAGTTTATAGATGATTTAGGTGCTGATAGTCTAGATACTGTTGAGTTAGTCATGGCTTTTGAAGAAAAATTTGGAATTGAAATACCTGATGATGCTGCTGAGACAATTCAAACTGTTCAAAATGCAATTGATTATATTCAAAGCAAGAAATAAATTTTAATTATTTTATGAGAAGGGTAGTTGTTACTGGGATGGGATTATTGACATCCTTAGGTAACGACGTTGATACCTCTTGGAATAATTTAATTAAAACAAACTCTGGTATTAAAAAAATAAATCATTTCGATGTATCTAATCTACCAGCTAAAATTGCTGGATATATTAGTAATGATCCGCAAGATCAGAATTATTTTAATAAATCATCTGCATTAGAAAAAAGAGATATCAACAGAAATGATAGATTCATACAATATGGCCTTATAGCCGCTAAGATGGCAATAGAAGATGCTGGAATTCAAAATCTAAGTGAGGAAAAAAAATTAAGAATTGGAGTTTCAGTTGGCTCAGGTATTGGAGGGTTAGAGACAATATATGAGGGCTCTTTAACTATTAATAACAAGGAACCAAAAAAATTATCTCCATTTTTTATTCCATCTTCATTGGTAAATCTCTTATCTGGTCAAATTTCAATTAAATATGGTTTAAAAGGACCTAACCATTCAGTTGTTACAGCTTGTGCCACAGGCGCTCACTCAATTGGCGACTCCGGTGAAATGATTAAACGTGGTGCAGCAGATGTAATGATTGCTGGAGGGTCTGAAGCAGCTGTTTGTAAATTAGGTATTGCAGGTTTTTGTGCTGCCAGAAGTTTGAGTACATCTTATAATGATAATCCACAGGAAGCATCTAGACCATGGGATAAAAATAGAGATGGATTTGTTATGGGAGAGGGTGCTGGAATTCTCGTACTTGAGGAAATGGAATATGCCAAAAAAAGAGGTGCCAATATTTATGCTGAACTTGTTGGTTATGGAATGTCTGGAGATGCTCATCATATTACTGCTCCTGCTGAGGATGGTGATGGTGGCTATAGAGCCATGAAAGAAGCAATTAATATGGCTAATGTATCCTCAGATAAAGTAGATTATATAAATGCTCACGGAACATCTACTATTAAAGGGGATGAAATTGAGTTAAATGCTATATCTAAATTATTTAATCATAATATTTATGTAAGTTCCACTAAATCTTCTATTGGTCATTTATTAGGTGCTGCTGGAAGTGTAGAATCTATATTTTCAATTTTATCTTTAAACAATAATATTCTACCAGCAACTTTAAATTTAAACAATCCTATAGAGACTACTAATATAAATTTAATTCCAAAAGAACCTATAGATAAAAATATATCTTTAGCTTTAAGCAATTCTTTTGGTTTTGGAGGAACAAACACTGCGTTATTATTTAAAAGTATTTAACATTGCTATAGTTTTTATTTTACTTTTTTCCTCACTTTATATTTTTTATAGTTTAAATAAAAATATTATTTTAAAAAAAAATCCCTTAAAAATTAATAAAGGTCAAAATCTAGAAAACATAGTAAAAGATAATATTATTAATATTTCCCATTTAGATATCGAATTGATTAAAATTTTTATGAAAATAAATAATTTAATTGGTAAAAAATTTATACACTATGGTGAATTTAATATAGAAAATAACTCTTCTTTAATTAATTTAGTTAATATTATTTCTAAACCTAGCAATATTTTAAATAAAATTACTATTGTCGAGGGTTGGTCTCAAAAAGAATTAAATTTAGAATTATCAAAATATTTTAGGGATTATAGATCTATTCCTTACGAAGATATTATTGCTGATACTTATTTCTTTAATAAAAATACAGATTTTAACTTTTTTTTAAGCAAATTAAAAAAAAATAAAAAAGAGTATTTTAATAATTATGTACGTAATAAAATTTCTAATCAATATACTTTTAATGAAATTATAATAATAGGTTCATTGTTAGAAAAAGAAGGTTTAGATAATTTAGATAAAAAAATTATTTCATCAGTGATTTTCAATAGATTAAATAAAAAAATGAAATTACAAATAGATGCTACTGTACTCTATGCTATTACTAATGGAGAATATAACTTAAATAGAAATTTATTGTTGAGTGATCTCAAAATTGATCATCCATTTAATACATATAAATATTTTGGTCTGCCACCTAGGCCTATTGCTTATGTAGGAAGAAATACTCTAGATATTATATTTGAAAATTATAAAACAGAATTTTTGTTTTATTTTTTTAATAATTCTTTAAATAGACATATATTTTCCAAGACTTACGATCAACATTTAAAAAAACTTAATGAATACAGAAAAAAATAATAAATTAATAATCATCTCATCACCTTCTGGTGCTGGAAAAACAACATTATGTAAGTTGTTGATTAAAAAAAATAAAAAAATTAATCTTTCAATATCTTATACATCTAGAAATAAAAGATTAAATGAAATTAATGGAAAAGATTATTATTTTGTTACAAAAGAAAATTTTGAAAACTTGAAAAGAAAAAATTACTTTATAGAGACAGCAAAGAATTTTAATAATTTTTATGGATCGCCTTTTAAAAATATAATTGAAAGTCAAAAAAGAAATCAACATTTACTATTTGATATCGATTGGAAAGGTGCAAGAAAAATTCGAAAAAATTATAATAAAAATAATATAATTGATTTTTTTATATTACCTCCATCAAAATCTGAACTTAAGAAAAGATTAATTAAAAGAGGTACAGATAATAAAAAAGAAATAAAATTGAGACTTTCCTATGCAATAAACGAAATGAAACATTACAAAGAATATAAGTATGTTTTGATTAATGAAAATGTTCAAAAAACTGTAAGTGAAATAATAAAAATTATTGAATTTAATGATTTAATAAAAAAACATCAAGATATATTAAATTTAAAACTTAAAAGAATTATAAATACTTAATAACTCATTTATTGATAATTCATTAACCCTTTTATTTAAAATAATATCATAATTGTTAGTTAATTTGAGATTCTTGTAAATTTTTTTCCTAATATTTTTAAATATAAGGTTTGAAAATGATATTGCTTTAATCAAATTTATATTTTTTTTATGAAATTTGAATTTAACAACTGTAGATTCTATTTTTGGTTTTGGAAAAAAAACTTTAGATGATACATTAAAATTTCTCGTATATGTCGAAACTATTTTTGTCAAAAATTTATATTTATTCATATTCAGTAAATTGTAATCAAATTTAATTGCTACTTCTTTTTGAATCATAAAAATCATTTCACTAATATTAGAATTAAATTTAAATAAATATAAAATTATTTTTGTACTAATATTATATGGTAAATTTGATATAACTACTAAATTTTTATATTTTTAAAATCGTGCTTTAGAATATCATTTGCAATAATTCTAACTTTATCATTACTTTCATATTTTTTTTTTAATAAATTAATTAGACGTAAATCTTTTTCAATTATAAATAATTTTAAAGGTTTTTTTTTTAAAATAAAATCTGTCATAAAACCATGCCCAGGACCAATTTCTAAAACGATATTATTTTTAATTCTAGGTAAATTTACAATTTTTTTACAAATATTTTTATCTATAAGAAAATTTTGACTTAAAGATTTTTTAGGTTTTAACATTATTCTTTCTATTTCTATGGATTTTTTTTATAAATTTAAAACAATTTAAAATAGATTTATTTGAAACTTTTTTATTACCAATTAAATTATAAGCAGTTCCATGATCTGGTGATGTTCGAATAATACTTAGATTACCTGTATAGTTTACTCCACTAAATTGACTAATATATTTAAATGGTATTAAGGCTTGATCGTGGAAAATGTATATAAAACAATTGTAAATTTTTAAATTTTTTTTTATCAGAAGACTATCACCTGAATATGGACCATCTATCAACACGCCTTTTTTTCTAAGTTGCTTTAAAATTGGAATAATGAATTTTATTTCCTCATTCCCTATTTTACCATTTTCACCAGAATGCGGATTAAATCCAGAAATTATAAGTTTTGGTTTTTTTATATTAAAATCATATTTTAATGAGTTATTTATATTAATTAATTGATTTAAAACAAAATTATTATCAGTTAATAATTTGGAAATTTTATTAATCTGTATGTGTGTGGTTAATGGAGAGATAATAATCTTTTTATGATATAAAATCATATTTGAATATTTTTTATTATCAAGATATTGAAAATATTCTGTATGACCAATAAATTTTGAATTGATTTTTTCTTTTATCAAATCTTTTCTTAATGGAAGTGTAATAATTCCTATGCAAATATTGTACTTACACAAATCATAAGCATACTTTAGTGATTTGAATGTATTATCTTCATTTGATGTGCTGTTGTAATGATAAATATTTAAATTATTTTTAATATATTTAATTTTCAGTCTATTTCTATTAACTATATTAAAATCAATCTTAAATTTCTTTTTTTTTATATATCTCTTAAATTTATTTATATCTGTTAGTAAAATAAAATTATTAATTTTTTTTGTCTTCCAACTGTTTATAATTATTTCAATTCCTATACCGTTAATGTCACCAATTGTAATAGCAATTAAATTATTCATCGAATC
>CACHLW010000026.1 GCA_902580765.1 uncultured Alphaproteobacteria bacterium | reverse complement strand
TACATTTTGTTCATCAATTTTTAGATTAATATTGCCTCCTAAATATAATAATCTACTTTTATATTCAGTCATAATTTTTTCGTGATTATTTAGCAGTTGTTTAAAATTGTTAAAATACTCTTCCATAATTTCATATACAAAATAAAAATTGTTAATTTCTTTATTGTATTTATTAATATTAGTTGTTGGATAATTTTCAATTTTTGGAGAAGATACTATATTAACTCCAAATCCAGTATTAATATATTTATCATTTTTGATACTAAATATTTCAGAAATTATTCCAGAAATTTTTTCTTTATTAATTAAAATGTCATTAGGCCATTTAATTTGAGTTCTAACATTACAAATATTTTCAATCACAGAACAGATCATATTAGTAATAAAAGCATTATTTAAAAAATGATTTTCTATTGGCAATATATTTTTAGATAAAATAGAAATATAGACATTATTTTTTGGACTTTCCCAAGTTGTTCCCCGTCTTCCAAATCCTTTTTTTTGTTCATTTGCCATCAAACATATATTTCTATTATTAATAAGTTTTTTAACTTCTGACATTGTAGAATCTACAGATTCAATAAAATGAAAATCAAAATTATTTTTATCTAATAGAAATTTAATTTTATCTAATGACATTAATCAAATGGTCAAACTTGCTGATATATTAATCAATAAAGACGGGTAAAATATAAAACAAATAATTAAAAATAAACTTAAGGATAAAATAATTTTTGATTGAAAAGAAATTTGAAAATTAATAATTCCTTCACTTTTACTTTCATCAAAATACATTATCTTAATAATTCTTAAATAATAAAAAGCAGAAATTACACTAGCTAGGACACCGAGAACTGAAAGTACATATAATTCTTGTTCAATTGCAGCGATGAAAACATAAAACTTTCCAAAAAATCCTATAAATGGTGGGATTCCAGCCATAGATAGCATTATTATTGAAATAGAAAGACTAACGATTGGATTACTTTTACTCAACCCTTTTAAATCACTTATATTAATTAAATATTCATTTTTAACTTTTAACGAAAGTAAAATAGCAAAAATAGCAACATTCATTATCATGTATGAAAACATATAAATTGATGCTGCTTTAATTCCATCATCATTTGCAGCAACTAAAGCTATTAATATATAACCTATATGTCCGATAGAACTATAAGCTAATAATCTTTTAATATTTGACTGTGCTATAGCCGCTATAGCTCCAAGAAACATTGAGGCTATTGATAAAAATAAAATTATTTGACTCCATTCTAAGTAAAAATTTTCAAATGGAACTAAGCAAAAACGATAAATTAAAGCTACTGCAGCAATCTTAGGTACAATAGCAAAAAACCCTGTAATTGAATTTGGGGCTCCTTCATAAACATCGGGAGTCCACATATGGAAAGGTACGGCTGAAACCTTAAAAGCCAAGCCTACCATCACAAATACAAGCCCAAATATTAGACCTAAATTTAAATTATCGTATTTTGATAAATAGAAACTTATATCATCAAAATTCATTGAACCAGTAAATCCATAAATTAAGGAGAAACCATACAAAAGTATACCAGACGATAATGCTCCTAAAATAAAGTATTTTACTCCTGACTCAGCTGATGAAATTGAATCTCTTTTTATTGCTGCAGCAACATAGAGAGATAAACTTTGTAGTTCTATTGCTAGATACATAGACATTAGATTATTTGAAGCAATCATTAACATCATCCCAAGTGTTGAAAATAAAAATAAAACAGGAATTTCAAAATTTTTAAGCTTAATGCCTAAGAAATAATCTTTAGAAATGATGATACTAGCTATAGATCCTAATAGAGCTAAAATTTTAAAAAAATTTATAAAAGAAGAGTGGCTAAATAAACTTTTATAATTTGCAAAATTTGATTCACTATCATTGTAAACAAGCAAAATGGTTAATAATAAAACAAAAACTGCTAAATTGGAAGTTTGCCTAAATGCATTCTTTTTTAAAAAAAGGCCAAAAAGTAAGCAAACAAAAGAGGAGCATGCTAAAAAAATTTCGGGTATAAAAAAAATATTGTAAATATTATTTAGCATTGGCTATTTCATAGTTTGTTATAATTAGTTCAAGTGATAATCTCATAGGATCTAAAAATAGATTTGGAAATATACCTAGTAATATTACTGAAATTGCTAAAGGAATTAATATGATTTTCTCTCTTGTGTTTATATCTAAAATATCTGCAAGTTTATTATTAGTTATGGTGCCAAAAATAATTCTTTTATAAAGGTATAGCATGTAAACAGCGGATAATATTATTCCAAAAGCCGCACCAATAACAACGTAACTTGAAAATTTAAATGCACCAACAATAACTAAAAATTCTCCAATAAAACCACTAGTCCCAGGTAATCCAACTGATCCCAGCATAAAAATCATGAATACTGTTGCATAAAGTGGCATTCTTTGAACTAATCCTCCGTAAAATTCAATTTCTCTAGTATGCATTCGATCATAAATAACACCAACGCATAAAAATAAAGCTGCTGAGACTAGTCCATGACTAATCATTTGCATCATTGCTCCTTCTAAACCTTGTTGATTCACTAAGAAAATTCCAATTGTTACAATTCCCATATGAGCAACGGATGAATATGCAATTAGTTTTTTTATATCAGTTTGTGCTAGTGCCACTAACGAAGTGTATACTATAGCAACTATACTTAATGTCATAATTAAAGGAATAAAAAACTCTGTTGCTTCTGGAAGCATACCTAGAGAGAAACGAATAAAACCATATCCACCCATTTTTAAAAGTACTCCGGCTAAAATAACAGATCCAGCCGTTGGAGCTTCAACATGGGCATCGGGCAACCATGTATGAAAAGGCCACATAGGAATTTTAACTGCAAAGGAAGCAAAGAAGGCAAGCCAAAGAAACAACTGAGTATTATAGGAAAAATAATTACCTTGTAAGAACTCAATACTCATTGAACTTGTATTTCTATACATCACAATAATAGCAATCAACATGAGTACTGAACCCAAAAGAGTGTAGAGAAAGAATTTAAAAGAAGCATAGATTCTTCTATTGCCTCCCCATATACCTATGATTAGATACATTGGTATTAATACTGCTTCAAAAAAAATATAAAATAAAAGTATATCTATAGAAGCAAACATTCCAATCATTACAGTCTCTAAAAATAAAAAAGAAAGCATGTATTCCTTGACTCTTTTTTTAATATTATTCCAACTAGCTAAAATACAAAGTGGGGTCAAAAATGTACTTAATAAAATCATAAAAAGTGAAATACCGTCAACTCCGACATGGTAGAAAAAATTAAAATCATCAAACCATCTAAATTTTTCTTCATATTGATAAGACGGATTGGAATAATCAAATTGTAGCCAAAGTATTAAACTTAAAATAAATGTTCCTGACGTTGTTAGCAAAGCAGCCCATTTAATATTAATTGATGTTAATTCATCTTCTTTAATAAAAAGAATAATTAAAGCGCCAATTAAAGGTAAAAAAATTATTACTGATACTAACGGCCAGTCAATCATTTAGTAATATAAAAACCATGTTAAAATTATTACTAAGCCACCAAGCATAGCAAAAGCATAATGAAACAAATATCCTGATTGAAATAAACTTACATAAGATGAAGATTTTGAAATAATCCAGGAGACACCGTTTGGCCCTAAACCATCAATAGTTTTTTCATCCCCTCTTTTCCAGAAAAAGTTTGCTAATTTGAAAAAAGTTAAAACAAATAGTTTATGATAAAGCTCATCCACATACCATTTATTTTTAGAAAGAGAATATAAAGGATCTAAATTATATGAAAGATTTTTTGCTATGTTTAAATTATTTGAATATATCAACACACAGACAAGAATTCCAACTGCAACAGCAGACTTTGATATTAATGATTGTGTAAGAGGAAGATATTTATGAGAACTTTCTGTTAATAATATAGCATTATCCCAAAATTCTTTTTTATAATATCCAATAAAATAATCAGCAAAGAATATTCCAGAAAAAATAGAACCAATTGCAAGAATAAATAATGGAGCTGTCATTACTAAAGGTGATTCATGGGCGTGATCATATGTTTTATTATTTGATCTATTTTCACCATGAAATGTTAGGAATAATAATCTCCATGAATAAAAAGCAGTAAGTAAAGCAGTTAAAATACCTACTAAATATGCAAAGTATGCTATTCCATTTGAAGCATAGAAAGCATTTTCTAAAATACTTTCTTTTGAATAGTAACCAGATAGATATGGGAAACCAATAATTGCAAGAGACCCAATCCACATCATTGAGGCAGTAAAAGGTATTTTTTTGAAAAGTCCCCCCATTTTTCTCATATCCTGTTCATGATGCATTGCGTGAATTACAGAACCTGCCGAAAGAAATAGAAGAGCTTTAAAAAATGCATGAGTTGTTAAGTGAAATATTGATGCATTATAAGCTCCTACACCTGCAGCAAAAAACATATATCCTAATTGACTACATGTTGAATATGCAATGACTCGTTTAATATCATTTTGCGTTAAGGCTATAGAGGCAGCAAAAATAGCTGTGGCTGCACCAATAAAAGTAATGAATAAATTAGTAAATGTCGCAAACTCATAAAGAGGACTCATTCTTGCAACTAAAAATACACCAGCAGTTACCATTGTTGCAGCATGTATTAATGCAGATACAGGAGTAGGTCCCTCCATGGCATCTGGCAACCATGTGTGTAAACCTAATTGGGCAGATTTACCCATTGCACCTATGAATAAAAGAAAGCACAAAAAATCTAAAGTTGGAAAACTGAATGAAAGGAATTGAATTTGATGCTCACTAAATCGATCCACTTGTGAAAATATATTGTCGAAACTTATCGTACCAAAAATATAAAAAATTCCAGCAATTCCAATTGCGTATCCAAAATCTCCAACTCTGTTTACAACAAATGCTTTTATAGCAGCTTTATTTGCTGAATCTTTATGGTGCCAAAAACCAATTAATAAATATGAGGCTAGCCCAACACCTTCCCAACCAAAGAACATTTGCAGCAAGTTATTACTTGATACAAGAACAAGCATAAAAAAAGTAAATAAGCTTAGATAACCCATAAATCTTATTTTTGATGGATCTTCTTCCATATAGCCTATAGAATATAAATGAACACAAGCAGAAACAGTTGTAACCACAATGAACATCACAGCAGTTAAAGTGTCTAATCTAATTGACCAATCAACAATAAAGTTTCCAGAAGTGATCCAGTTAAGAATAAAAATTATTTCAGTTTCCTTATTATTAATAAACTGAATGAATATTATCCAAGAAAATAAAGTACAAAGAAAAAGGATTGAAGTTGTTGATATTTGATAAACCTTATAGTTAAAATGTTTACCGAGTAAAAAACAAAAAAGAAAACCAAGTAGAGGTAAAAATATAATTGAGGTTGCCATCTACTATCCCTTAAGCTGATTAATTTTATTTACTTCTATTGATCCTAAATTTCTAAAAAATACTACAAGTATGGCGAGTCCAATTGCTGCTTCAGCGGCTGCAACAGTAAGTGTAAGCATTGCGAAGATTTGCCCTGAGATATCATTAATATACGCTGAGAAAGCAATAAAATTAATATTTACCGACAACAAGATGAGTTCTATAGACATTAAAATTATAATTAAATTTTTCTTATTTAAAAATATTCCTAAAACACCTAAGGTAAAAATAATTGCGCCAAGAAAAAGATAGTGTTCAAGAGTAATCATTAATTAAATTCCTTCGCCTATTTTTACTTTTTTCTTTTCTATAGCTGTTGATGCATCAACTGTATTTTGAGAATCTATATTTTGTCTTTTAACACCACCTTTATCTCTTAATGTAAGTGTAATAGAACCAATCATTGCGACTAATAAAATTATCCCACATATTTGAAATAAATAAAAATATTCAGTGTATAGTATTTGCCCAATCATTTTTGTGTTTTCCACTTCATTAACTATAGGTTGTAGTGGTGTTTGATTGTTATAAATATTAGACGATCTATCTGTTAAAAAAAGTATTCCAAGTTCAATTACTAGAACTATCCCTAATAATGCTCCAAAAGGTAAATATTGCAAAAAACCTTCTCTCAACTTTACAAAATTTATATCAAGCATCATTACAACAAATAGAAAAAGGACGGCAACAGCTCCAACATATACAACGACAAGGATCATTGCCAAAAATTCAGCACCTAATAAAACAAAGAGTCCTGATGCGTTAACAAAGCTTAAAATTAAAAACAAAACTGAATGAACTGGATTTTTTGCACTTATAACCATTAGAGCAGAAAGTACTGCAACAGATGAAAAAAGATAAAATGTTAATGAATAAAGAACCATTCTTATCTATATTTTCTATCGAGATGAATATTTTGGGCAATTTCTTGCTCCCATCTATCTCCATTTTCTAAAAGTTTATCTTTATTATAAATTAATTCTTCTCTTGTTTCAGTGGCAAATTCAAAATTTGGTCCTTCTACTATCGCATCGACTGGGCAAGATTCTTGACATAAACCACAGTAAATACATTTAGTCATATCTATATCATATCTTGTTGTTCTTCTGCTTCCATCCTCTCTTGGCTCTGCTTCAATTGTAATTGCCTGAGCAGGACATACTGCTTCACAAAGTTTACATGCGATACATCTCTCTTCCCCACTTGGATATCTTCTCAAAGCATGCTCGCCTCTAAAACGTGGGCTTAATGGACCTTTTTCGTGAGGATAATTTATTGTAACTTTAGATTTAAATATGTATTTGAAAGTTAAAAATAGTCCTTGAAATAATTCAAATAGAGTAAAAGATTTAATTAATTTATACATATTAATTTGGCAGCATTTCAAAATATACTAAAAAACCAGAAGTTGCCACAACCCAAAACAAAGAAAACGGTAGAAAAACTTTCCATCCAAGTCTCATTAACTGATCATATCTATATCTTGGGAAAGTTCCTCTAACCCAAATAAACAAAAATAATATAAATATTACTTTCACAGTAAACCAGATTACTCCAGGAACAACATTTAATGGGTATACATCAAATGGAGGAAGCCATCCGCCTAAAAAAAGAATGACAGTCATAGAAGACATTAAAATCATACTCGCGTATTCACCTAAAAAAAATAATACAAATGAAGCAGATGAATATTCAGTAAAAAATCCTGCAACAAGTGTTGATTCATCTTCAGGAAGATCAAAAGGTAATCTATTTGTTTCAGCTAAAGCAGAAATAAAAAAAATAATAAACATAGGTAATAATGGAATTGCAAACCATACAGTCTGCTGAGCTAAAACTATCTTTGATAAATTTAAAGAACCTACACATAATAATACTGTAATTATTACAAATCCAATAGATACTTCATATGAAACCATTTGAGCAGCTGATCTTAATGCTCCTAGAAAAGGATATTGAGAGTTACTAGCCCATCCAGCCATTATTATTCCGTATACTCCAAGAGATGATACTGCAAACAGATACATGATACCTACGTTAATATCAGAGACTACCCATCCTGGAGCAAAAGGTATTACTGCCCAACCTGCTAAGCTAAGTACCATTGTTATTATGGGTGCTAAAATAAAAACAATTTTATTTGATCCACTAGGTATAATATTTTCTTTAGTAATAAGTTTTAATGCATCAGCAAAGCTTTGTAATATACCAAAAGGCCCTACTATATTTGGACCTCTTCTTAATTGAATTAATGCTAAAACTTTTCTTTCAGCATAAACTAAAAAAGCTACAGATATTAAAACTGGCACAACAACAGCAAGTATTTGGGCAATGATTATTAACCCTGTAATTAATATATCATAAGTCATCTAATTATTATGCTGCCTTATTTAAAATATCTTTAGTACATTTTGCCATTGTTTCAGAAGATCTAGAAATAGAATCATTCATATAAAAGTTTTCAATGTTATA
>CACHLW010000025.1 GCA_902580765.1 uncultured Alphaproteobacteria bacterium | reverse complement strand
TAGAAAAAGAAATATGCTCTTTAGGATTAGAGATATACAGCTTAAGAAATTCTCAATTAAATTCTTTAAATAATGAGTTAAATATTTTGAAAAATGATCATAAATTTCAATTTAATATTGAATTAGAAATAAAAGACGATTTCTATAATAATAATTTTGATTTTGAAAGTTATCTATCAAATTTACAAAATTTACGTTCTTATGACAAGCAACATGGTGGAACAAAAATTGGACCCCATCGATCAGATCTTATTGCAACAATTAACGGTGAATATGAAGCATCAATTTTATCTACAGGTCAGCAAAAAACAGTAGTTCTCATGATTTTATTAGCTCAATGCAATTATTTAGTAAATAACAAAAATATAACCCCAATCTTTTTATTTGATGAAATTGGATCACATTTAGATAAGCATAACAGACAAATATTATTAGATATGATTAATAGATTCGAAATTCAATTTTTCTTAACTGGCACTGACAAAAATTTATTTTCTTTTGTGTCAACAAATGCACAATTTTATAATATAACTAATTTATGAATTCTGATTATTCTTCTGATTCTATTAAAGTACTAAAAGGACTAGAAGCTGTTCGAAAAAGACCAGGGATGTATATTGGTGATACTGATGATGGATCAGGTCTTCACCAAATGATATATGAAGTTCTTGATAACTCTATAGACGAAGCTTTAGCAGGTTTTTGTAATAAAATTGAAGTAATTCTCAATACAGATGGTACTGCAACTATTACTGACAATGGAAGGGGAATACCAGTTGATCTTCATAAAACAGAAAAAATTCCTGCAGCCCAGCTAATAATGACAGAACTCCATGCTGGAGGTAAATTTGATCAAAATAGTTATAAAGTTTCAGGGGGATTACATGGTGTTGGTGTATCCGTTGTTAACGCTCTATCTGAAAATTTAATTTTAGAAATTAACAGAGATGGTAAAATATACAATATTGAATTTGAAAATGGAATAGTGACTAAAGAATTAAATATCATTGGTGATTCAAAAAAAATTGATAGTAATTTTTTTACAGGTACAAAAATCACTTTTCTTCCTACAACAAAAATATTCAAAGATATTAATTTTAATTTTAAAATAATTGAAAAAAGACTCAGAGAACTTGCTTTTTTAAATACAGGTATTAGCATTTTTTTATCTGATAAAAGACAATCTGAAGAAAAAAATGTTAATTTTAAATATGATGGAGGTATTAAAGAGTACGTAAAATTTTTAAATGAAGGTAAAAATCTCATTAATTCGAACCCAATTTTTTTTCATGGTGAAAAAAATAATATCTCTATTGAATGTTCATTACAGTGGACTGATAGTTATCATGAGAATACAATTTGCTTTACTAACAATATTATTCAGAGGGATGGAGGAACCCATCTTGCTGGTTTTAGAGGAGCGCTTACTAGATCAATAGTAAATTACATAAATAAAAATACAAAAAATTCTAATAATATAACTGGTGAGGATGCGAGAGAGGGACTAACTTGTATTATATCAGTAAAATTACCAGATCCTAAATTTTCGAGTCAAACTAAAGATAAACTTGTATCTTCTGAGGTTAGACCAGTAATTGAGTCAACTAGTTTAAATAAATTAGAACAATGGATAGAAGAAAATCCATCAGAAATAAAAAAGGTAGTTGATAAAATAATTGAAGCTTCCAACGCAAGGGAAGCTGCAAGAAAAGCAAGAGAATTAACTAGAAGAAAAACAGGTTTAGAAAATACATCTCTTCCTGGTAAACTTGCAGATTGCCAAGAGAAGAATCCAGAATTATCGGAATTATTTATCGTTGAAGGTGACTCAGCTGGTGGATCAGCAAAGCAAGGTAGGGATAGAAAAAATCAAGCTATTCTTCCATTAAGAGGAAAAATTTTAAATGTTGAAAGAGCAAATGATAAGCAAGTTTTAACAAGTAATGAAATAGGAGCATTAATTACTGCCATAGGTGCAGGAGTAGGAAATCCAACTGATGATTTAGATCAAAATAAAATCGAGGGTAAATTTGATATTTCTAAAATGAGATATCACAAAATAATCATTATGACTGATGCTGATGTTGATGGCAGTCATATTAGAACTTTATTATTAACTTTTTTTTATAGACACATGAAACCTATTATAGACACTGGTAGATTATATATAGCCCAACCTCCACTATATAGATTGAAAAAAGGTAACTCAACTGTCTACAAAAAAGATGACAGTGATTTGGAAGATTACTTAATAGAGGAAGGTCTAAAAAATACAATTTTTGAGAATACTCAAAAATTACAACTCGCTGGAGAACAATTAAAAGAAATAATATATCTTTCGAAAAGGACTCTGAATTTAGTAAAACCATTGTTAAGAAGGGTTGACAATAGTGACATAATTGAACATGCAGCTATAGTAAGAGGATTAGATATCAGAAATCTTAAAGATAAAAGTATAGGTCAAGAAATTGCAAAATATCTTCAACAAAGATTAAACTTAATTTCAAATATATCTCAAAAAAACTGGAAAGTAGTCCATAAAAATGAAACTATTATATTTGAAAGAACAATTAGAGGTTTCACAGAAAAATATATAATTGATGAGAACTTTGTAATTACTCCTGAAGCTAAAGCATTGAATGAACTAAAAGATCAGTTAATGGAAAATTTTTACCGTCTT
Organism: uncultured Alphaproteobacteria bacterium; assembly: GCA_902580765.1. GTDB lineage: Bacteria > Pseudomonadota > Alphaproteobacteria > HIMB59 > CACPNW01. The sequence continues at coordinate 5,384 of CACHLW010000025.1, read as the reverse complement.
AAGGAGACTGGTTGTGGATTACTTAATCATAAAAATGAAGAATATAAAATTTTTGGACCTTTAGACTTGATTGATAAAATACTAGATATAGGTAAATCTGGATTACAAATTAATAGATATAAAGGCCTTGGCGAAATGAATCCAGATCAGTTATGGGAAACAACATTAGATCAAAACGAAAGAATATTATTGTCTGTTAAGATACATGAAGTAGATGCTGCAAATAAAGCATTTGAAGATCTTATGGGTGGAGAGACAGACGCAAGGAAAAAATTTATTGCTGAAAATTCATTGAAAGTAGCAAATCTTGATATTTAATAATTAATGAATACAATTTTACTTGGCAATCTTATAAAAATAAGATGGATTGCAATTTTTGGGCAATTTTTAGCAGTTTTTTTTGTATCTTATGTAGTCAAAATACCAATACCTTTGTTTGAAACTCTTACGATTATTCTTTTTTCAGTTGCAGTTAACTTTTATTCATATTTTGAAGAAAGAAAAAATAAATCTATAAGTAACATTAAAGCTTTCTCATTTTTGCTTTTTGATACGTTACAATTAGGTTTTTTACTTTTTTTAACAGGCGGAATAGTCAATCCATTTTCAATTTTAATTTTAGCACCTGTAATAACTTCAGCCTCTTATTTGCCTGCATTAATGACTGTTGTTTTATCATCAATTTCAATAGCTATTATTATATTGCTAAATTTTTATTTTATACCTCTTAATTTAGGATCTGAATTTTTCTTACCTGTTATTTATAATTTTGGCTTAGTCGCCTCACTAATTATTACCGTTATATTTATTGCAATTTATGCATATCTTTTTGCTAGTTCATCTAGAAAAATTTCTAATGCTTTATCTATATCAAAACTTCAGATTCTAAATCAAAAAAAAATAACCGAAGTTGGTTCTTTAAGTGCAGCGGCAGCACATGAATTAGGGACTCCACTAAATACAATTTTTTTAATAATAAATGATTTATTGAAAGAAAAAAAATTAATAGAGGATAAACATATTGCTAAAGATATAATGTTACTAAAATCTCAAGCAGAAAGATGCAAAGAAATATTACAAAGATTTTCTAAAAATCCATTAAAATTAAAAGATAAGTTTTTAGACAAAGTTAAAATTACTGATTTAATAAAAATAAATTTCGATAAATTTAATAAAAATAAGAATTTAATAATAACCATAACACCAATGAATGATGAGCCTGAAATTGTTTTTAAAGATGAAATAATGTATGCATTAGGAAATATAATTCAAAATGCCATAATATATTCTAAGAAAACTGTAACTGCAGATTTAAAATACTTAAATACCAATGTTAATATTATTATTTCTGACGATGGAAATGGTTTTTCAAAAGATATTTTGGATAAAGTGGGTGAACCATATGTTTCTAAGAATAATCATGGCATGGGACTTGGAATATATATATCGAAAAATTTAATTGAAAATATGGGAGGAAATATAAAATTCTATAATTCAAATGACAATAAAGCTGTTGTTGAAATTATATTTGATAACTCTATCTTAAGTATATGAACATGAAATTGCTTATTGTTGATGATGACTTACCTTTTAGAGAAAGATTGACAAGATCTATGGAAAAAAAAGGATTTGATGTCATTGCTTCACCTGGATTTAAAGACTCAATCATTAAAGTTAATGAAAATCAATTTGACTATGCTGTGGTAGATATGCGATTAGAAGATGGTTCTGGTTTAGAATTAGTTAAAGAACTTCAAAAAATCAGTCCTCAAACAAAATCTCTTTTACTTACCGGATATGGAAACATAGCTACAGCTGTTGCAGCAATCAAATCAGGGGCAATAGACTATTTACCAAAACCAGCTGAGGTGGATCAAATTTATGATGCTTTAACTAATTCTAAAGAATTATTACCACCACCACCAGAAAATCCTATGACTGCAGACAGAATTAGATGGGAACATATACAAAGAGTGTTTATACAGTGTAATAGAAATGTATCTGAAACTGCAAGAAGATTAAGAATGCATAGAAGGACACTGCAAAGAATATTAAATAAACATGCACCAAGAGAGTAATGCGTTCTAAAATTTCAATTATTGTTCCTATTTATAATGAAGCAAAAAAAATTGAAAATTTTATTGATAAGCTCTTTAACACATTCGTTGATATAAAACCAAAATACATATTTATAGATGATGGATCCAAGGATGGAAGTAGAGAGTGGTTGGATGAGAATTTAAAATTAGTTTTTAAAAATGAAAATTATGATTTAATTACTTTAGATAAAAATAAAGGAAAAGGGTATGCTGTTAGACAAGGCATTTTAAAAATCGAAGGATCTCATACCATCTTTATTGATTCAGATCTTGAGTATGATCCTAAAGACGCTTTAGATTTATACAATCAAGTAAAAAAAAATAAAGATATTAAAGTAATTTATGGATCAAGATATATTAGTGGCAAATTACAGCTTAGAAGACATTTCTTTAATGATATAGCAGTTAGATTTAATACATGGATCTTTAACTTATTATTTGATCAATCAATTACTGATTTACATACTGGTACAAAAATAATTAAAAATGATTTGTTAAAAAGTTTAAGACTTTCTTTAAATAGGTTTGGTTTAGAAATTGATATTAGTACTCAAATATCAAAAAAAAATGTTAATATTTATGAAAGTGGAATTAGTTACATAGAAAGAACTGTTGAAGAGGGAAAAAAAATTACAATTATAGATGGATTTCTAAGTTATTATTTTTTATTTAGAGCTAGATTTTTACAAAATGATTTGCAAACTCATACTTCATTAATTTATTCTTTTATTATGATGACATACATTGGATCTTATTTTGGAATGGGTATTGGAAAAACTATGATAATTGTATTATTTGCAATAGTAGGTTTACTAAATGCAATGCATAGAAAAATCATTCCTTTGAGTATTATTTTTTTTAGTATTTTTATTGGTAGCTTGTTTAGTTCGGGAAATGGAAGAATTTATCCAATATTATTATTTTATTTTTTTAGTTTGTGGATATCAAAAAAAATTTCTAGTAAATACAATAATCATAATAATTATTTTCTTAAATTTTTCATTTAGTCATTCTAAGAAAAACACTTTCTAAATCTTCATCATATGTTTTGATTTCAGAAAATATAATATTATTTCTATCAAACTCTTTTATTATATCACTTAAATTTATATTTTTTTTATTATATTCTAATACTATGGAATTCAGTTCCTTTTTATAAATTAGTGGTTTTAATTTTTCCGGTATTAATATATTTTTTCCAATAATATCAAATTTTACTTTTCTATTTGAAAATAAATTTAATAAATTTTTTTTACTATCTTCAATTACCTTTATTCCTTTATTTATAATCGTAATTAGATCACACATTTTTTCTGCTTCTTCCAAATAATGTGTTGTTAAACATATAGTTTTTCCCATCTTTTTTAATTCACCTACATATTTCCATAAATTTTGTCTTAACTCTACATCTACTCCTGCTGTAGGTTCATCCAAAACTATTACTTCTGGATTGTGAACAAGAGCTTTAGCAATTAAAAGTCTTCTTCTCATTCCTCCAGATAAAGTTCTTGCATAAGCATTTCTTTGTTCTGATAACCCAAGATCTTTTAATATTTTTTCAGTTTTTCTATCCTTTCTTTTAATTCCATATAGTCCTGCCTGTAATTCTAAAAGCTCAAAAGGTGTGAAGAAAGGATCTATATTTAATTCCTGCGGCACAATACCTATTTTTCTTCTTGTAGCTATAGCATCTTTATCCTGGTCTATACCTTCAATCATAACTTTGCCATGTGTTTTATTTACAATACCTGATAGTATATTGATGAATGTTGATTTACCGGCACCATTAGGGCCAAGAAGACCATAAATACTTCCTTTAGGTATATTTATAGAAAAATTCTGTAATGCTTTTATTTTTTTATTACCTTTTATAAATACTTTAGATAAATTTTTTGCTTCAATTGCAAATTTATTATTCATATTCAAAAAATCTTCTAATTAGTTTTATATTTTTCAATATCTGCTGTTTACCATAACTAGGGTATGTCGGAAGTAAAATAATGTCATTTACAACTTCCCTAATTATATTTAGATTTTCATCCCTATACTTTTGAAAAATCTCAAGTTCATTACAATTTCTATAAAAGTAAACTGCAATGTCCCTATCATTTTCAAAAAGATATTTAATTAATTTATCTCTCTTGTGGTATTGGATCGGAAAGTTTATCCAACTGTTTTCATAGTTTTTTTCAAATTTTGGTATTATTAAATTATCAATATCTTTTAAATTTTCATAGTATAGTTTGGCATTAAGCATTCTTATATCTAAATCTTTCTTATAATATTTTAATTGTTTTAAAATGTTGTGTGACTGACTTGGAGAAATAATTTTTTTGTATTTCTCTGGTAGCTTTTGTTGCAAAAAAGGATTTGGATCATTTTTACTGAAATTATTTATAAATTTAATATTAAATGTATAACCAAATTTAACCAAGTAGCTTGTAAAGTATTTAAAAACAATATTATTTGTAGCAAGATTAACAAATAATGATTTAAAATAATTATGTAGAAGACCACTGTAATCGTATGATTTAAAATTCATGTGCTCATTAACAATTTTATTATATATCTTATCATCTTTGGCGATAATCAAACCTCCATTTAGTGAACTAATAAATTTAAAAATCCCAAAACTGAAAAATGAAATATCACCTAATGTTCCAATAAATTTATTCTCCATCTTTGTTCCATAGCTTATTGCACAATCCTCTATCAAAAATATATTTTTTCTTTTTGAAAAATTGATTATTTCATTAATATCTTTATTTAATAAATGAGTATGTGTAATTAGGATGGCTGCAACTTTATCGTCATAAACTTTTTCAATCGAATTTATATCTATAGTAATACTTTTTTTTTCAACATCGCTAAAAACTGGAACTCCTCCAGCACATATGACCATATTAACAACATCAAATATGGTAAACGGAGATAGAATAATCTTATTTTTATTTGGTTTTATACAAGCTTTTACAGCCAAGTAAGCGCCTATTCTGCCTTTGTTTATACATAATGCATTTTGTGTACTAAAGTGTTTTTTAAAATGATTTTCTAAAATTTTAGTTTTATTCAAATTAAATAAATTTAAGGTAATTAGATGCAATAAATTCTTAAATATATAAAATTTATATATTTTTTGCCTTGGACTTGGTCTCATTTATATAAGTTAAACATTAATTAAAATTATTTAAAAAATTATTAATAATATCATTTGATATAGGGCCCGGTCTTTTTTGCTCAGTAAATGGCATACTTATGCCAACAATATTATTTGATAAATTTTTA
>CACHLW010000024.1 GCA_902580765.1 uncultured Alphaproteobacteria bacterium | reverse complement strand
TCTAATCTTTTCTCAGATGTTAAAGTTAGATTTATAGATAATGAATATATAATCATTGTTAATGAGTATCCAAATATAAATAATTTATTTTTTGATAAAAACGAAAGATTAGATGATGAAGAACTAGAATTGATTGCAAATCAAATTAATTTTAATAAGCTCAACACATCCTCAATAAATCTCTTTATAAAAGAGATTAAAAAAATATATGAGTCATTCGGTTATAATAATATACAAATAAAATATTCAGATAAAATTTATAAAGAAACAAATACTGCAGATTTATATTTTACTATTAATGAAGGCAGTATAACTAAAATAAATCAATTAATATTTGAGGGTAACAAAACTATTTTTACTCAAGAAATTAAACAAATTATAAAATCAAAAACTAAAACAATAAGAAATATTTTTGCAAATAATAATTTTAAACCTTCAGTTGTTGAAAGAGATAAGTTTATAATTATAGATTATTATAAAAATAAAGGATTTATTGACGTTGATGTTAATTACAATATTGAATACTTAGAGACTAATAAGGTTAATATCTATTTCAAAATTAATGAAGGAGATATATATTTATTATCTAACATTAAAATCGATGATACTAACAATATTTTAGATAAGAGTACTTTAGATATAATTAAATATGAAAATGATTTATTTTTAGCAAAAGAAAAAAATTTTTCTATAGATAAAATTCAATCACTAAAACAAAATATTTCTTCTATAATTATTGACAGTGGTACAGAGTTTTTTGAGATAAATTCATATGAAAAAATCACTGAAAATAAAATTGAGATACTATTTCAAATTTTGCCCATTGAACCCAGATATGCTAATCAAATAAATATTGTAGGTAATACTAGAACTTTTGATTATGTAATTAGAAGAGAGTTAGATATCGTTGAAGGTGATTCAATACATTCATCTCAATTAGATTCAATTAGAGAAAAACTTACATCATTAAATTTATTTGAGTCTGTTAAATTATCGGAGGAACAGATTGATAAAAATAATATCAATTTAATTATTGAAGTTGAAGAGAAGCAAACAGGAACTTTTAATGCTGGAGTATCCGTTGGTACTTTAGATGGATTTGCAATAGTAACTGGCTTGAGAGAAAGAAATTTTTATGGAACTGGTAGATCATTAGATGCTCTTGTAAATACATCTGAGGATAATAATCAATTTAAACTTATTACTACAGATAGATTATCTTTTGAAAATGATGCGGATATAAGTTATAGCATAAATTATAGGCAACAAGATTTTTCAAAGGCTAGTTCTTACAATCTAGATACGTTTTCATCTGGAATTGGTATTGGTTATAAACTTAATGAATATATAAGTCATAACATTGATCTAGAGTATGTTCTTAAAGATTATAAAATTACAAATTCTTCAACAGTTTCAAATTCAATTGCGAGTTCTGCTGGTTCAAATATGAGTTATTTAGCTAAAAATAATCTTAGATATTCAACAGTAAATCCTGGCTTTGTTTCAAAAAAAGGTAATTATCTAAATTTTAATAATACTATTGAAACACCTACTAGTTCAAATAATGGATTTGTGAGAAACATTATTGATATAAAAAAATATCATAGTATCAATAAAAATATTTTAGCTATTCAGACTAAAATTGGTAATATATTTTCTTTGAATAACAATGATATTTTAACCGATGATAAATTTTCTTTGGGTGGTCGATGGTTAAGAGGCTTTGATAATTATGGTGCGGGTCCAAGAAATTCAAGAACTTCTTATGTAGGAGGAAACAATATATTTGTTACCAAAATAGATTATTCATATGAAATCACAAACAATTCAAATTTCCCATTCTATTTAAATATTTTTAATGACTATGGATTAATTTGGGAAAATAAAACAAAACCAACCAATAGTGATAACAATTTAAGATCTTCAGCTGGCTTTGGAATTAAATATTATTCTCCAATCGGTCCTATAGGATTTACCTGGGGTTTCCCAATTATGGATGAGGAATATGACATAAAGAGGATGTTCTTATTCTCAATAGGAAATATAGATTGAAATTAACTTATCTTATAATTTTTTTTTTATTTAATTGTCTATGTTTAAATCTTGTTGCGCAAACTATTGCAACTGTCAATATTCAATCATTAATTGACAACAATGCCAATTATATTGCAACATTAAACAAAATTGAAAAAAATCAAGATCAATATTTAGAAATATTTGATTTAAAAGAAAAAGAATTAAAAGAAATTCTTGATAATATTGAAGAATCAAAGTTAATATTAAGTCAAAGCGAGATTAATATACGCATAGATAATTATAATAATCAATTAACAGAATTCAACTTTCTTATTGAAGAATTTAATTTTCACTATCAAAATCAGATTATAAACATTAGAGAACAAGTATTAAGAGAAATAATTATATTACTTGAAAATTATGCAATTGAAAATAAGGTTGATTTAATTTTAGATTCAACAAGTTATTTGATTGCTTCTAATTCTATCGATATAACTGAGTTTATTAATGGTGAATTAACAAAAATAAATTTTATACTTGAATATGAAAGTTTTAAAAAAAATTAAATATACTGATATTAAAAATCTTTTACTTGAAAATTCTTTAGAATTTAATTCAGAAATTTTAGATGATGAATTATTTTTAAATTTGAAATCTATATCTAACTCTTCTTTTGATGATTTATCTTTTTTTTCAAATCAAAAATATTTGAATAAACTGAAAACAACTAAAGCAAAAGCTTGTTTAATTGAAGATAAATATAAAGAATATTTACCTGATAACTGTAGACCAATAATTGTTAAAGATCCTTATTTAGCTTTTGCTTTAATTAGTAGTTTGTTTAGTAATGAAAATTTTAAATCAAATGGAATTATTTCTGACAATTCTATTATCAATAAGCAAAGTAAAATAAAAAATAATGTACAAATTAATCAATTCTCAACTGTGTATGAAAATACTGAAATTTATGAAAATGTATATATTGGTTCAAACTCTAATATTGGACCTAATGTTGTTATTAATAGTAATGCAATTATACATGACAATGTTTCTATTTCAAATGCAGTAATAATGGAAAATTGTATTATTAAATCGGGAGCAAGAATTGGAGGGACTGGATTTGGTTTTGAAATAAATACAAAACAAAAAATTTATCACAATGGTAATGTGATTATAGGAAAGAATTCTGCAATTGGATCAAATACAACTATTGATAGGGCGGTTTTTGATTCTACAATTGTAGGAGATTTTTCTAATATAGATAATTTAGTTCAAATAGCTCACAATGTTACTATTGGAAACTTTGCAACAATAGCTGCACAAGTAGGTATTGCAGGAAGTACAAAAATTGGAAAATACGTTACAATTGGAGGTCAAGCAGGTATATCAGGTCATTTAGTGATTGGTGATAATGTTACAATTGCTGGAAAAAGTGGAGTTACTAAAAATATACCTAATAATTCGATTATTGCAGGATTTCCTGCTAAAGATATCAATTTATGGAAAAAAGAAGTTATAAGAAATAGTTTAAGAAAATGAATTTAAATATTGAAGAAATTAAAAAACTTATACCGCACAGAGACCCATTTTTATTTGTTGATACATGTGAAATAATTAAACCTGGAGAGCACGGTATATCATATAAAAATTTTTCTTCAGAGGAGTATTTTTTTAAAGGTCACTTTCCCAATAATCCAATTGTTCCTGGAGTAATTATTGTAGAAGCAATGGCCCAGACTGCAGGCATAGTAGTGTCGTATAAACTCAAGGATTATCAAGAAAAGTCTGTATTATTTATGAGTGTAAATAAAGCAAAATTTCGCAAACCTATTCTTCCAAATGAAAAAGTATCATTTGAAGTAAAATTTGTTAATAGTGTGCGTGACGTTTATAAATTTGAAGGAATTTGTTATAAAGAAGACATAAAGGTTAGCGAGGCTGAGTTTTCAGCTATGATTACATATAAGTAATAATCAGAAATATATTATTTATTTATAGTTTTATTTTGATAATTTAATAAATAAAGCAATATGATACATCATTCTGCCGTTGTTTCAAATAATACAGAAATTGACGAAACAACAAATATCGGTCCTTTTTGCATTATTGGTGATGGTGTAAAAATTGGAAAAAACAATAATCTAATTTCTCATGTTTCTATCATTGGTAATACAATTATTGAAAATAATAACACGTTTTATCCATTCTGTTCCATTGGTTCAGAACCTCAAGACTTAAAATACAATAAAGAAAAATCCTATCTAAAAATTGGCAGTAATAATAAATTTAGAGAAAATGTTACCGTAAATCCAGGAACATCTGGTGGAGGCTTAAATACAATTATAGCTGATAATTGTTTATTTATGGTAGGTTCGCATGTAGCACATGATTGTATTATTAAATCAAATGTTATTTTAGCCAATAATGCCACGCTTGCAGGACATGTAGAAATTGATAATAATGCAATTTTAGGAGGTAATTCAGCAATTCATCAATTTGTTAGAATAGGAAAATATGCAATGATTGGTGGTATGAGTGGTGTTGAAAAAGATATCATTCCATATGGTTTGTATACAGGAATAAGAGAAAATTTGAAAAGCTTAAACCTCATTGGTTTAAAAAGAAAAGGTTTATCATCTAATGCAATCAACGAGATTAAAAATCTAATAAATATAATTTTTGATAAAAATAATACAATTGAAAATAATATCAAAAATAATTTTGTTGAAAGTTCTGAAATTTTAGAAATTAAGGAAGTAATTGAATTTCTAAACTTAAATTCAAAAAGAGGTATTACCACTTTTTAAAATGACTAAAATAGGAATAATTACTGGTGATGGTAATTTGCCTTTATATATTGGTAAATCACTATTAAGGAAAAATTACGATGTTACATTTTTATCTTTAAATAATAAAAATAATAAATTTTATAACAACTATCATGTTATAGATTTAGATATTTTATCAGTAAAAAAAATCTTTAAAGTCTTAGATTCAAACAAAATAAAACATATAATATTTGCAGGAAGCATAAAAAGACCTGGTATTAAAGATTTAGGTTTTGATTTACCGACATTGTTACTTGCTAAAAGTCTTTTATTAGAAAAAAAGGTGATAATCATCTTTTAATGAGCTTGAAAAAATACTTTGAAACCAAAGGATATATTTTTTTTAATTGGACAAAATATTGCAAGGAATTATTTTCAACTGAAATAAATTTAACAAAAATTAAGCCTTCCAAAAATGCAATTCTAAATTTAAAAAAAGCTAAATCAATATATCAAATTTATAAGAAATTAGATGTGGGTCAGGCTATGATAATTCAAAATCAATTAGTTTTAGGATTAGAAGCAATAGAAGGAACAGATGAATTATTAAAAAGATGTAAAGAATATAAAAGAAAAGATGATAATGGTGTACTATTTAAATTTTCAAAACAAAACCAGAGTAATCTAATTGATATTCCTTTAATTGGCTTAGATACAATGAAAAATTTAAAAAAATATAATTATGACGGTGTATTTTTACAAAAAAATAAGTGTTTAATTTTAGATAAGAAAAAAATTATTGATTATGCTAGTCAAAATAACTTATTTATCTCATCAATCGATCTAAATTGAAAAAAATAAAAATTTTTGTTTGTTGTACGGAACAATCTGGTGAAAATATTTGCTCAAATATTTTATCAAGAATGAATATAGATAAATACCAATTTGATGGAGTTTGTGGCAAACAATCTGAAAAATATATTTCTAATAAAATTTATGATTTATCGGAATTTAAGTCTATAGGGCTTTTTGAAATAATATTTTCAATTTCAAAATATTTAAAAATGATAAGTAGATTAAAAAGCTATATTATTAAGAATGATTATGATTTAGTTTTAACTATAGACTCACCAGATTTCAATTATAACCTTGTAAAACAATTAAGAAAATCAAATTATAAGAATAAAATAATACATGTAGTTGCCCCAACTGTTTGGGCTTGGAGATCATATAGGGCAAGGAAATTTGCAAATATTTTTGATGAAATTTTTTTATTGTTTAATTTTGAAAAAAAATATTTTAATTTTGATAATCTAAATAAAACTTTTATTGGGCATCCAATTTTTCATATAAAAAAAAGAGAGAATAAAGGAAGTTATAAGTACATCTCTTTCTTACCAGGTAGTAGACAAAATGAAGTACTAAAACTTATAAAATATTTTAGTTATATTGAAAAATATATATCTAAAAATAATCTAAATTATAAAATATTTATTCCAACTTTGCCTCATCTTGCATCTTTAATTAAAGAAAATACTAAAGAATGGAAAACTAAGACTATAATCTCAACAGATATGAGTAAATTTGATAAATATTATGAAGATGTTTACATAAGTATAACTTGCTCTGGTACTGCCTCTTTAGAAATTGCCAAAAGGAATATTCCTCAAATAGTAATTTATAAACTTAATTATTTTACAGAAATTTTAATAAAGCCTTTTGTAAGAGTGAAATATGCAAATCTTATAAATATTATAAGTAATCAAATGATTATTCCAGAAGTTGTAAACTCAAATTTAAATGAAAAAAAGTTATTAAATATTTTTCTAAATTTATTTAATGATAGAAAAAAACAAGAAACTCAAATTAAATCAATTAATATGCACCTCAAAGAAATTGTTAATAATTTTAGTCCTTATGATGTGAGTGTTAATCGTATAAATAAGTTAATTAATCCTTCTTCCAAAGCCAATTAAAAATTGATTTTTTTTCTCTAGAAGATTCAACTTGATAAGGCCTAGCTTTATAACCAGTGTATAATTGGCGCGGTCTACCAATTTTATTAATAGGATCTTCTATCATTTCTTTCCATTGTGATATCCATCCTACAGTTCTTCCTATTGCAAATAGCACTGTAAACATGCTTGTAGGGAAGCCTAATGCTTTTAGAATTATTCCTGAATAGAAATCTACATTTGGGAATAATTTTTTACTAATAAAATATTCATCTTTCAGAGCTATTTTTTCTAATTCTATTGCAATTTTAAGCAATGGATCGTCTTGCATATTTAACTCTTCTAAAACTTCATGCGCACTTTCTTTCATCACAGTGGCCCTTGGATCATAGTTTTTATAAACTCTATGCCCAAAGCCCATTAATCTAAAAGAGTCATTTTTATCTTTAGCTTTATCTATAAATTTTTGTATATTTGATACATCACCAATTTCTTCTAACATTTTAATTACTGCTTCATTAGCCCCACCATGAGCTGGTCCCCATAAAGATGCAATACCAGCAGCAATACAAGCAAAAGGATTTGCACCAGAGGAACCTGCCAATCTTACCGTTGAAGTGGATGCATTTTGTTCATGATCCGCATGCAACGTAAAAAATCTATCCATTGCTCTAACTATTTTAGGACTCACTTTGTAATCTTCTGATGGGACAGAAAATGTCATATATAAAAAATTTTCTGCATAAGAAAGATCATTTCTTGGATAAACAAATGGTTGACCTATTGAATATTTATAAGCCATTGCACCTATTGTTGGAATTTTTGCTATTAATCTATGACAGGCAATCATTCTTTGATTAATGTCTGAAAAATCAGTACTGTCATGATAAAAGGCGGAAAGAGCGCCAACAACACCTACCATAATTGCCATAGGGTGCGCATCTCTACGAAAACCTCTGTATAAATTTACCAGTTGCTCATGCAACATTGTATGATTGGTTATTACATCTTTAAATTTCTGCTTGTCTTCAGGAGACGGTAATTCACCGTGCAGTAAAAGATAACAAACTTCAAGAAATTCACTTTTAGATGCTAAATCATGGATATCATAACCTCTGTGACGAAGAATTCCTTTTTCACCATCAATATATGTTATTCCAGATTCACATGATGCAGTTGAAGTAAAACCTGGATCAAAAGTAAATAAACCTGTTTCTTGATAAAGTTTACGAATATCCAAAACATTTGGACCATCTTTACTTTCAATAAGTGGAATTTGATACGATTTACCACTTTCATTATTAAATAGAGTAAACTGTTTTTCGTTAATTTTTTTATCTTCGTAATCAGCCATATTTAATCACTTATATATTGATTTAATCTATCAATAGTATCTTTTTTACCTAATATTACAAAAATATCAGAAATTGAAGGTCCTTGATAGGAATTTATTAATAAAAATCTTATTGGTTTACCTAAAACAGGGAATTTAATTTTATTATTTTTTAAAAAATCATTA
>CACHLW010000023.1 GCA_902580765.1 uncultured Alphaproteobacteria bacterium | reverse complement strand
GGTATTTATTCACCATTTTTAAAAACCAATATTGGGCTATCAATGGTTGATAGAGACTATTGGAATGATGGGCAGGATGTTATCGTATTAACACCAGACAACATTGAGAGAAAAGGTAAAGTGTGCTCACTACCTTTTAATTATTCTTAAAATGAGTCATTCAATCGAATTAAAGTGGGAATTAGGAGATCAGAAACTCGAATTTGGAAAATATTTAACTGATCACACAGTAATGCTTAACGAAAATGTATCTATTGATGCGGGGTCATCTCCAGATTATGGAGGAAGCGAAAGTAATATTAATCCAGAGCAAAAACTAGCTGCAGCTGTGAGTAGTTGTTTTATGATGACTTTTTTAGCTTTAGCTGCAAAAATGAAATGGCCAGTTATTAATTACAAAGATAAAGCAGTTTCGTATTTAGGAAAAAATGCAGAGGGAAGAATGTTCGTCAACAAAATAGAGTTAAATCCAGCTATAGTATTTTAAATCTCTATCTAACTTAAAAAAAATAGATGGATTAATAAATAATATTGGTATTGCAGGACCTACAAAGTATCTTCAAAATATTTCGATAGACGAATGGGATCAAACAATCAAAACAAATCTTAGTTCACATTTTTATTTTACAAAATTCGCTATTCCATTTTTAAAAAAAGCTAAAAAAGGATCTATTATTAATTTATCTTCAACCGCAGGGTTATATGGTTTTGCTCAACGTTCACCATATGCATCAAGTAAATGGGCAGTAATTGGATTAACTAAAACATTAGCTGTTGAATTAGGAAAATTTAAAATACGTGTAAATGCAATTTGCCCTGGTTCTGTTAATGGCGATAGAATGGATAGGGTAATAAATGCGAAAGCTAAATTAATAAATTCCTCAAATAAAAAAGTAAGAAAAGAATTAGAGTCAATGGTTTCATTAAACACATTTGTAGAAAAAGAAGATATTGCATCAATGGCATTATTTTTATTAAGTGACGCCTCAGAAAATGTGTCTGGTCAAATTATGACTGTTGATGGAAATACTGAAAGAATGAATTAGTGGATAACAACGCTGACTACATCATTGTTGGAGCAGGGTCAGCAGGTTGTGTTTTAGCTAACAGATTGTCTTCACACTCAAAGAATTCTGTAATTTTATTAGAAGCTGGCCCATCCAGTAAAACCTGGAAAGTTGATATGCCAAGTGCTCTTCTATATGCAATGCATGATCCAAAATATAATTGGAAATATTATACTGAGCCTGAGCCATTTCTAAATAATAGATCTTTATATTGTCCAAGAGGTAAAATGATCGGGGGATGCTCTTCACATAACGGAATGGTTTTCGCTAGAGGTCATAAAGAGGATTTTGATAGATGGTCTTCAAATGGTTTAACTAATTGGTCATATGAAAAAGTTTTACCTTTTTTTAAAAAATTAGAAACTTGGTCTCATGATAGTAATGTAAGAGGTAAAGAGGGCCCATTAAAAGTAAATAAATCAAACATAGATAAAAAATACCCTCTTTTTAAAAAAGTTTTAGAAGCTGCACAAGAAGCTGGATATAAAATATTTAATGACTCTAACAGTATTGATAAGGAAGGTTTTGGAACTTTTGATGTAACAATAAACAAAGGTGTAAGACAAAGTGTTGCTAAGGCATATTTAGAGCCAATCCAAAATAGAAAAAATCTAAGAATAATAAATAATATTGATGTTAAAAAAATTCTTTTTAAAAATAAAACTGCAATTGGTGTTGAAACGATTAAAAAAAATATAACCAATAATTATTTAGCCAATAAAGAAGTTATACTTTGTGCTGGTTCAATTAATTCACCTAAAATTCTTCAATTATCCGGAATAGGTAATGAAACGTATCTTAAAAGCTTGGGAATAGAAGTAATTAATAATTTAGTTGGGGTGGGAGAAAATTTACAAGATCATTTAGAGATGTATATTCAATATAAATCTAAAAAAAATGAAACATTACATTCTTTAGCAACAAATTTTCTCTATCAAGCAATAGAAGGATCAAAATGGTTTTTATGTAAAAAAGGTAGGTTAGCAAACTCACACTTAGAGTTGGGAGGTTTTGTTAAATCTGACAAATTATATAATCACCCAAACCTACAATTTCATTTTTTTCCCTACTTAGTTATTAATCATGGTTTAGAAAATCCTAATTTTGAAGCTTTTCAATTTCATGTTTGTCCAAATAGACCAAAAAGTAGGGGGTTTGTTAGAATTAAAACAAATAACTATAAAGATGATCCTAAAATACAATTTAATTATCTTAAGCATGAAGACGATTTAAAACAAATGAGAGAAGGTGTAGGAATTGCTAAAAAAATTTTATCTCAAAAAGCACTTAAAGAGTATGTTGGCACAGAAATTAGGCCTGGAAAGAATGTATCTAATCAAAATGAATTAGATGAAGTTATTAAAAATACATCTGAATCTGCGTATCATCCGTCATGCACAAATAAAATGGGTGAGGACAAAACCTCAGTTGTAGACCAAGACCTAAGGGTTCATGGAATTCAAAATTTAAGAGTTATTGATGCTTCTGTAATGCCAGATATTGTTAGTGCTAATTTAAATGCAACAACTATTATGATTGCTGAAAAAGCTTACGACCAAATAAATAGTACCGTTAGTTAGAGAGATAAAATCTAATTTAATTAGATCGTTTTTCTTCTAAGAGTCCATCCGTATCTTTCGCTGTAGTATGCTTCGATACCATCAGCAAGATTAAGGTCATAATTTGAGTCTATAGATCCTTCAAGAACCTTATTCTCAATAGAACTCTGCTCTAGGCTTTCTTTTTGGTTATTAATATTTTCTGTTAATTTACTATTCATATTTACAGATTTTACAAATATATAATAAAATAAAAAAAAACTAGAGTTTTTCTTAGTTTTAATGTAAAGAAAATTACTTTGAATTTATTATTTTTGTAAATTTTGTAAATGAATATTGAATCTGACATAAATTTTGGCCCAAGGTTAAAAAAACAAAGGATAAGCAAAGGTTTTTCACAAGCTGAATTATCAAAAACTATTGGTATATCTCCTAGTTATTTAAATTTAATTGAAAGTGGAAAAAGAAAAATACCACTTTCCTTACTAATTAAAGCAGCTGATAAATTAGATTTATCAATTAAAGACTTCTCAACAGAATCAAGTAAACGACTACTTTCAGACGTAATGGATGTTTTAAGCAATGAGATTTTTGATGATCTAAAGATAACCAATCATGACACAAGTGACTTTATTGGTTCGAATCCTAACATAGCTAAAGCATTACTGACAATTAATGATTCTTTTAAAAGTTTTAAAGAAGATATGCAAAATCGACTTGAAACGATGGATGTCAATGCAAATCAAATTGAAAAACCAACAAGACTACCTGTAGAAATTGTTTCAGATATTCTTCAAGAAAATAAAAATTACTTTCATGATTTAGAAGTAAGTTCTGAAAATCTAAGAAAAGAAATAGGTCTTGAAACTGGACCTAACATTGGTTCTGGATCTAAATTATCACTTTATCTCAAAGAAAAACATGGAATTGAAGTTAAAATAGTAACCATAAACGAAGATGAAAAAATAGTTAAAAGATTTGATGAAAATTCAAAGATTTTTTATCTTTCTGAAATGTTAACTTATACATCTAGAAATTTTCATTTAGCATCACAAGTTGCATATTTAGAAGCTAATGATGTTATCAATAAAGTTATTAAAGATAATAATGTTGAATCAGAAGAAGTAGAACCTTTGCTTAAACTATCTTTACTAAATTATTATGCTGCTGCCTTTATGATGCCTTATAACGATTTTTTAAAGAGTGCTAAGTTACATAAATATGATGTGGAAATTTTGATGCATCATTATGCTTGTAGTTTTGAACAAGTCACACATAGATTAACAAATCTTCAAAGACCTGGAAATGAAGGAGTGCCATTTCATTTTTTAAAAACAGATATTGCTGGAAATGTGTCAAAGCGATTTTCTTTATCTGGTATTCATATACCAAGACATGGAGGTTCTTGTCCTAGATGGAATGTGTATACTGCATTTTTAAATCCTGGAAAAATTCATCCTCAAATATCTAAAATGCCCGACGGAAGAGTATATTTTTGTATCGCAAGAGCTTTCGAGAAAGGAATTGAAAAACATGGAATGCCTAAAAGTTTTGTTTCGATTGGTTTAGGTTGTGATATGAAATATGCTAAAGATCTAATTTATTCTGAAGGAATTGATCTAAATAATAAAAAATTACAAATGCCAATTGGAGTTTCGTGTAGGATATGCCCTAGAGTGGAATGTCAGCAAAGAGCTTTTCCTCCAATTGATAAAGAACTTAAATTAGATATAAAATATCGAGGGACGTCGCCCTACGTTACAATTTAGTTAAATTTTGACTAACATTTTACCTAAATTTTTTCCATTAAGTAAATCTATAAATGCTTTAGGAGCATTTTCTATATTTTCATAAATTGTTTCTTTAAACTTTATTTTACCTTCAGACAGCCAATTTCGCATATCAGTTTCAAAAGGCTCATTATCATTTTCATGATCAAAAATTAAAAAACCTTTTATAGTTAATCTTTTTACTAATACGTGCGCCATATTTTTTAATCCAGAAGGAGCAGAAGTTGAATTCATTTGAGAAATCCTTCCGCAAATAATAATTCTTCCAAAATTTTTCATTCGAAAAATTGCAGACTCTAAAAAATCACCTCCAACATTATCAAAGTATAAGTCAAATCCTTCAGGACAAACTTCTTTTAAGTGAAGAACAAGGTTATCAATTTTTTTATAATTAAATGCTACATCAACATTTAATTCATTTTTTAACCAATCAACTTTTTCATCTGATCCAGTACTAGCATATACTTTGCATCCTAAATTTTTTGCAATTTGACAAACTGTTGATCCAACACTTCCACCTGCTGAAGATACAAGAATACTTTGTCCCTTTTGTATATTCCCATGATTAAAAAGACCAATATATGCAGTTTGCCCTGTCATTCCCAAAGGTCCTAGATAAGTTTGTAATGGAAGATTGGAATTTTTTATTTTTTTTAAATCACCGCCTTTG
Organism: uncultured Alphaproteobacteria bacterium; assembly: GCA_902580765.1. Taxonomy (GTDB): domain Bacteria; phylum Pseudomonadota; class Alphaproteobacteria; order HIMB59; genus CACPNW01. Next base: position 3,297 of record CACHLW010000023.1, on the reverse strand, counting down.
CAAACGAAGTTATCTCTCATTCCAAAATTACTGAAAACAACATCTCCTTCTTTAAATTGTGAATCTTTTGATTTTTGGACTGACCCAATTGCATAACCTTCCATTTCCTCGCCTAATAAAAAGGGTGGTTTATAATTTTTACGTTCTGTCATCCTTGCTCTCATATACGGATCAACTGATATCCATGAATTAAGAACATGAATATTATTTGTTTCATCTAATTCTAAAGTTTTAGATTTAATTTCAAAATCTTCTTCTTTAGGTAATCCAGTTGGTATATAATTTTTTAAAGCTACATATTTTGAAATTATTGTCATAATTATAATTTATATTTTTTCTTTAATTCTAGCAAACCTATTAAGAAATTATCTCTTATATTACTTAAATCTTTTATAGAATGATTCTTTGATTGTTTTTTTGTGCCTTTAATGATTTTTTCTTTAAGTGTTTTTGTTAGTTTTGGAGATTTGAGTTTAGTCCATGGAAGTTTCAATGCTGGTCCAAACTGATCTAGCATGTGTTTCATACCCATTTCTCCTCCTGCTAAGTGAAATGTCAAAAAAGTTCCCATTAGAGCCCATCTCATACCAGGACCATAAGTTATTGCTTCATCTAAATCTTTTGTTGAAGCATATCCATCATTTACAATATGTAACCCCTCTCTCCACAAAGCTTCTTGCAATCTATCAGATAAAAAGCCTGGTAATTCTTTTTCTACCAATAATGTTTTCATTTTAATTTTTTGATAAAATTTTTTTGCTTTATTAAGATATAAATTTGTAGTTTTTTTACCTTTTACAATCTCAACCAAGGGGAGAATATATACAGGGTTAAAGGGATGAGCTATGATTAATCTTTTTGGATTAATACATTTTGATTGTAAATCTGATGGAAGTAAACCAGATGAACTTGAAGCAATTATTGCATTTGAGGGTGAATATTTACTTATATTTTTTATAACATCTTTTTTTAAATTAAGTCGTTCAGGTACATTTTCCTGAATTAAATCTGCATTTTTCACTGCTTCCTCAATATTGTCTACGATCTCCAAATTTTTGAAATTGATTTTGGTATTATATAATTTTTTTATAATTAAATTTGTTCTTGTTATTTCATCTTTTAGAAAATTTAATTGCTGAGAATTTTTATCAAATGCTTTGACTTTTATACCATTAGCTAGAAATCTAAGTATCCAGCCGGTACCAATTACACCAGTTCCAATGACAGCAATATTTTTCAAATTAAAAATGTTTTTTTAGTTTTAATTTCTCTCTTGTCTGTTGCGGGGATAAAATAGATGCCCCCATATCTTCAACAATACATCTGGCCTTTTCAACCAACTGTGCATTTGATGCAAATACTCCTTTTTTTAAATAAAGATTGTCTTCCAGTCCTACACGAACATTTCCTCCCAAAATAACTGCCTGTGCAGCCATAGGCATTTGCGATCTTCCTATTCCAAATCCAGACCAAATACCTTCAGAAGGTACCATTTCAGCCATAGCTTTCATTGCGCTCGTTGTTGCAGGTGATCCCCAAGGTATGCCAAGGCATATTTGATAAAAAGGAGGGCCATCAATTAAACCTTCTTTATAGAGTTGGTTAGCAAACCATAAATGACCCATTTCAAAAGCTTCCATTTCTGGTTTCACTCCAAGCTCCTGCATTTTTTTTGCTGCAGTTCTTAGTTGTATCGGTGTATGAATAAATGTCATGTTTGAGTCACCAAAATTTAGTGATCCGCAATCTAAAGTACAAATTTCAGGTAATAACTCTTCAACATGTTCTAATCTGCTTAATGCATCGATCATATCTGTATTTGCTCCCACCGGATTTAAAGGATCTTTCCCAGTCCCAACTTCAAAATCACCACCCATACCTGTAGTAAAATTTAAAACTACATCAGTTTCAGAAGAGCGAATTCTATCTGCTACTTCTTTATAATAACTTAAATTTCTAGAAGGTTTGCCATCAGGTTCCCTTACATGTACATGAGCTATTGCCGCACCCGCTTTGGCAGCTTCAATTGAAGCATCAGCAATTTGTTTTGGTGTTATAGGTAATTCAGGATGTTTACCTGCTGTATCACCAGATCCTGTTACAGCACACGAAATTATTACTTCATTATTCATTATTTTAAACTACTATATTTTTTGAATTAATAAAGAAAAACAATGAAGATATATTTAAATTCAGGAAGAGTAAAAAAAGAATGGACCGATTACAATGGTCATATGAATTTGGCATTTTATATTCATCTTTTTGATGCTGGATGGGAAGTTCTTTTACAAAAATTTAATATGGGTGAAACTTCTGCAAAAACAGAGAAGAAAACTACTTTTGCCGTAGAGTCACACACAACTTATGACAAAGAAGTGAAAGAGGGTGATGAAGTAGATATTAATTTGTTATTTCTTGATAGGGATAAAAAAAGATTAATTTATAAATTAGAAATGACACATAAGCTTGAAGGTTACAGAGCAGCAACAACAGAGGTTTGTTCTTTATATGTTGATTTAAATATTAGAAAAGTTTCTGAATTAGAATTAGAAAAGCAAAAAGATATAGATAAATTTATTCAAGAAAATAAAAATAACTTTGATCCAGGTAACCTTACTCTAATCAACAAGTTAAAAAAATAATTATAAATTTCTATAAGGTGTTCTATTAAATATTCTTTGAACCATTGGAACAAATTCTTTTAGAGGAATTGTATCATAATTTGGATCAAATGATGCTTGATCCCATCTTTCACAAAAATCTATAGTGTCTTTAAAGAATTCATGACCTTTGAATTTATCTCTTAGATTTCTATCTTTTCCATAATAATGATTATAGTAGTAGGCTTGAAACAAACCGTGTTGTTCTACAATCCATCTTGTTTTTTCAGTAACAAAAGGTTTTAATACTGCAGCGGCAAGTTCAGAATGATTAAGAGGTGCAATTTCATCACCTATATCATGCAATAAGGAAGCTACCACCATTTCTTCAGAAGCTTGTTCACGTAACGCTCTTGATGCAGTTTGAAGAGAGTGCTCTAATCTAGATACTTTATAGCCACCTAAAGAATTGTCTAAACTTTCTAGCACTCTAACTATTCTATCAGCTGTACCTTCAATAAATTTATCTTCAAAATTAGCTAGAAGTTCATAATCTTCTTTATCACCATGTTTCATTTCAGTGAATTTTACTTCATCTTTAGACATGAAATAATTATACATATTTTTAAATTTTATGAAACTAATTCCTGAATGGCATGAACACCAATATTGTTTGATTGCTTGGCCATGTAATAAA
>CACHLW010000022.1 GCA_902580765.1 uncultured Alphaproteobacteria bacterium | reverse complement strand
GATAAGCTAAATAATTTTTTAATCACGCCAAGAATATCCAGAACCATATCTTGTTCTTATTTGATCAAAAGAATTATCATAAGATCTGAATTTTTTTCTTAATCTCTTTATATGGCTATCAATAGTCCTATCATCAACGTATATAGAATCACCATACATAGCGTCCATTAATTGATTTCTATCCTTTACTACTCCAGGATACTGAGCAAGAGATTTAATTAAATTAAACTCTGCAACCGTAAGTTCAATTTCTATACCTTTCCAAAAACATAATTGTTTATCTTCATCTAGTATTAAATCACCTTTTATAAAATTTTGTTTTTTAAAATTATTATCCTTTTGTTCTTCATTTCTATTGTTATGAATTCTTAGCACTGTTCTTATTCGCTCATTTAATAATTTTTGTGAAAAAGGTTTTTTTATATAATCTGACGCTCCCATTCTTAACCCAATTATCTCATCTTGTTCATGATCTTTTGATGTTAAAAAGATAATTGGAAGATCTTTTAGATTTTCAATCTTGCTCGAACGTACTTTTGAAAGAAGTTCATTTCCATCCATTTTAGGCATCTTAATATCAAACAATCCCAAATCATAAGATTGGCTTTCGAGAGCCTTTAAGGCTTCAACTCCATTAAGAAATGTATCTACTATAAAGCCTTCGCTTTGCAAAGAAAGAGATACTGATGTGAGAATCGACTGCTCGTCGTCAACTAATGCTATCTTCGGCATACTGCTTTTTATTAATAATTTATGGCAGATTTAAGTTCAAAGAAAAAATGACTCAGTTAACAAAATGTGACTTAAGTTGATAAGTAAATGTAAATATTTCAATAACTTGTTTGCCTCCTAAAAATATGAATTAAGTAAGGGATTGACATGATAAAAAAAATATTTATGTTCTTATTTTGTTCTTATTGCGATATTGAGCAAATGTTGTATTGTCCCTTTTCGGCGGCACTACATATTGTGTTTTTCGACAATAATTTTTTAAAAATGGATAGAATTTAAATGGCAGACAATCTACAGGTATCAGCAAAAATTTCAGAAGAAAAAAGTGTAAATATTTTAACATTAAGTGTTGTGCGTCGTGATGGAGCTATTACTCCTTTCAAATCAGATAAAATTTCAAATGCTATAAAAAAAGCATTCTTAGCACAAACAAAAATTAGAAATGATAAAAATAAGGAAAAAGAACAACAAGATGGAATTCATAAAACTGTTGAAGCTTTAACACATAAAGTTGTCTCAGCTCTAACTAGAAGAATTGCAGACGGGGACATGATTCACATTGAGGATATACAAGATCAAGTGGAGTTAGCACTTATGAGGGATGAGCATCATAAAGTTGCTAGAGCATATGTTTTATATAGAGAACAAAGAGCGGCTTCAAGATATCATACTAAAAAACTAAAAGAACAAGTTGGAGAAAAAGCTTCTTCAATGATGGTAACTAAAAGAGATGGAAGTAAAGAGCCAATTTCACTCGATAAAATAACCAATAGAGTCTCTGTTCTATCTACTGGTTTAAATATTGATCCAATTGTTGTTGTTCAAAAAGCTGTTCCAGGGCTATACAGTGATATTAGTTCTGTTGAAATTGATACTTATCTTGCTGAAACTGCTGCCGCTTTAACAGTTGAACATCCTGATTATTCTTATCTTGCCGCAAGAATAAAAGTTAACTCATTACATAAAGAAACTCCAGGTTTCATAATTGCAACAAAAAATTTATACGATGATGGTTTATTAAGAGAAGATTATTATAAAAAGGTAATCGAGAATGCAGATTTAATAGAGTCTGTAATTGACTATGACAAAGATTATACTTTTGATTATTTTGCTCTCACAACACTAATAAGAGCATATTTATTAAAGTTTGATAATAAAACAATTGAAAGACCTCAGGACCTTTGGATGAGAGTAACTTTAACAGTTACCGGTAATGAATTTAATTTAGATAAAATAAAAGAAACTTATAAAAGTTTATCGACTGGTATGTATACACATGCTACTCCAACATTGTTTAATAGTGGATTAAAAATGCAGCAATTATCTTCGTGCTTTTTAATAGGTATGGAGGATGATTCCATAGAAGGTATTTTTAATACTATAAAAGATTGTGCTCTAATATCTAAAACCGCTGGTGGCATTGGAATGCATGCCCACAATATCAGAGGTAGTGGAAGTAGAATAAAATCTACAAATGGCAAATCTAATGGCCTTATTCCATTTTTGAAAATTTTTAATGAGACTGCTAAATCAGTTGATCAAGGTGGGGGTAAAAGAAAAGGCTCTTTTGCCGTTTACTTAGAACCTTGGCATGCCGACATTGAGAAGTTTCTAGAACTAAGGAAAAATACAGGTGCTGAAGAATTTAGAGCTAGAGATTTGTTCTACGCTTTATGGATACCAGATTTATTCATGAAAAGAGTAGAAAACGATGAAGAATGGACACTTATGAGTGAACACGAATGTCCAGGTCTTTCAGATGTGTATGGTGATGAGTTTGAAAAACTTTACACTAAATATGAAAACGAAAAGAAGCATTTAGAAAAAATTAAAGCAAGAGATCTAATGTCTAAAATTATAGAAGCACAGATAGAAACAGGACAGCCCTATATGCTTTATAAAGACTCTATCAATAATAAGTCTAATCAAAAAAATATTGGAGTCATTAAATCTTCAAACCTTTGTGCAGAAATAGTTGAATACTCTGATAAGAATGAGACATCTGTATGTAATTTAGCTTCCATAGCTCTGCCAAAATTTGTTAAAAAATCAGATAAAAAATTAATATATGACTATGATGCTCTTTACGAAACTGCAAAATTAGCTACAAAAAACTTAGATGAAGTAATTGATATTAATTTTTATCCAACTGATAAAACAGAAAGGTCAAATAATAAACATAGGCCTATAGGTTTAGGGATACAGGGACTTGCAGATGTCTATTTTAAGTTAGGAATAGCTTATGAATCTGAAGAGGCCAAAGAAATAAATAAATTAATTTTTGAAACAATTTACTTTGGAGCTTTAGAAGCTTCATGCGAGTTAGCAAAAGAAAAAGGAGCCTACGAAACATTTAAAAATTCACCAATTTCGGAAGGTAAGTTTCAATTTGATCTATGGAATGTTAATCCTTCTTCAAAGTGGGATTGGGATTCACTAAGAACTAAAATTAAAGAGCACGGAGTAAGAAATTCTTTAACCACAGCTTGCATGCCAACTGCGTCAACAGGTATTATATTAGGTAATACTGAAACGTTCCAAATACAAACCTCTAATATATATAAAAGACAAACACTCTCGGGTGAGTTCCTACTAGTTAATAGATATTTAGTGAATGAACTTTCTCAAAGAGGATTGTGGAATAAAGAAATGAGAGACAAAATAATCTTAGAAAATGGATCGGTTGAAAACATTAATGAAATTCCAAGTGAACTAAAAGAAGTTTATAAAACAGTTTGGGAAGTATCACAAAAAACGGTAATTGATATGTCAGCGGATAGAGCGCCATTTATTGATCAAACTCAATCAATGAATCTTTGGCTTTCAACACCTACTTTTGGAAAAGTTAATTCAATGCACATGTATGCATGGAAAAAAGGTCTCAAAACAGGAATGTATTATCTAAGAAGTAGATCAGCAGTTGATGCTGTAAAAGTTACAGTTTCATCAGAAAAAGCAGCTAAAGATGCTTATATAAATACTACTATCAATCAAAATAATGAACCAGAAGATTGCGAAACTTGCAGTGCATAAAGAAGGAGTAATAAAATGATATCAAAAGGCGTTAAATCAATATTTCCAATAAAAAACCAAGAAATTTGGGATAGATATAAACAACATATTCAAGCCTTTTGGACAACAGAGGAAGTATCATTACAAGATGACTTAAGAGATCTTGAAACCTTAAACGATGGTGAAAAGCACTTTATAAAACATGTGCTGGCTTATTTTGCTAATTCTGAGGCAATGATTAATGAAAACTTAGCAAGTAGGTTCTACAAAGAAATACTAATACCTGAAGCAAGATGCTTTATATCAATGCAGATGTTAAATGAATCTATTCATGCAGAAATGTACGGTCTTCAAATAGAAGCTTATGTAAAAGATGCGAAAGAAAAAGATATGCTTTTTGATGCAATTCAAAATGTACCATGTATTAACCATAAAGCACAATGGGTATCAAAATGGCTTAACGGCAGTCAAAATCTCCTAACTAGATTAATAGGTTTTGGATTAGTTGAAGGTTTGTTTTTTGCAGGCTCTTTCTGCGCCATATATTATTTTAGAAAAAGAGGTTTATTACCTGGTTTAGCATTATCTAACGATTGGATAGCAAGAGATGAAGGAATGCACTTTAGCTTCTCATCATTAATGTTTAGGACTTTAAGAGACAAGTTTAACAATAAAACATTAACCGATGCAGATATTAGTGATTTATCTTTAATTCCTTCAGACGTACCTCAATCACAATTTGAAGAAATTGTTAGAGAAGCAGTAGCATTCGAAAAAGAATTTGTTAGAGATGCTTTACCAGTTGATTTAATTGGTATGAATCAAGACTTAATGTGTCAATATATTGAAGCAGTCGCTGATAGAATTGCAGATTTATTTGAATTTGACAGAGTCTTTAAGACAGAGAATCCTTTTGATTTTATGAGAGCTTTAGATGTTCAAAACGTTACAAACTTTTTTGAAAAAAGAGTATCTGAGTATCAAAGACCCACAGATAGAGCTTTAAGTTTTGATGAAGCATTTTGATGGAAGCAGAGATATATTCTAAAACTAATTGTGGTTACTGTGATAGAGCTAAACTGCGGTTAGCTAAGTATAATCCAAAGATTTATATGCTTGATACAGATTATACGAGAGAAGATTTTTTTGAAAAGTTTCCAAACGCTAAAACTTTTCCTCAAATAATTTTAAATGGTGAGAAAATTGGAGGCTATCATGAACTTGAAAAATGGTTTGAAATGAATACCTTCGATGAAGAATTCTAAATAACCTTTTTTTTTCCTTTTCTTGTGTAAGCTTTTTTACTTCTAACAATTCTTTGTTGATACTTAGGCAGTTTTAAATCTTGAGCATAGGGATTTCGTTTTTTAATTTTTTTTTTAGTTTCCATAAAATATAGTCTAATGTGCCTGCCCCCAATGATCACCAGCACCATAATCAACAGTAAGTGGAACTGAAAAATCTTTATATTTTAAATGTACTGACTCCATAATCATTTTTACATTACTTACTAAATTGTCATATTTTTTACTTTCGACTTCAAAAATTAGTTCATCATGTACTTGTAAAAGCATTTCAGCTTCAATATTTTTAAGTTTTATTTCTTTATGAATTTCAATCATTGCTAACTTAATAATGTCTGCTGCACTACCTTGAATTGGTGCATTAATGGCTTGTCTTTCTGCAAAACCTCTAACAGCAAAATTCTTATCAGCAATTCCATTAATATTAATTTTTCTTTTAAAAATTGTTTCAACGTATTGATTTGTTTTTGCAAAATCAATTTGATAGTCCATATATTTTTTAATTTTTGGATATTTAATAAAATACTCATTTATATAATCTTTTGCTTCAGTATTGGAAATATCAAGTTGTTTAGCTAAACCATATGGGCTAATTCCATACAGAATTCCAAAATTAATTGCTTTTGCTTTTCTTCTATAATCATTGTTTATTTGAGTATCTTTTAAATTAAATATTTCCTTAGCAGTTGATGCGTGAATATCTTCATTGTTTTTAAAAGCTTTAATAAAATTTTTATCACTAGAAATTTCTGCAGCTAATCTAAGCTCTATTTGAGAATAATCAAAACTGACTAATTTTTTACCTTTTCCACTAACAAAAGCTGTTCTTATTTTTTTTCCATTTTCAGTTCTAATTGGGATATTTTGAAGATTTGGATCTGTAGAACTTAATCGACCTGTTAAAGTGTTAGCTAAACCAAATGATGTATGAACCCTACTTTTGCCATCTGTTAATCTAAATAAAGCATCTGTATAAGTTGATTTAAGTTTTGTTAATTCCCTCCAATCAAGAACAAGTTGTGCAATTTCAAATCCATCTGAAGCTAAATTATTTAAAGTTGAAGAATCAGTAGAATATGTGCCAGACTTTGTTTTTTTACCACCAGGTATTTTAAGATTACTGAATAATATCTCTCCTAATTGTTTAGGTGAGCCAATATTGAACTCTTCTTTTGAAAGTTCATAAATATTCTTTTCAAGTTTTTTGCTTTCATTTTCAAATTCATTACTTAGGCTTGTTAAAAACTTTTTATTTACCTCTATGCCATTTGCTTCAATTGAAGATAATACCTCAACAAGAGGCAAATCGATTTTTTGATAAACAAAATTAGCTTTTTCTTTTATTAAACGAGGATAAAGATTTTGAAAAAGCCTGAATGTTAATAGAGAATCTTCGGCAGCATAATTAATTGCGTTGTCGATAGTCACTTTATCAAAAGTAATTTCATTTTTTCCTGTACCAACAACTTCTTTATATTTAATTGTTGTATGATTTAAATGATTAAATGAAAGATCATCTAAATTATGCTTATAAATTCCATTATCAATTGAGTAGGAAATTAGCATTGTATCAGCAATTGAATTAAACGTTACTCCATACTTATTTAAAATTCTAATATCATATTTAATGTTTTGACCAATTTTTAAGATTGATTCATTGTTACAAATTTTATTAATATGATTAATTACATAATTTTCCTCTAACTGATTATCAATTCTTTTTGACCCATCTAAAGTCGTATGGTTTATTGGAATGTAACAAGAAATGTTTTCATTATAACATATTGATATACCAACTAATTTAGCTTTTTCTATATTAAGGGAGTTAGTTTCAGTATCAATAGCGCATACACCTTTTTTTTCAATTTCACTTAAAATCTTTTCAAAATTTTTCTTTGAATTTATCAATAGGTACTTAGGTTCTATTTCTTTTTTTTGAATAATGTTATCATTATCACTAGATATAAAAGAATTGGATTTTAATCTTTCAGATGTTGATCTAAAACCTTGCTCTTTAAGAAACTCAAAGATATTGTTATTTTCATTTTTTAATTCATTATAAGTTCTTATTTTGTTAATAGCTTTAGGTATTTGCACATCATTTTTTAATGTTACAAGTTCTAAACTTAATCTAATATCATTTTCTGCTTCAGTTAAAATATTTCTTCTTTTTTCTTGTTTAATTTTACTTAGATTTTTCATTAATCCATCAATATCATTAAATTCATTTATTAATTGAGATGCTGTTTTAGGGCCAATACCAGGAGCGCCTGGAATGTTATCTACTTTGTCTCCAGTTAGAGCTTGAATAAAAATAACTTTATCTGGTTGCACTCCAAATTTTTCCTCAACATCTTTAATTTCAATTTTTTTATTTTTCATTGGATCAAGCATTGTTACATTTTTGCTAACAAGCTGCATTAAATCTTTATCTGAGGAAACTATGATGGTCTCAATTTTATCTTTTTCTGCTAAGTTTACATAAGTAGCAATTAGATCATCAGCTTCAAATCCCTCTATTTCTAATTGAGGAATATTGAAACTTTTTACACACTCTCTGATTAAAGGAAACTGTGGTATTAAATCATCAGGTGCATCTCCCCTATTAGCTTTATATTCTGGATAAATTTCATTTCTAAAATTTTCTCTTGCTGCATCAAATATAACAATCATTTTATCATTGCTATAATCTTCTATAAGTTTGACTAGCATATTGGTAAAACCAAAAACAGCATTGATTGGTGTACCATCTGGTCTATTCATTGGAGGTAAACCATAGTATGCTCTAAATATGTAAGCTGAACCATCTACAAGTATTAATTTTTGTAATTTGCTCATCTATGTTTTATAAATTATTAAATATTTTATGTTAAACTATATTAAAATTGATTTAAGAAAAATATCAATTGTTTTATTATATTTATTACCAGTAACATTGCTTACTGGTCCTGCTATTCCAGATATATCAATTACTTTTATTTGCTTATTTTTTTTGTTATCCTCAATTATTCAGAAAAACTTTAATTGGATTAAAAGTAAATGGGTAATTGCTGCACTTTTTTTTTGGTTATCAATAATTTTTATAAGTTTTTTTTCATATAACTTCATAATATCTATAACAGAGTCATTAATTTTTATAAGATATATTTTATTTTGTATTGCAATTGCTTATTGGCTTATTATTTCAAAAAAAGACTTAAATACATTACTAATTATAATTTTTTTTACTTTAGTATTTGTGATTTTAGATTGCTTATATCAATTTATAAATTATGATTCTTTAAAAGGATTTGGACCAGACATTTTTGGTTTTACGTCGACTCATTATGGAAGACTTACCGGGCCTTTTGATGATGATATACCAGGATCACATATATCAAGATATATTTTCTTTCCAATTTTGTATTTTGTATTATTAAATAATAAGACGTATTTTTTAAATATTACTCTTATTTTGTATATAAGTTTATCTATATTTATTGTTTGGTTAAGTGGTGAAGCAATGGCTTTTGCGACAACAATGTTAGGTATGATATTGTTGATTTTATTTATTAATAAAAAAAGAAAGATTTTTATTATTTCAATTATTTTATCAGGTATTTTTATTTTTTTAACAAACACTTACCATAAGATGAATTATGATTATAATGTAATCAGTTCTACTCCCTTTCATCATGGTTTATTAATTGAAAAGTTTGGACCATGTTATTTTGATAAAGATAAGACATGTTCAAAAATAATAAAAACAAACCCAAAATTTTCACAAGTAATAAATAACTTTGATCAATCAGTATATTTTGGTATTTATTCAGATGCTTTAAAAATGTGGATAGATAATAAAATTACAGGCGTAGGTCTGAATAATTACGAAAGTATGTGTTTAGCCAACATTAAGTACAGTTCAATAAAAATAAATTATGGAAACTGTAGTGCACACCCACACAATATATATATCCAATTCTTGAGTGAGACAGGGATTATTGGGCTCTTATCTTTTATAGTAATGTTAATATTTATTTTTATAAGAATAGTTAAGAATATCAGTAATCCGTATAATAAATTTAGTTTATTAATTTTCTGTACACTTTTTTGGCCTATAATGTCTACTGGTAGTTTACTCAAAAATTGGTATGGAATTGAAGTTTTTTTTGCATTAGGATTATTAATCTGTTTAACAAAATTTAATTTTAAAAACCAAGACGAAATAAGATAATATCTTTTAACTTTGGATAAGTATAATACCTATTTACAATTATAGACTCATCTTTAAAACTCAATTTATTTGAATTTTTTATACAATCAATAATAAATGATACTGCCTCAGGTGAAACAAAAATTTTTTTATATATTGAATAAATATTATCATTTTTCTTAATAATAAAATATTTTTTGTTAATAATTTTTCCGTTATCTATCTTTTCTTCTATTTTATGAAATGTAAGACAGGCTCTGCTTACTTTATTTTTTAAAAGGAAAAAGGGTATAAAA
>CACHLW010000021.1 GCA_902580765.1 uncultured Alphaproteobacteria bacterium | reverse complement strand
CTAAATAAATGGGCCGAAATAGCTACACAGGGTGGAAGTAAAATAAATATTTCTATAGATCATATTATAAAAAATATTAATTCAAATTACAGGCTTGTTCACAGACTTGATAAAGATACTACAGGATTGCTTTTAATTGCTAAAAATTTAAATTATGCAAAATATTTGTCATTGCTTTTTAAACAAAAAAAAATAAATAAATTTTACATAGCTTTATGTGAAGGAATTCCTAGAAATAATATTTCTCAGGTAAATTTACAAGTAAGAAATAAAAAACAAAAACTTGAGAATACTCTAACTAATTACAAACTTATTTATAAAAAAAATAGTTTATCACAAATTTTGTATAGTCCCAAAACTGGAAAAACTCATCAATTAAGAATTGTTTCAAAAAATCTTGGATGTCCAATTATAGGAGATAACAAATATAATAGTTTTTCAAAATTTAAAAACGAAAAATTAAAACTTCATGCTTATAGTTTGAACTTTAGAATAGAAAATGAAGATTTTAATTTTGCGGCAGATTTGCCCGATCATTTTTTAACATTTTTAAAAAAAAATAAATTAAAAATAAACAAAAATATTTATAAAAACTTAGATACCTTTTAGTTTGTTTATAAATATATCTTTAAAACTTTCGTCAAATTCATTTTGATCTAATTTTATACCTAATTCTTCCATAGAAGTATTCTTATATTCTTTTAAACCACATGAGTGAATATAATCGTAATATTTAAGATCAGGATTAATATTAAAACTCATTCCGTGATAAGTAATCCATTTTTTTACTCTAAGACCAATAGCGCCAATTTTTTTTTCTTTATCAAAAGTAATTTTATTATTTTTAATTACCCAAATGCCAACTCTATCTTTGAATGCTTTAGCTTCAATATGGTAATTTTGTAAAAAGGTAATTAGTGAATCTTCAATAATAGAAATGAACTTTCGTATATCTTTTTTTTTATTATTTAAATTTAACATAAAATAAACAATTCTTTGACCTGGACCGTGGTATGTTGTTTTGCCTCCACGATTTGTTTTAATTACATCAATAATACTCGAGTTTAATACCTCATTATTTTTAGCACTAGTTCCTTGAGTAAAAATATGATTATGAGTTAAAAACCATAATAATTCTTTACATAGATTGTTATTTATATTTTCTACTTTTGATTCCATAAATTGGATTGCCTCATCGTAATTTATTTCATCCCTAGATATTTTAATTTCAATCTTTTCCATCTTGTTTATTTTACTTTATTGCTTGTTAATATTCTATCTGATATTTAATCTTCTATATAGGCGGCTGTGGCGGAATTGGTATACGCGCAGCGTTGAGGTCGCTGTGGGATTTATCCTGTGGAAGTTCAAGTCTTCTCAGCCGCACCAATTATATGGATGAAATTATTATTAAAAAAGATCAGGATTCTTCAAGTAAATCTGTTGAATTAGTAACTAATTTTTTAGAAAATTATAAATATGATAAAGTTTTATCTTATTTAAAAGATATTCATAACGCTGATATTGCAGATATTCTTCAAAATTTAGATCCAGTTTTAAGATTAAGTCTTTTGAATATAATTGATAAGAATTTTGATCCTGAAATTTTAACTTATTTAAATGATAGTGTTAGAGAAGAAATTATAGAAACTTTGGATATAAAACAATTAGCTAATAATGCTAAAAGTTTGGATACTGATGATGCTGTCGACTTAGCTGAAGATTTAGAAGAAAAAGATCAGACAATATTCTTAGAAAATTTAGATAAAGAAGAGCGTACATTAGTTGAAGAAGGATTAAAGTACCCTGAGGATTCTGCCGGAAGATTAATGCAAAGACAATTTGTTGCAGTTAATCAATCATGGAATGTTGGTCAAGCAATTGATTATTTAAGAAACAATAAAGGAAATTTACCTGAAGATTTTTATGATATTTACTTAATCAATAATAATAAAGAAGCAAAAGGAGTAGTTCCGTTGGGAAGATTAATGGGTTCTAAAAGAGAAATAGAATTAAATTCAATAACAAATAAAGATTTAAGATTAATAGATGTAAATACAGATCAAGAGGATGTAGCTTTATTATTTAATAAATATGGATTAGTCAGTGCACCGGTTATTAATAATCAAAAAAAAATTATTGGATCGATTACAGTTGATGATGTTGTAGAGGTTATAGAAGAAGAAAGAGAGGAAGATATTTTAAAGCTTGGAGGTGTAGATCATACAGATTTATATGAATCAGTTATTAATACTACAAAATCAAGAATTTCATGGTTAATTGTAAATTTAATGACAGCGGTAGTAGCTTCTATAGTGATTGGTCTATTTGAAGCTGCGATAGAAAAAGTAGTAGCCTTGGCTATCTTAATGCCAATAGTAGCTTCAATGGGTGCTAATGCTGGAACTCAAACTTTAACAGTTGCAGTGCGAGCTATTGCAGTGAAAGAATTAACAACTAGTAATGCGATAAAAATAATAACTAAAGAAACTCTAATTGGTGGTATAAATGGTATTATATTCGCAATCATAATATCTTTAATTTCTATTTATTGGTTTGATAATTTGATGTTGGGGTTAATAATAGGTCTTGCCATGATACTAAACTTACTTATTGCCGGTTTTTCGGGAATTGTAATTCCACTAGTACTAGATAAGCTAAAAATTGATCCCGCTTTAGCATCTGCAGTAATTTTAACTACAATAACAGATGTATTTGGTTTTCTATCTTTTCTTGGATTAGCAACTTTGTTTTTACTATAATTTGGTCTATTTAAAAAAAAAGAAATGCTAAAAAAAAACGACCTAATAGATTACTTTTATAAAGGAATTAAAGATAAAAATGATTTGCGCATAGGTGTAGAACACGAGAAATTTGTTCTAAAAAAAGATAGTTTACACCAATTATCTTATGAAGAGTCAAACGGCATAAAAGATATTCTTTTAAAATTTGTAAACAAGGGATGGAAACCAAAGTATGATGATAAAAATACTACAATAATTGCTCTAGAAAGATTTGGTGAAAGTATAACTTTAGAACCAGGTGGTCAGATTGAATTATCTGGAGCTCAATTAAAAAATATTCATCAAACCTGCACGGAAACAAATAGACATTTAAAAGAGTTAAAAGAAATTGGTGAAGAATTTAATTTTATATTATTGGGCTTAGGTGTGGAACCCAGCTTATCTATAGACGAATTACCTTGGATGCCAAAACAAAGATACTACATAATGAAAAAATACATGCCCAAAGTAGGTACTCTGGGACATCATATGATGAAACGTACATGTACAAACCAAGTAAATTTGGATTATCATTCTGAAGAAGATATGATTGCTAAGTATAGATTAATGTTAAATCTTGAAGGAATTGCAACTGCAATATTTGCTAACTCACCATTTGATCAAAAAGAAGTCTCTAAATATAAGAGTTTAAGATCTCATTTTTGGCATCACACAGATAAAGATAGAACAGGTTTATTACCATTTGTTTTTGATAAAGATTTTAATTTTGAAAAATATGCTGAGTATGCTCTTGATGTGCCAATGTATTTTGTAATTAGAAATCATAAATATATAGATATGACCGATTATACTTTTAGAGATTTTATGAATAATAATATCTCTAAAGATTTGCACATTGAAACCAATATTGAAGATTGGATAAACCATTTATCAACTTTATTTCCTCAAGTTAGATTAAAGCAATTCTTAGAAATTCGTTCCATGGATGCATGTTCATGGGATTTAATATGTTCCCAACCTGCTTTTTGGATTGGTATTTTATATAACGATGAATCTATTGATAAAACAAATGAAATAGTAGAGGGCTGGACTCAAAAAGATAGAAATTTGATTAATAGTTTAGTGCCAAAAGAAGGTCTGCAAACCAAATTCAAAAATGGCATTTTGTTAGATATTGCACAAAAAATATTTGAAATTTCAAAATCAGGTTTAGAAAAAAGAAATATTCTAGTCAAAAATGAAAAATATAATGAAACATTTTATCTTAAAGATTTAGAACAAAATCTATCAAATGGCCATTCACCGGCTGATTTATTAATTAGCAAATATAATGGCGAATGGAAAAAAAATATTAAAAAAATATATGAGGAAGAAATATTCTAATGAAAAAAAATATAGCAATTCAAATGGATGATATTGAAAAAATTGATTATGAATTCGATACATCTTTTTTAATAGGTTATGAAGCCCAAGAAAGAGATTATGATATTTTTTATTACAATCCAAAAGATTTATTCATAAAAGAGAATACTATTCAAGCATCTGGATATTATTTAGAGTTATTGCTAGATGAAAAAAATTATTTCAATTTTAAATCTAATAAAATAATTGCCAAATTAGAAGATTTTCAATTTGTCTTTTTAAGACAAGATCCTCCTTTTGATATGAATTATATCACATCGACTTATCTTTTGGACTTACTTCCATCTTCAACAATTGTTGTGAATGATCCAACAGCAGTTAGAAATTCTACTGAAAAATTATTTACATTTAATTTTAAAGAATTTATGCCACCTACATTAGTAACAAAAGATTTAAAAATTATTGAAGAATTTTTAGATAAAGAAGAAGATATCATAACCAAACCTCTTTATGGTAATGGAGGGGAAGGGATACATAGATTTGATAAAAGTAATTTCAATTCTAAAATATTAGAGGAATATTTACACTTGCCTATAATGGTTCAAAAATTTATCAATGAGATAGAGCATGGAGACAGGAGGATCGTTTTTTTTGATGGTGAATATTTTGGTTCAGTTGCTAGAATACCCCAAGAAGGTAATTTAAAGGCAAATTTTCATGCTGGTGGAAAGGCAAGTAAAACTGACTTAGTTTATAGAGATAAAGAAATCATCGAAAATTTGGGACCGAAGCTAAAAGAGCACAATCTGTTTTTTGTTGGAATTGATATAATTGGAAATTATTTAACAGAAATAAACGTAACTTCACCTACAGGATTAAAGCAAATTAATGCATTAAACAACGTAAAATTAGAGAAAGATTTTTGGGATAAGCTTGAAGCAAAATATAAATTAGTTTAATTATAGTATTTAAAGGAAAACATATGCACGAAAATAGAATTTTAATACACAAACTAAAAAACTTTGAAAATATAAATTCAAATTTTCTTATAATAACTTTGATGTTATTTGGTTCAATTTTACTAGCGATTTCCGCTAAAGTTCAAGTACCATTTTGGCCAGTGCCAATGACAATGCAGACGTTTGTTATATTCTTAATAGGAATGACATATAGTGTAAGATTATCTTTTGCCACAGTTGCATTTTACCTTTTTCAAGGAGCTATAGGGCTTCCTGTTTTTGCAGCCGGTGGTGGAGTTGCTTATTTAGTTGGGCCAACAGCAGGATATCTTTATGGCATGTTATTTGCATCTATTGTTATAAGTTATTTAGCAAATTTAGGTTTTAGTAAAACATATTTTAAAACTACAGTATCTTTATTAATTGGTTCTGCTATTATTTTTTCATTTGGCATCATCTATCTTGGTTATATTATTGGTTTTGAAAAAGCAGTAGCCGCTGGTCTTTTACCATTTATTCCAAGTGAATTGTTTAAAATTGCATTAGCAGTTGCTTTGATCCCAACTTTACATAAAATTATTACAAAATAATAATTAATGAAAATCGGTATTGATGTAGGCGGTACCAAAACTGAGGGTATTCTTTTAGATCCAAATGGAACAGAAATAGATAGAAAAAGAATTAATACTGAAAAAAGTTATGATGGAACAATTAAGGGAATACTATCCATTATAAATCATTTTGAAGATAAACACGGCAAAGCAGAATCTGTTGGTATGGGAATGCCAGGAGCCATATCAAATGATACAGCTCTAATCAAAAACGCTAATTCTATATGGTTAAATGGCAAACCTTTTAAGCAAGATTTAGATAAAATTTTAAGTAGAAATGTGAATTTGGAAAATGATGCTAATTGTTTTACTCTTTCTGAAGCGGTAGATGGAGCTGGTAAAGGGTTTGAAATTGTTTTTGGAGTCATAATAGGAACTGGTGTAGGCGGTGGTATCAGTATCAACCAAAAAGTAATAAGAGGTCGTAATAGCATAAGTGGAGAGTGGGGGCACATAGTTTTGCCCAGTAGAACAGAAGATGAAAAAAAATATGTTAAAAAATGTTATTGTGGAAAAGATGGGTGCTTAGAGACCTATATATCTGGACCAGGCTTTTCATCAGTCTATAATTTACGTTGCAATAAAAATTATAATTCACATCAAATATTAGATGGTTTTAATAATAAAGAAAAAGATAGTATCTTTGCACTAAATCAATATGTCGATCATTTAGCAAGAGGCTTATCTTTAGTTTGTAATATTCTTGATCCAGATGTGATTGTTTTGGGTGGAGGTATGTCAAACATCGATTTTATTTACGAAAATATAAATGATGCTCTAAAAAAATATGTTTTTACAGATACGCTTCACACAAAAGTTGTAAAAAATATTCATGGTGATTCAAGTGGTGTAAGAGGAGCTGCTTGGCTTTCTTAAATACCACCCATTGAAATATATTTTATAGTTAAATAGTCATCAAGGCCATAACGAGAACCTTCTCTTCCCATCCCTGATTCTTTTACACCTCCAAAAGGAACTTCAGCAATTGTTGGTAGCCCATTATTGATAGATACAATCCCATATTCAAGTGCTTCAGCAACTCTCCAAATTCTTCCTATATCTCTTGAATAGAAATATGAAGCTAATCCATATGGTGTATCATTAGCCATTTTAATTACCTCATCATCACTAGAAAATTTATAAAGAGGCGCAACAGGTCCAAATGTTTCTTCAAAAGTTATTTTTGCTTTTGTAGATACATTTGAGAGAACAGTTGGTTGATAGAAATTCCCACCAAGCGAATGCACATCTCCACCAATTGCTATTTTAGCTCCTGTATTTACTGCATCTTGAACATGATCAATTACTTTTTCTAAAGAGGATTGATCAATTAAAGGGCCAGATACAATTCCATCTTCAAGTCCATTACCCACTGTTATTTTACTGACTTCATTTGTAAATTTTTCTAGGAATTCATCATAAATATTTTCATGGATAAAAATTCTATTTGAACAAATACATGTTTGACCACTATTTCTAAATTTACTCTGAAGTGCGCCTGCAACAGCTTCATCCATATCTGCATCATCGAAAACAATAAAGGGTGCATGACCACCAAGTTCCATAGAAACTTTTTTTACTGTTGAGGCACTTTGCTCTAAAAGTATTTTTCCAACCTCTGTAGATCCTGTAAAAGAAATTTTTCTTACAATTGGGTTACTTGTTAGCTCTTTACCAATCTCACTTGCCGATCCAGTGATTACATTAAATACACCTTCTGGAAAACCAGCTTCTTTAGCAAGCACTGCTACAGCTAATGCTGAATAGGGTGTTTGGCTTGCTGGTTTAACAACAGTAGTACAACCAACAGCTAGAGCAGCTGCACATTTTCTTGTGATCATTGAATTTGGAAAATTCCATGGAGTTATCGCTCCCACGACACCAACAGGCTGTTTAATTATTACAATTCTTTTTCCAGGTCTTGGATCAGGAACTACATCACCATACACTCTTTTTGCTTCTTCAGCATAGAACTCAATATAAGAAGCACCCATTAGTATTTCGCCCTTTGCTTCAGCTAGAGGTTTACCTTGCTCAATAGTCATTATTTTAGCTAAATCATCTGCATTTTCTGTGATCAGCTCCCCCCATTTTTTAAGAATAACTGATCTTTCTTTAGCAGTAGTTTCTTTCCAAGTTTGGAAAGCAGTATTTGCATCATCTACAGCTTTTTTAGTTTCTGAAACTGAGCATTTTGGGACGTTGCCAATTATTTCAAGAGATGCTGGATTATTTACTTCAAGAGTTTCACCTGAAGAACTGCCAACCCATTCTCCATTTATGAAACATTTTTGTTTAAAGAGCGATTTGTTATTTAATTCCATATGTTTTAATTATAATGCATAGTTTTAAATTAAGGAAAATATAATGACAATAGTTAATTCTTGGAATGAATGGGATCCATTAAAACATGTTATAGTTGGAGCAGTTGAAAATGCCAACATACCTCCAATGGAACCAGCGCTTGAACCAAAAATTAGTAAAGATAGTGGTATGGCAGGATCTCATGGACCACGTTCAAAAGAATCAATTGATAAAGCAAATATACAATTAGAAAACTTTGTTAAAATATTAAATTCCCTAAATATAAAAGTTGATAGACCAACACCTATTGACTTTTCTCAAAGTATCGAGACACCCGATTGGTCTAATGATGGTATGTTTGGTTGCATGCCTCCAAGAGATGTTATTCTTACTGTAGGAAATGAAATGCTAGAGGCGCCGATGTCTTACAGATGTAGGTGGTTTGAATATCTTGCTTATAGACCACTACTTGAAAAATATTATGCAGAAGATAAAAACATGAGATGGGAATCAGCACCTAAACCAAGATTAACAAATCAATCTTATAAGTCTAATTATCTTCCTGAAGGTATAACGGAAGAAGAACGTTATAAAAAAATCGAAAATAGAGACATGATATTGACAGAAAAAGAACCACTTTTTGATGCAGCAGAAATTTTACGTTTTGGAAAAGATCTTTTTTATCATAACAATTTTACATCAAATTTAAGTGGTTTAGATTGGTTAAGAAGACATTATCCCAATCATCGTGTTCATCAAATTAATTTACCAGGCGATTTAATTCCAACTCACATTGATGCATGTTTTACTCCTATTAAACCAGGAGTTATAATTATTAATCCGAATAGAAAAATATCATCAGAGCAAAGAAAAATTTTTGATGATAATAAATGGGAAATTCATGAGGCAGCACCTTCCATTCATAATAGTCCACCACCTATGTGTTATTCATCAATCTGGTTATCAATGAACGTTTTGATAATTGATCCTAAAACTATATGTGTTGAGGCATCGGAAGAAAAAATGATTAAACAAATGGAAAGTTTTGGATTGGAGGTTATTCCAGTTCCTTTTAGAGACGTTTATGCATTTGGTGGTAGTTTACATTGTGCCACTACTGATGTTCATAGAGAAGGTGAGTGTGAGGATTATTTTCCAAATCAATAATGGATAATTTTAATCAAAATAACGTTAAAGCCAATTTACATGATACAAACTTTTCTAGAATTGGTATAATTACACTATCAACTGATTTTACTATTGAGCAAGATTTTAGAAAAATTTGCTATAATTTACCAGTTGATCTATTTTTTAATAGGATACCTTTTTTAAATCCTCTAACTCACGAAAATTACATAAAGATGGCTGATCATCTTACAGAAACAACAAACCAAATATTACCCAATGAAAAAATACAAGTTGTAGCGTATGGATGTACTTCGGGTACTATTGAAATTGGTGAAAAAAAAATAAGATCTGAAATTTTCAAGGCTAAACCTGATGCTTTAATTACTACACCTATTACAGCAGCTGTCAAAGCACTAAAATTGTTAAACCATAAAAAAATTGCTGTTCTTACTCCTTATCCAAAAGATGTTAATGTTAAAGTTTACAAATATTTAATTGATAGTGGATTTGAAATTAAATCATTTAGTTCGTTTAATTTAAATTATGATTCGGAAATTGCTAAAGTTACTCATGATAGTTTAATGCAAAC
>CACHLW010000020.1 GCA_902580765.1 uncultured Alphaproteobacteria bacterium | reverse complement strand
TAAAACATAAAGAATGGGCAGGCTATGTTCATGGACACAATTACGGTGGTAAGGAAGGTTTAAATCTTCAACAAATTTATGAAGCCGGAAAACCCTTTGAAAAATTAATTGATCATCCTTCATGGATAAATCATATGCTTCATTTTGTTGGAGGAAAAGATACATTTGATCAACATCATGGACCATTATTTATCGATGAAAATTTTGCGAATATTAGAGGGCAAGGAGAAGCTATTGGAATTCATTCTGGTGCTCACGAAGGAACTCAAAGAGGTCATTATAGATTTGAAAATGGAAAATTTCACTGCGGACAAATTAATATTTTGCTAGCTCTCAATGATATAGGCCCTGGTGATGGTGGTACAGTCATTATTCCTTCATCACATAAATCAAATTTACGTCATCCAGAGTTTGATAAACATGTTATGAAAAAGGGCAAAGTTACATCAGCTGATAATATGACAGCTTCAAAAGAAATTTATTTAAAAGCTGGAGATGGACTATTATTTGTAGATTCACTTTGTCATGGTTCTGCAAAAAGAACAAATAAAGGAGAAAGAAGAATTGTTGTTTACAGATATGGGCCTTCTTGGGGTTTTTTTAGACACCCTTATCGACCTTCAAAAAAACTACTTTCAAATCTCACTGAATTTCAAAAAAAAATAGTAATGCCTCACGAGCAAGTGCTTTCACCAAATAACTAAAAAAACAAGATTATTTACTAGTTAAATACATTTTTTTTATCTTGATTTTTCGATCAATTTAACTTTTAAAAGACATATTAAAGGGAGGAATAGATGAAATTAATAAAATCCTTAATTTTGTCTCTTGCAGTTTTAGTTGGGTTTTCATCAACTTCAAATGCTAGAGATATTACACTTTCAATGTGGACGCATAACCAGCTCTATGTTGATTATTTCAATACTTATCTTGAAGAAGTGCAAGCTGCATTTCCAGATGATAATATTACTTTTGATTTTCAAGTTACGCCCGATATGGCTACAAACAGTTTAACGGCGATTGCTTCAGGTTCTGAACATACTGATCTTTTAGGAATTGAGATAAGCGGTTTTGGTCTATTTATGGTTGATGATATTATTTCAGACAACTTTGTACCACTAACAGATATGTACGGTGACATGTCTCAATGGAATCCAGGAAAAGTAGCTGCTTGGACTCACACTAATGGTGAGATATATGGAATTGAAAGTGAAGGCTGTTATATGGTCTATTACTACAACCCAAGCATTCTTGAAAGTTATGGTAAATCAGTACCAAAAACTTGGGATGAGTTTATGGAAACTGGAAAAATTTTAGCAAAAGATGGAATTTCAATGATGCTATCTGAGTTAAGATTTATTGGAATGTACCAACAAGCTGGCGGTAAATTCTTCAATGAAGATGGTGAATTTGAAATGGATGAAGATCTTTTCATGGAGGTTTTAAAATTCCAAGAAGAAGCTTTTGCATCTGGAGTAATTAATTATACTACTGACTATTGGGGTCAAACACCTGGTGTTCTTTACAATTCAAAGCAAACTGTAGGAACTATGGCGCCTGACTGGTATAACAACTGTTGTTTACAACCTACAGTTAAAGATACACAATCTGGTGAGTGGAGAGTTGCTCCTCTTCCTACTTGGGGAGATAAAGGTTATAAAACTTTTCACTGGGGTGGAACTGGTTTTGCCATTCATAAATCTTCAGAAGCTGTAGATGTTGCTAAAAAGTTACTTGAACTTGCTTACTTCTCGTATGAAGGTCAAATTGCAAAATATGATTTCTTCGGAGGAATGCCTACCTTATTGGCTGCTCTTGAAGATCCAAGAATTGCAGATAAAAAATTTGATTTTTATGGAGGTCAAAAATTTGCAGAGCCATTTATTTCTGTAGCAGGATCAAGTGCTGATGACTATCAGCATGTTGGTCGAGCTATTATTGATAGTGTTTCTCGTGATTTAACAACATTACTAGCTAATGGAGAAATCACGGCTGAAGAAGCTCATGAAAGGTTCATTTCACAAGTTCAGGATGAACTAGACTTTTTATAGACGATAATTTTTAAAGCAGGGTTTTTACCCTGCTTTTTAAAAATAAAATCAAAATAATAATATGTCAGTTGTGAGTAATAGTCGAAGATTAAGACCCGAAAAGGTTGCGCCGTATTTTTTTATATCTCCATTTTATATTATTTTTACAATTTTTTTTCTATTACCTACCATAGCTTCTTTTATTTTAGCTTTTTACAAATGGAAAGGTGTAAAAGCTCCTAAACCTAGAGGGTGGGGAAATTTTGAATATTTATTTTTTAAAGACCAAAACTTTTGGGAAACTTTCCAAAATACAGTTTTTTATTCTGCTGGCAGTGTATTTATTACTATTCCACTAGCTCTTTTATTAGCTCTTGCTCTAAATAGTCATAGCTTAAAACTAAAACCTTTTTGGCGTTTAGTATTTTTCTCACCGATTGTTACTTCAGTTGTTGCGGCTGCATTAACTTTCAAGATGATATTAAATAGTGAATTTGGATTACTTAATTATGTAATTGGTTTTATTGGAATTGAGCCAATCAATTGGGTTGAGTCTTCAGCGACCTCAAAGTGGTCTGTGATGATGTTAGTAATATGGAGATGGACTGGCTTAACTTGTATTTATTTTTTAGCTGGTTTGCAATTTATAGATAGAACTTTGTATGAAGCTGCAAAAATAGATGGTGCAACAGCATGGCATCAATTTTGGTATGTTACTCTTCCACAATTAGCACCAGTAACACTATTTGTCTGTATAATTGTTTCTATTGGCTCATTCCAAATATTTGAGGATGTATTTGTTATGTATAGTGGAAATGATGTTCCAACTCATGCTAAATCAATGGTTGTTTACATGATGGAAAGAGGTTTCAATCAACTCAAATTAGGGTTTGGTTCTTCTATTGGTGTATTTATGTTCATCTGTATTTTAGCTATATCATTATTTCAATTTAGATCATTTGCATCAAATTTAGATCAGGATGCTAAAAAAAGTTTTATTGAGAGAATTTTATCTCCTATCATAGATTTTATTGCTAATATTTTTCCAATAGAGTCTTCTAGTTCTAGTAAAAAATCTTTATCTCCAAAAATTGGTAAATATTCATTAAATTTCATAATAACAATTATAGGTTTAATAACACTTATACCTTATGCTTTTATGCTTACGTCTTCAGTAAAATCAACAGCAGAAATAATGGCATGGCCTCCAATAATGTGGTCTAAAAGTCCTAATTGGGAAAATGTAACAAAATTGTTTACTGAGTTTCCAGCAAGTTTATGGATATTCAATTCCTTCTTTGTTGCTATTGCTGTTACTATTCTAACGATTTTTTTATGTACTTTAGCCGGGTATGCATTTGCAAAATATAACTTTAAAGGAAAAAACAGGCTTTTCATATTTATGGTAGCAACTGCAATGATACCTTTTCCAATTATAATGATCCCTCTTTATGTTTTAGTAGGCAGAATGGGAATGAATGACACTTTATCAGGACTAATCATTCCTTTTGTTGCTCCTGCTATAGGAATTTTTATGATGAGACAATTCATAACTTCTGTTCCAGATGAATTAATTCAAGCAGCAAGATCAGATGGTGCTGGTGAGTTTAGAATTTTTTGGCAAATAGTTGTCCCTCTTGTTTGGCCTGGTATTGCTACTCTTGCAATAATAACATTTGTTAATTCCTGGAATAGTTTCTTATGGCCTCTTATTATTTTAAGAGATGATCTTAATTACACTATCCCTCTCGGCATGACGGAAGTATTTGCGCTAAGTGTTGGTCAAGAGCCGCAGTATGGACAAGCTATGGCTTTTGCAACCCTAACAACAATTCCAATTATAGTCATTTTTTCTTTTGTTCAAAAATATTACATTGCAGGCTTATCAGCTGGAGCTGTTAAAGGTTAGTATGGAAAAAATTAAATGGGGAATTATTGGACCAGGAAGTATAGCAAATAATTTTGCAGACGGACTTAAAGGCTCTTACTCTGGCCAACTCGTAAGTATAGCAAGTAAAAATGATGATCGCCGAAAAAACTTTGGTGATAAATACGATATTCATCCTGATTTTAGATTTAATAATTATGATGATATTATAAATTCAGAACATATCGATGCTATTTATATTTCCACACCACATACTTTACACGCTGAATGGACAATAAAAGCTGCAGGTAAAGGTAAGCATGTTCTTTGTGAAAAACCAGGCGCTGTAAATTTGATTGAAGGTAAAAAAATTATAGAAGCAGTAAAAGAAGCTGGAGTTTTTTATATGGAAGGCTTTATGTATCGTTGTCATCCTCAAATTCCAAAACTTTTAGAGGTAATAAAAAATAAAACGATAGGAGATATCACATCAATTGAAGCTTCTTTTGGTTTTGATATGGGTAAAACTATACCAGATCACAGATTATTTAATAAAAATTTAGCAGGTGGAGGTATTCTTGATGTTGGTCTTTATCCTATTTCTTTTTCTAGATTAATTGCTGGTGTAGCAACTGATGAAAAATTTTTAGAACCTAAATTTATAGATGCTGAAGCGAGAATAGGTGAAACAGGTGTTGATGAAGTTGCGCATGCAAATTTAGAATTTAAAAATGGTATTAAGGCTAAAGTTTCTACAGCAGTTATGGAAAGTATGAAAAATAATGCAGTTATTACCGGGTCGGAAGGTACAATTCAGTTGCCAGATCCATGGATGCCTGGAAGAGAAGGTGGGCCTTATCATGCTAAAATAATTATTAATAAAAATGGTAATGAAGATATTATAGACGTTAAAGGACCAGAGCATTTGTTTTTCTTTGAAGGTGAACTCGCAAGTCAGTGTATTGCAAAAGAAAAAACACAACCACCTCATCCAGCAATGACTTGGGAAGATACATTGGGAAATCTTCAAGCTCTTGATACATGGAGAGAGAAAGTAAACTATAAACTACCACAGGATGAAATATGAAATATGATAGAATAGAAGGAATAGATAAAGACATTTCCAAACTGGTTATGGGATGTGATAACCAAGACGATATCAATGAAGCTTCAAAGTTATGGGATCATTGGATTGAAGTCGGTGGTAATATGTTTGATACAGCATTCATCTATGGTGGCGGTAATCACGAAAAAGTTTTAGGACAATGGTTAAAAAACAATAACAACAGAAAAGATATTTTAATACTTGGCAAAGGTGCTCATACGCCTGATTGCAATCCTGAAGCTATTTCAAAACAATTAACAATCTCTCTTGAAAGAATGAATACTGATTATGTTGATATCTATATTATGCACCGAGATAATACCGATTATCCTGTCGAAGAATTTATGGATGTTTTAAATCAAGAGAAAGATAAAGGTAGAATAAAAATATTTGGTGGCTCTAATTGGACTATTGAAAGATTTAAAGAAGGAAATGAATGGGCACAAAAAAATAATAAACAAGAAATGTCTATCCTTAATAATAATTTAGCTCTTGCTAAAATGATTAATCCACTTTGGAACGGTTGCTTGTCATCTAATGTAAATGAAACATTAGAGTATCTACATTCTACTCAAAAATCTCATATGTCTTGGTCTAGTCAGGCAAGGGGTTATTTTTTACCTGATGCTATTACAAAAGAAATTGAAGACAAAATTACTAAAGCAGAAACTTATAGAGCACCAGGTGAGAACTCAAGTGGCCCTATTAGTTGTTATGATAGTGAAGATAATAGAGAAAGAAAAAAAAGAGCAATGGAACTAGCTGAAAAAAAAGGATGTACTGCACATAATATTGCAGCAAGCTGGACCATCAATCAATCTTTTCCATCATTTGCATTAATTGGACCACGAACAATTGATGAGCTTGACACGACACTACCTTGCTTAGATATAGAATTAACAAAAGAAGAAATTAATTGGTTAAATTTATCTTAATTTAGTTTTTTTGATTTTGTGACTTGTTCCTTCATTTAATATTGGCTCAATCAAAGTAGATACTTTTTTTATTGATATATCTTGTTCTAGGTTCTGTAAAATTTTTACAGATTGTTTTCCCATTTCCATTAATGGGTGTGAAATATATGTAAGATTTTGAGAGCTTAAATAACTATCCTGGTCATTAAATCCTACCACAGAAATATCTTTTCCAATTTCTAATTTCATATCCTGACATTTCAACAAACATCCTGTAAAAAAACGAAGATGCGAACAAATTATAGCAGTCGGAGGTTTTTTTAAACTTAATAAATACTTTGTTATGGCTGATCCTGACTCAACAGTTTCGATTAAACAATCTTGATAATATTCATTTGAATATTGTAGTTGTAAATTTTTTATTGAACTTTCATAGGCAGCTTTTCGTTGTGCGCCATAATTAAAACTGCGATGAACATTGATAAAAGCAATTCTTTTATGACCATTATTTGAAAGCTTATCCATTAACACTTCAATACTTTTCTTATTATCCAGATCAATCCAAGCATGCTCTGTTTGTTTGTTAGTTCTACCCCAAGTCACAAATTTGATTCCTCTTTGGTTTAAGAAATGAACTCTTTCATCATTTTTTTTAATTTTATAAAAAATAAATTTATCTGCTTGACCTGTGCTAATAAGTTTTTTGAAATAATTCATTTCTTCATTTTCATTTAAGCAAAATTTTGTTATTAATTCAGTATTTGTATTTTTTATCCCAAGAGTAATTCCTGCAAGAAACTGTAAAACAACGTGATCTGGCGCGTCAGGATCTATGGATGATATAAAGGCAATTGTATCCGTTTTTTTGGAAGCTAATCTTTTGGCATTTAAGTCGGGAAAGTAGTTATATTTTTTAGCTGTTTTAAAAATTTTATCTTTTGTCTTCTGTGATATATTGTCATATCCATTTAGTGCTCTTGATACCGAACTTACTGATAAACCCAATTTTTGAGATAAACCAACAATATTTATTTTCTTGTTTTTCTTCATAATACTTAAAATCTATTAATTAAATTAAATAATACTATTTGGCTTGACAAGTAAAACGTTTTACTAAATTGTCATTTTATTTAAAAAAGGGAGGAAAATAATGAAAAAATTTTTTTCAATATTATTAACTATATTTGTACCCCTATCTTTTACTAACGTTTCCAAGGCTGGTAGTCACATGGAAGCTGAAGTTATTCACTGGTGGACTTCTGGTGGAGAGCAAGCTGCAATTTCAGAATTTGCTAAAGCTTGGGAAGAAATGGGTAATACTTGGATTGACACTGCAATTACCGGTGGTGATAATGCAAGAGGAACTACTGTAAACAGAATTATTGGTGGAAATCCACCAACTGCAGCACAGTTCAACGTATCAAAACAATTTGTCGATTTAGTTGAGCAAGGTTTACTTCAATCACTTGAAGAAGTTGCTTCTGCAGAGGGCTGGAGAGATTTTATTTATCCACCTGAATTAATTGAAACTTGTGAATTTGAAGGTGAATTTTATTGCGTACCTGTAAATATTCACAGCTGGCAATGGATGTGGATCAACAACGACGTTTACAAACAAGTTGGTTTACCAGTGCCTCAAACTTTTGAGGAATTTTTAGCTGGAGCTCCAAAAATTCAAGAAGCTGGAATCATTCCATTGGCACTAGGTGGTCAGGGATGGCAAGAATCTGGTATGTTTGATGTTGTTGCGTCTTCAATAATGGGTTTTCCTCTAATGCAATCAATTTATAGAGATAAAGATCTAGATGCATTTAGAGATGGAAGATTTGAATCAGTTCTAAATACTTACAGAGAATTAAATCAATTCACAGATGAAGGTTCTCCTGGAAGATTGTGGAATGATACTACAGCTATGGTTATTGAAGGAAAAGCTGCAATGCAAGTTATGGGAGACTGGGCAAGAGGTGAATTTGCTGTTGCTGGACAAGAAGCAATGGTTGATTATTCTTGTGTAATTCCTGGTAAAGAAAAATATGTTGCTCTTGGTGGTGATGTATTTGTTTTTCCTAAAAATGATGATCCAAAAGTAAAAGATGCTCAGCTAGCAATGGCAAGTATGATGGTTAATCCAACTGTACAAGCTAAATTTAATAATGCTAAAGGTTCTCTTCCTATGAGACTTGATGTTGATACTTCTGCAGCTGATGCTTGTATGCAAATGGGTTTAGATTTAATTCAAAATCCAGATGCAATTATGAGAGAAAGTGATGATTGGAATACTCCTGCGTTCACTGCAGCATGGGGTGATATTATTTCTGAATTTAGAAATGATCCTAATTACACTGTTGCTCAAGTAATGGACGACTTAGAAGGCGTTTTAACTAGCGGACTTTAAATATATACGAAATGGCAGGATTAATTTATCCTGCCATTTAACATTTTATGCCTTTTTATAGAAACATAGCTGCAAAAATAGCACTGTTACCGATGATAGTTATATCTTTAACTGTCTTTGTTGGATGCATTATTTATTCTTTTGTATATTCTTTAACAAACTCAAAATTAGTTCCAGTAATGAACTATGTTGGTTTTGATCAATACGAAAGATTATTTAAACAACGAAAATGGGATGTAGCTGTAGAAAATATTTTTATTTATGGTTTTGTATTTACAATTGGTTGTCTGATTATTGGTTTTTTATTAGCAGTTTTGATTGATCAAAAAATAAGAGGTGAGAGTTTATTTAGAACAATTTTTTTATATCCTTATGCCATGTCTTTTGTTGTTACTGGTTTAGTCTGGAAATGGGTTTTAAACCCAACATTTGGTCTAGAGAATTCAATGCATATGTGGGGTATGACATGGTTTGAATTAGACTGGTTGGTAAATAGAGATCTTGCAATCTATGCTGTATGTATAGCTGCTGTTTGGCAAGGCGCAGGTTTTGTAATGGTATTAATGTTAGCAGGACTCAGAGGAATTGATGAAGATATTTGGAAATCACTTAGTATTGAAGGTGTAGCTAAATGGAAATCTTATATTTTTGTAATTTTGCCGATGTTAAGACCAATGGTAGTAACCGCAATTGTCTTGATTGCAGCAGGTGTAGTAAAAGTCTATGATTTAATTTTAGCTCTTACATCTGGTGGACCAGGTTATGCTACCACAACACCAGCTATGTATGTAATGGAAAATTTTTTTAGTAGAGCAAATTTAGGACAAGCTTTTGCAGCTTCTATAATAATGTTTATTTCAGTTGTATGTATTCTTGCTCCTTGGGCTTTTTATGAATTTTATCTAAGAAACAAATACGCAAATAACTAATGTCTACTATTCCTAAAGGACCTCGACCAAAACACCTTACAGTTGGAAGAATAGGTTTGTATTGTTTTATAATTATGTGCGCATTATTTTTTTTAATGCCCTTATACGTAATGATCATAACTTCTCTTAAAGATATGGATGAAATAAGAGCTGCTAATATTTTAAACCTCCCGAAAGAACTTAGTTTTTATGCTTGGCCAAAAGCTTGGTCTCAAGCGTGTACAGGATTTGTGTGTGAGGGATTGAAGCCAGGTTTTGTTAACTCCGTGAAGATAACTGTACCTAGTGTAATTGTATCCGTAGCTTTAAGTGCACTTAATGGATATGCATTAGCCTTTTGGCGTTTTAGGGGAGCATACTTCTTTTTTGGCCTATGTATGTTTGGTGCATTCATTCCTTATCAAGTAATGGTGTACCCACTTTTAAAAATAGAAGATTTCTTAGGTATTTATTCTTCTTTACCAGGCATCATACTTGTTCATACTATTTTTGGTATGCCAATACTAACACTTATCTTCAGAAATTTTTACGCGAGTCTTCCAATAGATCTATTTAAAGCTGCCAGAATAGATGGTGGTAATTTTATAAAAATATTTTTTTATGTAATAATTCCAATGTCTACTCCTATAACTATCGTAGCTGTCATTCTTCAAGTTACAGGAATTTGGAATGATTTTCTTCTAGGATTAGTTTTTGCAGGAAGAGATAACCAACCAATGACAGTTCAATTAAATAATATTGTGCAAGTAGATTATGGTGTTGCCGAGTACAACGTAGATATGTCAGCAACAATATTAACTTCTCTAGTTCCTCTTTTTGTATACTTTATTTCTGGAAGATGGTTTGTGCGTGGAATAGCAGCTGGGGCAATAAAGGGGTGAGTATGAAAAATAGTGTTGAAGTAAAAAATATATCGTTCAGTTATGGAAAAACTGAAATATTAAATGATTTAAGTCTAGATATTAAAGAGGGAGAATTCATGGTTTTGCTTGGTCCTTCAGGTTGTGGAAAGACTACTTTATTAAACTGTATAGCCGGTCTTTTGGATTTAACGGATGGACAGATTTGGATTGAAGACGATAACGTTACATGGAAAGAACCAAAAGATAGACATATAGGAATGGTATTCCAATCTTACGCATTGTACCCAAGTATGACCGTTGAGAAAAATTTATCATTTGGATTAAGAATGATGGGTACGGCAAAAGATTTAATTAATGAAAAAATTAAAAATGCTGCAACTCTACTACAAATAAATGAATTACTTAAAAGA
>CACHLW010000019.1 GCA_902580765.1 uncultured Alphaproteobacteria bacterium | reverse complement strand
ATATAGAAATTTCTCTACACGATATATCTAGAAGTAATTTGTTAATGGTAGCAGAGTTAATTCAAAAAGATATTAAAGCTAATAATCTTCCAACTAAACTTAGAATTGATCCAATTAGAAAAGAATCAATAAGAAATGCAAAATATATTATTAGCTGTGTAAGAGTTGGCGGTTTAGAAGCATTTGAAACTGATATATCAATCCCATTAAAATATGGTATCGATCAATGTGTTGGTGATACTATTTGTGCTGGTGGCATAATGTACGGTCAACGCAACATCCCAATCATTTTAGACTTTTGTAAAGATATAAAAAAATATGCAAAAAAAAATGCACTTTTTTTAAATTATGCAAATCCTATGGCTATGAATACTTGGGTAGCTAATGAGATTGGTAAAGTTAATACAGTTGGTTTATGTCATGGTGTTCAGGGTGGTGCAAAATTAATTGAAGACTCATTAAATATTCCATCTGGAAAAATGAAATATTCTTGCAGTGGCATAAATCATATGACTTGGTATCTAGATTTGAATTATAAAGGTAAAAAAATAACAAAAGAACAACTTTCTAAATCGTTAAAGAAACATAAAAAATTTTCAAGAGATGAAAAAGTAAGAATAGATGTTCTAGATAAATTCGGATATTTTTCTACGGAAAGTAATGGCCATTTAAGTGAGTATTTACCATGGTATAGGCGTACTCAAAAAGATGTTAAGAAATGGAGCAGTCTTTCAAATTGGATACATGGCGAGACCGGTGGTTACTTAAGAGTATGTAATGAAAAGAGAAATTGGTTTGTTGAGGATTACCCAAAATATTTAAAAAACTCTGGAATTAAACTTAAAGATTATAAAAGATCAACTGAACATGGAAGTTATATAATTGAAGCAATTGAAACTGGAAAAAAATATAGAGGTCACTTTAATGTTATTAATAAAAAAACAATTTCTAATTTAGATGATGATTGCGTAATTGAGAGTACAGGATACGTAGATTCAAAAGGTATAAAAATGATTGAAGGAGTAAACTTACCGCTGCAATGTGCTTCTCTATGCAGTACGTCAATAGATGTTCAAAGAATGGCTGTAAGGGCCGCTGTAAAGGGAGATATTGAATTATTAAAACTTGCTGTGCTTCTAGACCCTCTTGTCAGTTCAGTATGTTCATCAGAGGAAGTTTGGCAAATGGTGGACGAGATGCTTGTTGCACAAGCGCAATGGCTTCCACAATATAAATCTAAAATAAACAAAATTAAAAAGAATCTAAAAAAAATCAAAAATTATAAATATAATAAATCAATTAAAGGACTGACTAAAAAAACAAAGCGTAATCAACAAAAAAGGTCAATTTTAGTCGAAAAAGAGGCATTTAATTTATAAATTACTTAATCTACTTCTAAATAGTACTTCTCAATAATCCAATTTTATTATAGGTTTTTTTAAATTTAAGTGGAGGACAGATGAAAAAAAATAAATTTAGATCCACATTACTTGCTAGCGTAGCATCAGCTACTTTTGCATTAACTAGTACAAATGCATCTGCTAGACCGGAAGGTGCAATAGCACTTCCATCAGCACCTGCAATTGAAAATATGCAAGAAGTTCAGTTCATTGGAAGAGATGAATTGATGAGCTATCAAGATATTGGAGACTTTGAATTTTTATATGAGCCAGAATACATTAGTGCTCTAGTTCAAGAAGGAAAACTACCACCAATTTGGGAACGTTTACCAAAAAGACCTCTAGTTTTTAATGGAGATGCAATGCCTGATGGTATTGGTCGTTATGGAGGAACTTTTAGACATACAATTGGTGGAAGACCTGAAGGATGGAACTGGACTGCTTCACAACATCAAGGATGGGGTGGAATTAATTACACAGTTCAAGAATGTCTAACAAGAAATGGTCCAATGGTAAGATTAAAAGCTGAAGATTCTTATCCTTTACCAAACTTAGCTACTGATTGGGAATGGGATGGAAACAAACTTACTATGAACCTTATTGATGGAGCAAAGTGGTCAGATGGTGATCCATTTGATGCAGAAGATGTTCGTTTTTGGTGGGAAGATAACGTTCTAGATGAGAACGTTCCAACAAGAATGAATGCAACCACAATGGGAGAAGGGACTACTTTAGAAGTACTTAGTCCTACTCAGATTAGATGGACTTTCCCACAAGAGGAACCTAAATTAGTTCTTCACTCCATGGCATATATAAATGGATGCCCTGGACCATCACATTTACTTAAAGAACATCACCCTAAATATGGTGGTACGTCTTATGATGATTATGTTCAAGCGTTCCCTGCCGGACGTTTACCGTGGGTTAGCATGGGTGCATGGACTGCTGTTGAATATAAACAAGACGAGGTAGTGATACTTCGAAGAAATCCATACTATTGGAAAGTTGATAGTAAAGGACAACAACTTCCGTATATGAACGAGATGGTGTTCCAGTTAAAAACTTGGGGCCAAAGAACGGTTGATACCTTAGCTGGTAACGCTGACTTCTCGAATATGGAGAACGTACCTTTATACTTAGAAGCTGTTAAAGAGTCTAAGAGTGATGATGCACAAGCTCAACTATCTTTTAGTGGAAGAACCATGGGATATCAACTCGCAATGAACCAAGCAATTGGGTTAGGTGTATTGGATGATCAAATGGCAGCTATTCGAGATCTAAATAGAAATTTAGAATTCAGAAAAGCTGTTAAGCATGCAATTGATGGTAAAGCATTTGCAAAAGCAATGTCCAAAGGACCATTTGTGACAGTTTATGCAGGTGGTCTTGCCAGAGATAGTGCTTTCTTTGATGCAGATGCTACATCATTTTTCCCTTATAATCCAGCAGGTGCAAATTCTATACTTGATGGATTAGGTCTTATGGATACTGATGGTAACGGAATTCGAAACCTTCCAAATGGAGGTGGAGATCTAGTTATTAATTTAGTTCAAAATAAAGGCAGCGATAATGAAATGTTGATTGGCGATGGAATGGCAACTATGATGGCTGAAGTTGGTATTAAAATTAATATTAAACCAATGGAAGATACTGAGCCAACAAGACAAGCAGGTGAATGGGATTGGTTACTTGTAAGATCTCAACAAGAAATGGCCTTCCCTAATTCGGGTTATTGGTCAGATATGGGTCCTGTAACTACGTCTTCATTTGATCCTCACTTAGGAACTGATGAACACCCTCAACAACTTCAACCATTTGAGAAAGAAATCGTAAGTATTCTTGAAGAGTGGAGAGATGGTGTTGAAGGAGCAGAGGCTCAAGCATTAATGTCTCGTTATCAGAAACTATTTACAGAAAATGTTTATATGCCTGGTATAGTTCAATATCCAACAGCACTTTTGATAAACAAAAGAATTCAAAACTTAGCTGATGGAATGCCTGTTTTGGCTTATCAATGGGCTGAAGATACAGTTATCCGTGAACAATTCTGGGTTTATCAATATGATCAATTAGATGAACTTTTCCCTGGAAGAGTTCCTGGTATTGATTAATAAATTTTTTAGTAAGGGGCTTAAGTAGCCCCTTACTTTTTAAAAAAATGCTTTCATTTATATTCAGAAGAATTCTTTATTCAATTCCATTACTGTTCGTAATCAGTATTATAATTTTTTTTATTATTGAATTACCGCCTGGTGATTATGCAACATGGTATGTTAGCCAAACTAAAGCTTTAGCAAATATCACTCAAGAACAAGCTTTAGAACTAACAATAATGTTGAGAGAAAAATACGGACTTAATGAACCATTAGTAATAAGATATTTTAATTGGATTAAAAATATTGTTTTAAATTTCGATTTTGGTTTTTCCATGCATTACAACAAACCTGTCAGTGAAATGTTAGGTGATAGATTACCTCGAACTCTAGTAATAGCATTAATTTGTCATTTTTTTGCTACAACTATAGGTGTTTTTATAGGAATTTATGCTGCAAAAAATCAAAATAAGTTAGGTGATAATGTAGCAACTATCTTCGCTTTTTTAGGAATGACAATTCCACGTTTCTTTCTAGCATTACTAATTATGTATTGGTTAGCAATTGTTCTAAATTCAGACAACACTGGATCAATGTATTCTCCATACTACGCTGTTCAACCAATGTCTTTTGCAAAACTATGGAATGGCATACTTCATATTTGGCCAATATTTGTAATCGCAATAATCGGAGGTCTTGCCTACAATATGAGAGTTATGCGTGGAAATTTATTAGATGTAATGCGTATGCAATATATTGAAACAGCAAGAGCAAAAGGTTTGTCTGAAAATCAAACATTGTACCGTCATGCAGTACCAAATGCTTTGCATCCCCTTGTAATGTTTCAGGGTATTGCTTTACCATATATGCTAATGGGAGAACTAGAAGCTGCGATCGTTTTATCTATTCCAACTGCAGGACCACTTTTAGTAGAATCTATTCAAAGACAAGACACTTATACTACTGCAGCAATTTTATTTTGCTTAACAGTAATATTAATTATTGGAAATATTATTGCTGATATTTTGCTAGCAATTTTAGATCCTCGAGTAAGACAGAATTAAATATTATGGAAACAACTTCAAACTTACAAAATTCATATTTTTCACTAGTAAGAAAAAGATTTTTGAAAAACAGAGTTGGAATATTAGGCTTAATATTTGTAGGCTTCCTAATTTTCTCAGCTGTTTTTGCAGATTTTTTGTCTCCATATGATCCAGCAGCAAGAGATAGTGATAGAGTTTTTTATCCTCCTCAGGGAATACATTTCTTTGATGAGGATAATAATTTTTCTTTAAGACCTTTCGCTTATGGTTTTACTGAAGGATTTGATCCTGACACATATCTTCCAATAATGGAGATTGATTATACTCAAAAAAACTATCTTTATTTTTTTACTAGAGGATGGGAATATAAGTTTCTAGGCTTAAATTTGGACTTACATTTATTTACTACTAAAGACGGGTCTAAAGTTTTTTTTATTGGATCAGACGCCTATGGAAGGGATATGTTATCAAGAATTTTTAAGGGAAGTAGGGTAACGCTATTATTCGCTCTCATAGTTGTAAGTATAACAACTTTTATTGGTATTTTAGTTGGAATTAGCTCAGGTTATTTTTCAGGAAAATTTGATATAGCTTCACAAAGAGTTACGGAACTTGCTTTAGCTTTTCCAGATCTACCTTTGTATTTATCCTTAGTAGCAATTCTGCCAAGGCAAATGGATCCATTTCTGATTTTTATCTTTATGGCATTTATTTTATCCTCTTTACGGTGGGCTCAACTATCAAGAGAAGTCCGAGGCAAAACTCTCTCCTTAAGAAGATTAGATTATATTAAAGCAGCTGAAGCTTTAGGCTCCAATGATCTAAGAATTATTTATAGACATCTTCTACCTAATGTAACAAGTCACGTTATAGTAAGTGTATCTTTATTAATACCTTCTGTAATTTTGACAGAAAGTTTTTTTAGCTTTTTAGGCTTAGGTATTCAATCACCATTTGTTAGTTGGGGTCTTCAATTAAATTCCGCTCAAGATATGCGAACAATTGGAAGTTATCCTTGGGTTTTAAGCCCCGTCTTTGCAATCTTAATTTCTGTTTTAGGATTTAATGCTTTGGGTGATGCTTTACGTGATGCAATTGATCCATATGCGACAACAACAAAAAAATAATGACCAATCTTGTTGAAATTGAAAATCTTCAAGTAAAGTTTAATACAGATAGTGGTGAAGTAAATGCAGTTAATGGCATATCCTTTAATATTAAAAAAGGTGAAACATTAGCACTAGTAGGAGAGAGTGGGTCAGGTAAATCTGTTACTGCTAGAGGAATTATTCGATTACTTGCAGAAAATGCAATCATATCTGATCAAACATCAATAAAGTTTAATGGTACAAATATAAATTCTTATTCTGAAAAAGAGTATCAAAATATTAGAGGAAAAAATATTTCAATGATTTTTCAAGAACCAATGAGTTCTTTAAATCCAATATATACAATTGAAAACCAAATTAGTGAGGTTTTAAAAATTCATGGAAAATTTTCAGATAAAGAACTTAAAGAGAAATGTCTAGAATTACTAAAACAAGTTCAAATTCCAGAACCAGAGTCTAGATTATCACAATACCCACATCAATTGTCTGGAGGACAAAGACAAAGAATTATGATTGCTATTGCCATAGCTAATAATCCAGATTTACTTATTGCAGATGAGCCAACTACTGCTCTTGATGTTACAGTTCAAACAGAGATACTTAAATTACTTCAAAGTCTTCAACAAAAATATCAAATGTCCATTTTATTTATTACTCATGATCTGACTATTGTCAGACAAATAAGTGATAGAGTTTGTGTAATGTATAATGGAAAAATTAAAGAAACAGGCAATACAAAAGAAATTTTTGAAAATCCAAAAGATGATTATACAAAACATTTATTGTCATCAGAGCCTGAAGAAAGAGATTTACATTATGATAAAAATGGAAGAAGCATACTTTCAGGAGAAAATCTTAATGTAACATTTAATACTAAAGTAAAAGTATCAGGTAGAAATAAAGTTTTATCAATTAACGCTGTAAATAATATCAGTCTCGATCTTAAAGAAGGTGAGACTCTTGGAATTGTTGGTGAAAGTGGCTCTGGTAAAACTACTTTAGGTCAAACATTATTAAGGTTAGTTGATAGAGAATCAAACACAGATGTAGAAGGTGAAATCAAGTTTTTTGAAGATCGAATTGACGGTTTATCTCGAAAGCAATTTAAGCCATTTAGAAATCAAATGCAGATAGTTTTCCAAGATCCATATGCATCTTTAAATCCACGACTGTCTGTTAAACAAATTATTGAAGAAGGATTAATTGTAGCACTTAATATGAAAGATAAAAATGAAAGGCTAAATAAAATTGAAAATATAATGAAGGAAGTTGGTTTAGAACCTAGTTCCATGCTAAGATTTCCTCATGAGTTTTCTGGAGGTCAAAGACAAAGAATAGCTATAGCAAGATCATTTGTCTTAAATCCAAAATTTGTTCTTTTGGATGAGCCAACATCTGCACTTGATTTATCCATTCAAAAACAAATTCTAGAACTTCTATTACAACTGCAAAAAAATCACAAAACCACTTATATTTTTATCAGCCATGATTTAAGAGTTATTAGATCAATAAGCCACAATTTAATTGTTATGAAAGATGGTTCAATTCTAGAACAAGGTGTGGCAAAAAATATATTAACCAACCCTCAGAATGATTATACAAAGAATTTAATAAAATCTGCTTTTGATATTATTTATTAATGAGAAAATTAAAAAATGTAACTATCCTAGGTGCAGGCACCGCTGGCTGGATTTCTGCATATATTCTAAGTGATTTTTTTTATACAAATAAACAAGATGTAAAAGTAACAATTGTTGATCCTTCAAGCATCCCTATAATCGGTGTTGGAGAAGGAACAACTGGGATATTTTATGATTTTTTAAAAAGATATAATTTAGATGAACTAGATTTTTTAAGAGAAACAAAAGCTACTCTAAAGTTTGGGATTGTTCATAAAGACTGGAAAGAACTAAATCATCAATATTATGGACCAATTGATGACCCACATTTATTAGCATCTAAAAAAGACCCTGAAGATTTTGAATATTTAAATGTTTATGCAGTTGCTGCAGGTCGATCTGTTGCTGATGTACATTTACATACAAAACTAATGGAAACAAATAAAGTTCCTTTCAATCTTGAAAATAGCAGACCCGATTTAAAAAGCCCTTTTTTCTATGCTTATCATTTTGATAACCATCTTGTTGGAAATTATTTAAGAAAAAGATCAAAAAATATAGAGATTCTTGATGAAGTTTATACTCATGCTTCATTAAATGAAAATGGAGAAATTGTAAAACTTCATTTTGAAAGTGGTAAAGAAATTGAAACTGATTTAGTTTTAGATTGTACAGGCTTCAGAAAACTTCTCATAAATAAATTATATAATGTTGGATGGAAATCTTATCAAAAAAATTTACCAGTAAATAGAGCTATGCCTTTCTTTTTAAAATTAGAT
This sequence comes from uncultured Alphaproteobacteria bacterium, assembly GCA_902580765.1. Taxonomy (GTDB): domain Bacteria; phylum Pseudomonadota; class Alphaproteobacteria; order HIMB59; genus CACPNW01. The sequence goes on along the minus strand of CACHLW010000019.1, from coordinate 3,079 downwards.
GAAAAAAATATTAGTAATTATACTTTAGCTTGGGCACAAAAAAATGGTTGGATGTGGCAAATACCAACTCAAGAAAGAATTGGTGCTGGTTATGTATATTGTGATAATTTTACAAGTCCAGAAGAAGCTAAGATTGAAATAGAGAAAGTCTTAGGTCATGAAATAGAACCAAGAAACGATATTAAATTTACTTCGGGTAGAATAGAAAAATCATGGGTAAAAAATTGTATTGCCATAGGATTAGCTTCTGGTTTTCTTGAGCCATTAGAAGCCACTTCAATTCATAGCACTCTAATACAAATGATTTTGTTTGCAACTGATTACCTCAAAGAAGAAATGGATTTTAATAATGAAAAAATAATGGATGAGTTTAATGATAGAGTTGGACGTCAGTTTGATGATTTTATGATCTTTCTTAATACTCATTATGTGTCCAATAGAGATGATAGTGATTTTTGGAAATATGTTAAAAATGAATGTATTCACGAAGACACTTTGAACCTTATTAATAAATGGAAAAATCAATTACCTAGAATGAGTGATTTTGAATTGTATCTTTCAGGTCTTCCTCATGTTCAGTCACAACTTTATTATCCTGTTTTAGATGGCCTAGGCTTACTTCAAAAAGATGTTGCAAGGGAAGAAATGAATAATTTTAACTTAAAGCCCTTTGCAAGAGATGAATATAAAAGATTTAATGATCAGTATGATGATCAAATGAAAAGATTTATAAAGCACAATGATTATTTAGAATATGCATCACTTTAATAAATTAAAGCTTAATATTCATTTGTTTTACATGTATACGCAATATTTAGGGCTCTTAGCTCAGTTGGTTAGAGCGCCCCGCTCATAACGGGGTGGTCCGGGGTTCAAGTCCCTGAGGGCCCACCATTTAATTTTGTTGAAAAGTTAAAAATAGTAAATATTAAAAAGAAAATTACACCAAATATAATTAAAAAATAATTGATATTAAAGCTTATTAAAGCACCAATGATAGTTGGACCAATAAAGGAACCAATATTTTCACATATGCTATAACTTGCTACTCCAAAAACAATTAAATGGCTTTTTAAATTAGTGTTAATTAAATTGAAATTAATAAGGAATAAACTTCCTACAGATAAATAAAAAATAAAAGTAAAGAAAATGATAGTAAAATAATTTTCTGTAAAAAAGAAAATAATTAATCCAGCAATGGAAATTAAGCAGAATATATTTAAAATTAAAACTTTACTAATTTTATCTATTAATTTTCCTATTAATGGAAAAATTAATAACACTAACATTCCTGAAGTAAAATTAATTCTTCCAACATCTTTATCTGCAAACCCTTTTTCAATTAAGAATGATGGAAAGAGAGAACTCCAACCTGCATCACTAATTCCTAAAAAAAATACACAAATTAAAATAAATTTAATATTATTAATCACATTATAAGATAATGAAAACTCAACCTTTTCAACTTTTGTTAAGAGTATGCTCGATTTAGAAACAAAAACTGGTAAAAATTGAAATACAATAAGCAGTATAGCGATTACGTAACTTAAATAATTAACTCCATTAAATGCAATAATAAGAGAGCCCAGTATTGCTCCAAATCCCGCACTAGACCAAAACAAAGAAATATAAAAACCTGATTTATTTTTAAATTCTGAACTAATGTATGTTTCAATTGTCAAAAAATTGATATGATTTGTAAATCCCATGACAAATGTAATAATCACAATAGTGAAAATGCTGAATTGAAAAAATAAAAGTAAAAAAAATAATAATTGAATTAAAATAGAACAAATTAAAGTAAAAAATAAACTATACTTTTCTCTAATAATATTATGCAAAAATGAAGAAACAATAACTCCAAGTGCAAAAAAGGACAAAGAAAAACCAATTAAAGATTCATTATAATTTTTTAATTTAAGATCTATTGCTAGAGTAGAAGATAGAAAACTTGCTGCAAGAGCAAAAGAAAATATGATTGTCGAATAATTAATAATATTCCTCATTATTTTCTTGAATAATCTTTTTATACAATTAATAAAGCCCTAAATAGATGGCATTAATTTCACTTAGACAACTTTTGGATCACGCTGCAGAGAATAATTACGGTGTACCAGCATTTAATGTAAATAACCTGGAAGCGATTAGGGCTATAATGGAAGGGGCTAAAGAGTTAAATAGCCCAGTTATTTTGCAAGCTTCTGGAGCAGCAAGAAAATACGCTGGCCCCATTTTTGTTAAAAAATTAGTAGAAGCCGCAATGGACGAATTTTCAGACATTCCAACTGTTTTACATCAAGATCATGGTGGATCTCCATCAGATTGCAAAAATTGTATCGAACTTGGATTTACTTCTGTCATGATGGATGGCTCCTTAATGGATGACCAAAAAACACCTTCAGACTTTGATTATAACGTCAGAGTTACCAAAGAAACAACTGATATGGCGCATGCCTTAGGTGTTTCCGTTGAAGGAGAAATTGGATGCTTAGGTTCTTTGGAAACTGGAACTGGGGAAAAAGAAGATGGTGTTGGTGCAGAAGGCAAACTTGATCATGATCAACTTTTAACAGATCCAGATGAGGCATCAGATTTTGTTAAGGCAACTAATGTAGATGCATTAGCTATTGCTATTGGAACGAGTCATGGAGCTTATAAATTTTCTCGACCACCTACAGGTGATATTTTAGCAATTGATAGAATTAAAGAAATACATTCAAGACTTCCAAATACTCATTTAGTAATGCATGGATCATCCTCTGTTCCTCAAGATTTAATAAAAACTATTAACGAATATGGCGGAAAAATAAAAGAAACATACGGTGTACCTGTGTCTGAAATCCAAGAAGGAATTAAACATGGTGTTCGAAAAGTAAATGTTGATACAGACTTAAGACTAGCAGCTACAGCTGCAGTAAGAAAATATTTCCATGAAAACCCCTCTCAATTTGATCCTAGAAAATATTTATTACTTTCAAAAGACGCTATGAAAGAAGTTGTAAAAAGTAGACTTCAAGAATTTGGAACTGCAGGAAATGCTTCATCTATAAACTCAATTTCTTTAGGTGAAATGTCAAAA
>CACHLW010000018.1 GCA_902580765.1 uncultured Alphaproteobacteria bacterium | reverse complement strand
GGTTCCTCCGGGGTAACAAAATACAAGGAGTATTTTATGGCTAAGAAGAAAAAGAAAGCTGCTCCAAAGAAAAAGAAAAAAGCAGCTACTAAGAAAAAGAAAAAAGCAGCTCCTAAAAAGAAAAAGAAAAAAGCTGCTCCTAAGAAAAAGAAAAAAGCAGCTCCTAAAAAGAAAAAGAAAAAAGCTGCTAAAAAGAAGAAAAAGAGAAGATAGTAATACTTCTTTTTTTCAAGAAAACTTTAATTTAAAGTTTTCTTTTTCTTATCTTTTTCATAAAGATAAAACGGGGTTCTGCCCCGTTTTTTTTATTGTTTTAAATAAAAAAGTAATTAAATCTTAGTGATGATAATTGTTAAAGATTTGTCCGTAAATAGATTAGACAAAAAAATTTTTGAAAAAGTTAATCTGGCCCTTACATCTGGAAATATAACTATTTTAAAAGGAAAAAACGGTTCTGGCAAAACTACCTTACTAAAAGCAATATTAAATATAATAGAACCATCTTTTGGATCTATATATTGGAAAGGAAAATTATTGAAAAAAAATTTATATGATTTCTATAATCATGTTACATATATTTCCGATAAAAATTCGAGTTTAACAAAATTAACTGTTAAAGATAATATAAATATTTGGAAAAGATTTTTTTGTTCAAATATTAATAATTCTCAAATTGAAATTGCATTAAAGACTTTAAAGTTAGAAAACTATTTAAATCAAAAAGTTGGAACACTATCTCTAGGAGAAACTAAAAAATTAGAATTTTTAAGATTAATAATAGAAAATAAAAAGGTTTGGATTTTAGACGAACCTCTTTCAAACTTAGATGAAAGTTCAATTGAATTAATGAAACAAACTTTTGAAGACCATGTGGCTAAGGAAGGCTCTATAATTTTTAGCTCACATCAAAATCCAGGAATTTATGTTACAGAAGAAATTAACTTATAAAAATAATGAAGCTTTTAACTAAAATAATTTTCTTTCTTTATAGAGAATACAAATTAAATCTAAGTGGTGTTCAAGATATTTTAACAAATATTATTTTCTTTTTTGTATCGATATTTATATTTATTTTCTCTATTGGACCGGATAAGGAAACTATTTCTCTCATAGGAGTCGGTATATTATGGACATTATTATTATTAAGTTCAACTTTATCTCTAAGAAAATTTTATCAAGATGATTTTGAAAATGGTAATTTATTAATTATACATTTAAATGGTTTTAGTTATGGTTTTATTGCTATTTTAAAAACATTATCACATTTTATTTTTGTACAAATACCTTTCTTATTATCAATACCTATTGCATGTATTTTGCTAAATATTTCAAATGAGAAACTTATCTATGTATTTATAAGCTTTACTATAGGATCATTAATTTTATCCTGCTTAGGATCTATCTCGTCATCAATGAATCTTATGAATCAACGAAACTATCTTCTGGGCAGCGTCATAGTTATGATATTTAGTGTCCCAATAATTATTTTTTCAGTAGGTATAATTAATTTAGAAGAGAACTTTAATTCTCTTACAAATATATTATTTGGAATATTATTAATAGTTTTTGCAATAAATCCCTGGGCAAGTGGATTATGCCTTAAACTTTCATTAGAAAATAGTTAGTATGAAGTTCTTAGTTAATCCAAGTAAATTTAATGAAATAGCTGATTATATATTTAAACCAATACTGATCTTATCTATCGTATTATTTGCTTTAGGATTATTATTTGCTCTTTATCTATCACCAGATGATTATCAACAAGGATCAACTGTAAGAATAATGTATGTACATGTTCCAAGTGCATGGTTATCTTTACTAACTTATGCAATTATGACTCTTTATAGCATTGCTGCACTTGCTTTTAGAATACCCTTTGGTTTTATTTTTAATACAGCAGTAGCTCCAATAGGTGCAGTTTTTACATTAATATGCATAATAAGTGGATCATTATGGGGAAAACCAATGTGGGGTACATGGTGGGTATGGGATGCACGTTTAACTTCTGTTGCAATACTTTTTGTTATTTATCTAATTATTATTTTTATGAATTTCTCTTTTGAAAATAGGGTTGTAAGAGAAAAAGTTGTTGCAATATTTATACTCGTTGGATCAGTAAATCTGCCAATAGTTAAATTTTCTGTTGATTGGTGGAATACACTACATCAACCAGCAACAATAAGTAAATTGTCAAAACCCAGTATTGATCCTTCAATGATGACACCTTTAATTATCATGACGTTTGCATTTATAATGGTTGGAATAGCAATAGCCATTTTAAGAATAAAAACAGAGATAATTTCAAGAAAATCTTATTTAAGTTAATTTGTGACTTTTAGTCCATTGGATTAAGTATCATTCCTAAGTATTTTTGTTATTAGAAACTATGTATTTTTGGTATGTTTTAGGATCTTACATCACTGCCTTTATTTTAATTTTTTTATTATTATTTTTTAGTTACTTAAAACTTAGAAGAATAAAAAATAAATGAGTCTACGATTTCAAAGATTGCTATTTATAGTGCTTACTTTGGTAATTATACTAAGTGCAGTCCTGCTTATTTTATATAATACAAGAGAAAATGTGTCATATTTTTATACACCATCTGAAATTGATAAATCAAATATCATGATAAATAAAATAATAAGAATAGGCGGTTTTGTAGAAAATAATAGTTTTAATAAAATTTCTTCAAGTTCATTTAAATTTAAAATTACTGATGAAAAAGCATCTATAATTGTTACTTTCAAAGGCATTCTTCCTGATTTATTTAGAGAAGGGCAAGGTGCAGTGATAGAGGGTGCTTTTATTGATAAAAATATCTTTAATGCAACCAATGTTTTTGCAAAACATGATGAAAATTATATGCCAGCATCAATAAAAGAAGATCTGGAAGATACGGGTTATTGGAATAAAAAATATAAATGAGTTCATTAGTTGGTTTTTTAAGCTTAGTTTTTGCGATAGGTATTAATTTTTACTTATTTTTATCTAGATACATATTTAAATTTCAAAAACAGAAATTTAATTTATTCATACGCTTTTCATCTTTATTAACTTTGTTATCTTTTTTTTCATTAATGTATGCCTATGTGATATCTGATTTCTCAAATTATAATGTCTTTCAAAATTCTCACTCGAATAAACCATTAATATATAAAATTTCAGGTACTTGGGGGAATCATGAAGGATCGATGCTTCTGTGGCTTTGTATATTATCTATCTTTAGCTTCTTTTTTTCTTTTACTAAAAATATAGAAGATAACTTTCAAAAATTAACTTTGATTATACAAGCTTTTCTTCATATTTTGTTTGGTCTATTTATAGTTTTTACCTCTAATCCTTTTCTAGTTAATTCAATATTAGTAAACGAGGGTTTAGGTTTAAATCCTATTTTACAAGATCCCGGGTTGGCTGTTCATCCTCCAATTTTATATGCAGGTTATGTTGGTTATTCTATAGTTTTCAGTATTGCAATAGCTGGTTTGTTTCAAAATAAAGATGATGAATGGCTATATGTTGCTAAAAAATGGTCATTGATTAGTTGGACTTTTTTAACTGGTGGAATAGCTCTAGGTTCTTATTGGGCATATTATGAATTAGGATGGGGTGGTTGGTGGTTTTGGGATCCAGTTGAGAATATTTCACTGATGCCTTGGATTGCTGGACTTGCATTAGTTCATTCACTCATAATGGTAAGAGGTGAGCAGGCTATTAAAAAATGGATAGTTTTTTTATCAATTCTTTGCTTTTCATTAAGTGTTTTTGGAACATTTTTGGTAAGATCCGGAATCTTAACAAGCGTACATTCATTTGCAGCAGATGCATCCAGAGGCATATTTATATTACTAATTTTTTTTATTGTAACTGGATTTGGTTTTTTAGTTTTTTTGTTAAAAGAACCAAAAAAATCAAATGCTTTAAACTTGTTATTTATCAATAAGGTTTCAGCACTTGTAATAAATAATATTTTAATGATTATAGCAACCTTAACTATTCTTTTAGGAACTATATACCCAATTATTATTGAAGTTTTGTATAATAAGAGAATATCGGTTGGAGGCCCTTATTTTAATTCAACAGTAATTCCTATAATGATCCCTGGTTTTTTATTAATGAGTATTGCTCCAATATTATCCTGGCAAACAAATAAGATAAACAATTCAAAAAAATATGTTCTAGCTTTTATTATCTTAAGTGTTTTAGTTATACTTCAATCATATTTTTTGGATTTTAATACATGGGGTTTTATTGGGTTACTTTTAGGTTTTTGGATAATATTGGCTTCAATTATTGCTATATTTTCTTCATATAAAATTAAAATTAACATTAAGTTTTTCAAAATAATTAATCCTCATGTAGCGCATATTGGTGTTGGTATTGCTATAATTGGTATCACTTGTTCTAGTGTTTTTCAAAATGAGCTGGATTTTAACCTTAATGAGGGAGATAAGTTTAATGTAAATGGAAAAACAGTTTTGTTTGAAAAAATAGAAACAACTAACGAAATTAATTTTCAATCTTTAAGAGGAAAATTTTTGTTTGATATTGAAAAAAATCAATCAAAAGAAATAGAAGCTGGAAAAAATTATTATCCGGTATCAAAGATGATTACATCTGAAGCTGGTATTTTACATCAATGGAATAAGGATATATATTTTATCCTTGGTGATCAAAAAAATAATGAGTGGTTTGTAAAAGTTTTAATTAATCCATTTGTTAGTTTTATATGGCTTGGAGTGATAATAATGATGTATTCTGGTTTAATAGCAGTTTCTAGAAGATGAATAGGATTTTTATTTTAATACCATTGATAGTACTTTTAATCATATGTATTTTTTCACTAGTTTATTTATTAAGTGGTAAAGATCCTAATAAACCGCCGAGTGCACTCTTAAATAAAGATGTTCCTATTTTTGAAAGTAGTTCTTTGTACAATGCAAAGGATATAATCAAAACAAAAGATATAAAAAATAAGAAGACCTTAATTAATTTTTTTGCTTCTTGGTGTAGTCCTTGTAAAATAGAGCATCCACTTTTTTTTGAAATACGTAAAAAATATCCTGAACTATATTTGTTGGGGTTTAATCACAAAGATCCAACTGCTGATGCAAAAAAATATTTGAATGATGATGGAAACCCATACGATTTTGTTGGTGTAGACTCTGATGGTTTAATTGCATTAGAATTTGGTGTTTTTGGTCTACCAGAAACATATTTAATTAATGAGGATGGTAAGATTATCTATAAATTTATGGGTCCGATAACAATGGATATTTTAAAAAATGAAATTGAGCCACTTCTATAAATTTTTACATATAATAATTTTAAGTTTTGTTTTTTTTACTTTTAAAATATTTGCAGTTGAAAATATTGATGAGAGAGTAAAAAAATTAACCTTAGAGTTGCGATGCATGACGTGTCAAAATCAAAGCATTTATGACTCAGATGCAGAATTCTCAAATGATATTAAAAAAATAGTTAAAAATAAGTTGAAAGCTGGAGAAAGTGAGCGAGATATCAAGAAATTTTTAGTTGAAAGATATGGTGAATACATTCTTTTTAGACCATTAATGAATTATAATAATATCTTTCTTTGGAGTTTTCCTTTTATATTACTGGTAATTGGCTTATTTTTTGTATTAATTAAGAGCAAAGGAAACAAGGTCTGAAACAATTTATTTTGTTTTTTTTTATTTAGCTTATATGGTTCCTTTATAATTTAGAAATACTTCTTTAAGGAGGAAATGTGAAAAAAATTTTAATATACTTATTATCAATTGGTATTTTTGGAGTTGCTTCAATTGCAAATTCACAAACAATAAGAATTGGTACAGAAGGTGCTTATCCACCATGGAATAACTTAAACTCTGCTGGTGAACTAGAAGGTGCTGAAATAGACTTTGGTAATGAAGCTTGTGAACGAATGGGTGTTACATGTGAATGGGTAACTCAGGATTGGGATGGTATAATACCTGCCCTTCTTCAAGGTAAATATGACATTATTATTGCTGGAATGTCTATTACTGAAGAAAGAAAAGAAAAAGTTAATTTTACTACTGGATATATGACTGATGGTGCAAGATTTGCTGTTTTAAAAGATAGTGGTTTAGCAAATTTAAATATTGCAGGTATGGCCAAAGTTAATCTTAATAATGCAGGTGGAAAAGAACAAGCTGCCATAGGTCAATTAATTGCTGCAATGGATGGTAAAACTGTTTGTGTTCAATCTTCAACAATTCATCAAAATTTCTTAGAAAAACACATGTCAGGTGCTGTTGATGTCAAACTGTATCAAGCAGTTGACGATCACAATTTAGATTTAGCTGCTGGAAGATGTGATGCTGTTCTAGCTGATGTAGGATCAATTATTGATTTTATGGAATCTGATGGTGGCGTTGATGTTGCATTTACTGGCCCAACTTTTTCTGGTGGTGTCTTCGGTGATGGTGTTGGTGGAGCAGTTAGAAAAGAGGATACAGAAATCTTAGAGATGTGGAATGCTGCAATTGCAGAAATGTCTAAAGATGGAACTACTGCTGAAATAACTAAAGAGTGGTTTGGTAGAGATATCTCAATGTAAATCAAATTTTATTTTAATAAAAGCGGTCTATCAGACCGCTTTTTTTTTGATTAAATTACAGCCATAATGCATAATAGATATTAAATAAAAACTTATTATGAACTCACTTTTGTATTTAATTATTCAAATTATAAACTTATTTCAATTTGTTCTGATAATTTATATAATTCTAACTTGGCTGGTAAACTTTAATGTAATTAATACTGGTAATCGATTTGTTTATAGCATCCTTGATGCCTTATACCGATTATGTGAGCCAAGTTTAAATTATGTAAGAAGATACTTACCTACTTTTGGTGCAATAGATTTATCTCCAATTGTTGTTTATCTTGGTTTGTGGTTTATTAAAAGTTTATTAATTGAATATTGGCCTAGATAATTATGCCACATATATTGGATGGAAAAAAAATAGCACAAAATTTAAAAGATCAATTAAAAATTGAGATTGAAAATATAAAAATAAAATCCAACCGTGTACCTGGACTTGCAGTGATACAAGTAGGAAATGTTGCTGCAAGTAGTGTATATGTAAAAGCTAAAACAAAAGCTGCAAAAGAAGTTGGGATTGATGTAATTGATCATCACCTAGAAGAATCCGTAAATCAAAACGATTTAATCAATTTAATTAATCAATTAAACAATAATGATAGTGTTAATGGTATTCTTGTCCAACTACCCTTACCCAAAACTATAAATGAAGAAGTGGTCTTAAATAGTATAGTGCCTGAAAAAGATGCTGATGGATTTCATCCTTTAAATGTTGGCAAACTCTCAATAAGCCAAAAGAATGATGAAAGTCTAATGATACCATGTACTCCTTATGGTTGTCTGTTACTTCTAAGAGAACTTAATATTAACTTAGCTGGTAAAAATGCAGTTGTAATTGGAAGATCAAATATAGTTGGAAAACCAATGGCGCAATTATTATTAAAAGAGTCTTGTACTGTTACGACAGTTCATTCAAAAACTATAAATATTGAAAGTATTTGCAAGAGTGCTGATATTTTAATAGCAGCAATTGGTAAACCTGAGTTTGTAAATAAAGATTGGGTTAAGGAAGGTGCTATTATTATCGATGTAGGTATAAATAGAATTAAAATTAATGAAGAGAAATCAAAATTAGTAGGTGATGTTTTGTTTACTGACGTTGAACATAAAGTAAGTGCAATTTCTCCAGTACCTGGAGGAGTAGGACCAATGACAATTGCATGCCTTCTAAGGAACACAACTGCAGCATTCAAATTAAAATTTTTAGACTAAGAAGAACTGATTTTATAAATATGTTCTAAGAAAAGATCAACGGTTATCACTTCTCTTGCTTTAGAACAATGTTCGCAAAGTTTTAATTTTACTCCACATGGAGATCGTTCATCTTCATAATAAATATTTTCATGAAATTCATAACCTATTACATCTGGTGATATCCATCCTCCAAAATATAGAACTGCTTTTTTATTTAATGCTGCTGCTACATGCCCAAAACCTCCCTCCGGGCCAACATAAAAATCAACTTCATTAATTATTGCACAAGCAAGTCTAAAATCTGTTTCTTTAGGTATAAATATACCATCAACTTTTTTTGTTTGAATATGTTTAGATTGAATAATCAAATAATCATTCTTTAGTTTATTTATTAAACTAATCCAATTCTGAATACCCCAATCTTTATTTTGATGTTTAAAACTGAATTGTGTATCATTTATTTTAGTTGATGAAGTTTCAATAAAAATTATGTTTCTAAATTTTTTATTTTGATTGTCCTCCCAAAATTTTTTTGCCTCAGAAACAATTTTTTTAGCTTCAACTTTTTCTTGGTCTGAAAAATATATTTCACCAGGAATAGGTTTAAAATTTCTCCAAACATAATTGTTTGGGATGCTTTTATCATAGTCAATATAAGGTCTATTTAATTCATGATAATCTATTAGATGAATGGGTTTATCATTATCTAAATTTCTACAGTCTGCTATATTAGGATTATTCTCATAAATTGGAGAATGAAATGTATGATTTTTTTCTGCAATACCAATAACAATTTGTCTTTCTGGAAACTGTTTTTTAATTTTAGCTGCTAAGGAAGTTACAAGTAAATCATCACCGTAACCCATAAAATATTAATTATTCTTACGAAGTCTAATTGAGTTTATTTTAATGAAACCTTCGGCATCTTTTTGATTATATTCACCAACTTCATCAAAAGAAACTAATGAATTGTCATAAAGAGAGTTACTTGATCTTCTACCTAATATAATTACATTACCTTTAAATACTTTAATTTTGACATCACCATTAACTTTGTGTGACATTGAATCTATCAATTTCTGCATTGATACTCTTTCAGAAGAAAACCAAAAACCATTGTAAACTACTTCAGCATATTTTGGCATCAATTCATCTTTAAGATGAGCTTCGCCTTTATCTAAAGTAATACTCTCTATTGCTCTTCTTGCATCTAATAATATAGTTCCACCTGGTGTTTCATAAACTCCTCTGGATTTCATTCCAACAAATCTATTTTCTACAATATCTATTCTTCCTACTCCGTGACTTCCAGCTATAGAATTTAATCTTTTAAGAATTTCATGAGGTTTAAGTTTCTCTTCATTTATAGAGACTGGGTCGCCGTTTTTAAATCCAATTATTATAATTTCTGCTTTATCTGGAGTATCTTCAATAGATTTTGTTCTAGAATAAATATGTTTGGGTGGTTCAAGCCAAGGATCTTCAAGAAGTTTACCTTCAGAAGAAGTATGAAGAAGGTTTGCATCTGTACTAAAAGGAGGCTCACCCATTTTATCTTTAGGTACTGTTATCTGATTTTTTTCAGCATAATCCAATAAATCATTTCTTGAATCAAATTCCCAATCTCGCCAAGGCGCAATAACTTCAATTTTTGGATTATTTGCATAGTATCCAAGTTCAAATCTAACTTGATCATTACCTTTGCCAGTAGCTCCATGCGCCACAGCATCTGCTCCTACAATTTTTGCAATTTCAATTTGCCTTTTTGCAATTAAAGGTCTGGCTATAGCTGTACCTAATAAGTATGTTCCCTCGTAAAGAGCATTAGCTCTAAACATTGGAAAAACATAATCTGCAACAAATTCTTCTTGTAAATTTTCAATAAATATTTCTTCAACACCTAGGCTTTTTGCTTTTGTTTCAACTGGTGAAAGTTCTTCTCCCTGACCAATATCTGCTGTGAAAGTAACTACAGGGCAATTATATTTATTTTGTAGCCACTTGAGAATTACACTTGTGTCTAATCCGCCTGAGTAAGCTAAAACAATTTTCTTAGGCATTTAACAATCGTTTATTAACTGATTATACGCTGCAGTAAATCCATTAAGAGTATAAGTATCATTTGTAATTGTGCCTCGTGAAGACTCGCCTTTAACCTTAAGCTCTAGTCCTTTTTTCATAGCAAAAATTACTTTTGCATCTTCTTCTGTCCAAGAAGCAGTTGGCAAATCCTCTGTTGTATAAAATTTGTACTCTCCCTTATCTATACTTATAATAATATCAGAGGGAACCTTGTAGTTATAACCAGCCTCTATTTGAACTATAGTTTCTGGATTGCCTATATTTTTATAGACTAAAACATAAAAGTCTCCTCTTTTTTTATTACTTGGCAAATCTGTTTCTGTTGCTAAACTGCCAATGTAACAATACTCATCAGCTTTCTGAAAAGACCATTTACCTGCTTCTAAAGCATTTAGAGCGCTAGGAAGTGCTACATATAGCACTAGTAAAAATTTAAGAAAAATTTTCATCAATTACTTCTTTTAGTATATCTTATGCAAATAGTTAAGCGTGTTTAGTCAATGTTAGAGCCTTTTTAAAATATGGAAAAATCAGACCTAAATAACTTGATGGAAAGGATTCAAAAAGACCGCGACGAAATAGCTTTTTCGGAAATCTTTGATTTTTTTGCCCCAAAAATAAATGCTTATTTTATTCAAAACAGAATCAAAATTGAGAGTTCTGAGGAATTAACTCAAGAGGTCTTAAGTACTGTTTGGGTAAAATCAAACCTATATGATGCAACAAAATCAGCTCTTTCAACATGGATATTTACTATTGCAAGAAACAAAAAAATAGACTTTTTCAGGAAAAATTCAAAAATAAATTTCCAAGAAGAAGATATACGAGAGTTTTTATACCAAGATAGAGAAGTTGACCCAATTGAAGAAAATGAGGCAAAAAAACAAATAGAAAGAATAAATAATGAGCTCGATGAACAGCAAAAAATAATGATAAAAATGAACTTTTTCGAGAATAAAAGTCATAAAAAAATTGCTGATGAGCTTGAAATTCCTTTAGGGACAGTTAAATCTAAAATAAGGCATATTTTAACTAAAATGCAGGGATTTTTAAGATGAATGGAACAGTAGTAAAAAATCAACTTATCTTTGATTTTGCATCAGGAATACTAGGTCCTGCAAAGTCGCTATTTGCTTCAACATATTTACAATTAAATTCAAACGCTTCTAAAATTAGTAATACATTTGAAAATATGTTGGGTGAAAATCTTATGGATAACGAGAACATTCATCCTAAAAACTTGAAGTATACAGACTGTATTAATAATGAGAATATTCAATCTGCTTCAAATCCTAAGGATCCTGTAACTAGTTTCTTTGGAAACCTAAATAATTTAGAATGGAAGCAAGTTTATAAAGGTTTTAGAGAGTATACTGCATCGATTGATGATAAAGACGAACTAAAATTAATAAAAATGGACCCTGGAGTATCCGTGCCACTGCACTCCCATGGTGGAAGAGAGTATATATTAGTTTTGGAAGGTAGTTTCTGTGATGAGTATGGTGAATATTCAAAAGGCGATATTCAAATTAATGACCAAAAGATTAAACATACACCAATAGCTTCAAAAAACACAGGCTGTGTCTGTTTGAGTATTACTGAAAAAGATGTAATATTCTTTGGTAAATATGGATCTTTTTTGAATTTATTTACATTTATCAAATCTTTTTTTAAGCAAAAATAAAATCATTATTGTATAACTTCATACGTGTCTAAAATTCACGTAGATTTTATTAGGGGTAAAAAAGTTGAAAGTACCCATAAAGTTAAAGCGCTAGTTACAAACATTGATGGTAAAATTTTATTATCTACAAATAATGATAATGAATTTTTTTTTCCTCGATCATCAATTAAAATATTTCAAGCTATTCCTTTTGCAATGTCAAATGCCATAAAAAATTATAAATTAAACAATAAACATATAGCCTTAGCCTGTGCATCACACAAAGGAGAAAAAATTCATATAAGTGAATTAAAAAAATGGATTTCAAAAATTAATTTAAAAACAAAAAATTTAAAATGTGGTATACATGGACCATTAGATAAAAAAGCTTCTGAAAAAATAATATATTCTAGAAAAAAATTTAACGAATTACATAATAATTGTGCTGGAAAACACTTAGCTATGTTAACAAGCTGTTTGGTCAATAATCAGAATATCAATAACTATCTAGATTACAATCACACTCATCAAAAAAATATCAGACAAGTTTTCAACAAATTTACAGAAACTAAATTATCAAAAAAAAATTTCTCTTTAGATGGATGTAGCGCACCACAATATTCATTTAAAATTAAATCTATATCAAAGGCATTAAATAATTTAATTAAAAGTTATAAAGACTGTTATGATTATAGCAAAGAAGTCAAAACTTTAATTAATTCAGTTTTAGAAAATCCTGAATTTATAGGAGGAACTGGAAGTTTTGATACTAAAGTTATGAAAGCTTCAAAAGGAAAAATATTTTGTAAAAGTGGAGCTGAGGGTGTTTTTTTATTTATTGATATTCATAATGAAATTAGCGGAGTAGTTAAAATTACTGATGGAAATGAAAGAGCTATTCCTATTTCTATACTTAATATTTTTAAAAAATTGAAAGTTATGACTAGAGAAGAGCTAAATAATTTAGAAAAAAAAGAAAAATTTGATCTAAAAAAT
>CACHLW010000017.1 GCA_902580765.1 uncultured Alphaproteobacteria bacterium | reverse complement strand
CAATATTTTATATTTTTTAAAATTCAAATATACTTCGACAATAATCATGATGTAAATTGATAAGATAATGAAATAAATATAAAAAAGATTAATTTTTGATAGTATTAAGTATATGGAGATGAATATTATAGAAAAAATTGATCTTAAAATAAAATTTTTATAAACCATATTTTCTTTCAATTTTAAAATATTGATCAATTATAAAATTAAATTCTTTTTCTGAAAAATCAGGCCAAAGAGTTTCTGTAAAAAAAAGTTCTGTATAAGTTAAGTTATACATTATAAAATTACTTAATCTCCTGTGTCCACCAGTCCTTATTAATATATCTGGGTCGGGTAAAGAACCTAAAAAAAATAATTTATTTATTTCATTTTCATCATCAAAATTAATAATCTTTTCTCTTTTAGATACTAATTTTAAAATATTTTTTATCTCATCTTTGAAACCATAGTTAAATGCAATATTTAAATTTAATTTGTTATTATTGAAAGATGAAGATTCAACTTTTTCAAAAATTTCTAATATTTTTCTTGGCAGTTTGTATCTTGAACCAAATATTTTTACCCTAACACCCTTTTCCTTTATTAAATTGTTAAAAGTT
The DNA here is from genome assembly GCA_902580765.1 of uncultured Alphaproteobacteria bacterium. Classification (GTDB taxonomy): domain Bacteria; phylum Pseudomonadota; class Alphaproteobacteria; order HIMB59; genus CACPNW01. The sequence continues at coordinate 12,185 of CACHLW010000017.1, read as the reverse complement.
TTAGAAAAATTTTTATAGATAATATCATAAATTATTTTAATTGATGTTCGATTAAAATTTTCAGATGACAATGTAAAAAGAGTTAAATTTGAAATTTCTTTTGATAAAGAGTAATTGACGATATTTTTTATATTTTCAAAACCTTTAGTATAACCAAATAAATTATTCTGATTTTTTTGCTTTGCCCATCTTTTGTTACCATCCAAAATTAAAGCAATATGGTTTAAGTTATTTGACAAACTTATACTTTCAAAATATCAGTTTTTTTTGCTGTTAATATTTTGTCTATTTTTTCTATATTATTATCTGTAATTTTTTGAATTTCATTTAACTTTTTTTTCAATTCATCTTCTGAAAGTTTAGAGTCTTTTTTTTCATTTTTTGATATTTCTATAAAATCTCTTCTAATATTTCTTATTGTAACTTTGGAATTCTCAGCAAATTCTGAAGCTATTTTAATTATTTCTTTTCTTCTTTCTTCACTCAATTTAGGAATTGGAAGTCTAATAAGTTGTCCATCTGTTTGCGGATTAATACCAAGATTTGACTCAGTAATTTTATCTTCAATTAATTTAATTAAGGAAGAATCCCATACTTGAATTGTAATTGTGCTTGCATCTTGAACAGAAATATTCCCAAGTTGATTTAATGGAGTTCTTGATCCATAAGCATCTACCAATATATTGTCTAGCATTGAGGGATTAGCTCTTGAAGTTCTTAAAGAGTTTAATTCCTTTTCAAAATGTGACACTGCAGAATTCATTTTATTTTCTAAATCGCTCATAATTAACTAATCTTACTATATGAACCTTTACGATTCAAAACATTAATTAAAGAGTTTTTATTAAAAATATTAGTAATAAAAATTGGTATTTTAGTATCTTTTGCCAAACTAATAGCAGTTAAATCCATAACTTGTAAATTTTTATTAATAACTTCATTGTAAGTAATATTTTTGATTAACTTAGCATTTTTATTTTTTACTGGATCCTTATTATATATTCCATTAACCTTTGTTGCTTTAATAATTAATTGACAATCTAATTCAGACGCTCTTAAAGTTGCAGCTGTATCTGTTGAAAAGAATGGATTACCAGTTCCTGCAGCAAAAATAACGATCCTATCTCTCTCTAAGTGTCTGATTGCCCTTCTTCTAATGTAAGGTTCAGCTATTTGTGACATAGTGATAGCTGATTGAACTCTTGTTGGTACATTAATTTTTTCTAAACTGCTTTGTAAAGACAATGCGTTCATTACTGTAGCTAACATACCCATATAATCAGATGTAGATCTGTCAATCCCTTCAGAAGCACCTTTTATTCCTCTAAAGATGTTTCCACCTCCAATGATTAAACAAATTTGATATTTTTTTTTATATACATTTTTAATTTCATTAGAGATTTTATTTATTGTTGAAACATCTATGCCATAGTTGGAAGATCCCATTAGTGATTCACCTGAGATCTTAAGCAATATTCTTTTTTTCATTCTATAAATTAATTAAATCAAAAGATATTAAGTTATATTCAAATTTTGAGTATTGATTAATTACATCTCTAACAGTCTTATCTTGATCTAAAATATAATATTGATTTAAAAGCGTTACTTCACTAAAATATTTCTTCATTTTACCTTCAAGTATTTTTTCCACTATATTTGATGGTTTTCCAGAATTTAAAATTAATTCTTTTTGAATTTTTTCTTCGTTACTAATTAGATTTTTATCTAAGTCACTTATATCTATAGATTCAGGTTTCATTGCTGCAATATGCATACATAAATTTTTTGATAAGCCTTCAATTTCTGTATTATTATCAGTAGTAGAATATTCTACTAATGATATTATTTTTCCAATATTTTTTCTATAGCTATTGTGTATATAAAAAGAGTAATTGGAATTTTTATTTTCCTTAACTAGTAAATCGTTAAGAATTAGATTTTCTCCTATTTTTGCAATCATTGAATTGAAATAATCTTGCACAGTTCCCTTTTCGAACTGTAAGTTAAGAAATTGTTCTTTGTCTATATTTGAATTATTTTCTAAAACTAAGTTTCCTAAACTATCAAGAAAATCTAAAAAAGTATCACTTTTGGCAGCAAAATCTGTTTCGCAATTTACTTTAATTATTGCTGTAAAATTATCATTTGAATAAACACCTACCGCACCTTCAATTGCAGCTCTATCACTTTTTTTTGATGCTTTTGCTAATCCTTTTTTTCTCAATGACTCAATTGATTTTTCAATATCATTGTTATTATCTTCCAAAGATTTCTTACAATCTAAAAACCCAGCACCCGTCTTGTCTCTTAATTCTTTAATTAATTCAGTTATACTTGACATTATTTACCATCCTTATCTGAATTTTCCTGATTATTTTTTTCTTCAAATTCAGTGACTTGGTTTTGGAAATTTGTTGCATCTTTTATAGTTTCAGCAAAATAATTTTGGTATAAACTTATGGACCTAAGAGCATCGTCATTACCAGGGATAATATAATCGATATTGTCAGGATTGGCATTTGAGTCAACTATTGCAACAACAGGAATATTAAGTTTAGTTGCTTCCTTAACAGCAATTTTATCTTTTATAACATCAAAAACAATTAACAAATCTGGTTTACCATTAAGAGATCGAATTCCGCCAATATTTAATTCAAGTTTTTGTTTCTCTCTTGAAATATCAAGTAACTCTTTTTTAGATAAATTTTTAGATTGATTGTTGTCTTTAAGGAATAATTCAATTTCTTCTAATCTCTTTATGGAGTTAGAAATAGTTTTCCAATTTGTAAGCGTCCCCCCCAACCATCTTTTATTTACATAAAAATTATTATTTATCATTGCTAGATCCTTTACAACATCACTACATTGTTTTTTTGTCCCAACAAAAAGAATTTTCCCTGATTTTGATACAGTTTCATGTATTTTAGTAAGTGCTGTGTTTAATAATTCTAATGTAATTCTTAAATCAAAAATATGTATGTTATTTCTAACACCATAAATATATTCTTTCATTTTTGGATTCCACCTTCTTACATTATGTCCAAAGTGAACACCTGATTCTAGAAGATCTTCAATTTTAACTTCTGGTAAATTCATATTAACTCCCGGTTTAACCTCCACAGAAACAAAAACACCGGTTTTTTCTGTGTGCTAGATTTAATTTGTATGATCTATTATTATAATAAAGTAATTTTTCAAGATAATTCTAAAGAATAATCTAAAATTTTAGATTTATTCAAATCGTCAAGTTTTTTGTATGATTTTATAGAATATTTATTGAAGTCAAAGTTTACCAATTTTTGATCAACAGTTATAAAGAGTTGAATTGAATTATTAAAACTACTATTTTTCTTTTCTTCTAAGATACTATCTTTTAATTGAGATATATTTTTTATATTTGAATAAATATTAAATTTATATTTTCTATTGTTAAATGTTTGTTCTAGTGAAGATATTTCTCTAATAATAAAACGGGAATCTGAGTTATTTTTTACAATATCTACCATAAATATTAATAAATTACCTTCCTTTAATAAAGGTCGATATTTATATAAATTTTCACTAAAAATTGTTAATTCAAATTGATAACTAGTATCCGAAACAGTAATGAATGCATATTTTTTTCCATCTTTATTTGATCTTTCTTTAATATCTAAAATAGCACCACATACTTTTATATTATTTGAACTATTATTCTCAAAAGAGTTTTTATATAGACTTATATTTTCTAATTCAAAAAACTTTTTTGGATATAAATTTAATGGGTGGTCAGAAAAATAAAATCCAATAACCTCTAATTCATTAGATAAAATTTCTGCATTCTTCCATTGTTCATAATTTTGATTAAATAAGTTTTTATCTTCAAAAGAAATCTCATTTTCTTCAAAAAGCATATCTTGATTGATATTTTTTTCTCCTCCAAATAATTCAACAAATTTTGGTACATTATTAAATAATTTCGATCTGTTAGGTTCAATACTATCAAAAGCTCCAGCCTGAATAAGTTTTTCAAGTTGTCTTTTGTTTATTACCTCCTTGGAAACTCTATTCATAAAATCAATGATACTTTTAAATTTGCCATTTCTATTTCTTTCATCAACCATACTAGAAATGGATTTTATTCCGACACCTTTAATTGCTGCTAATCCAAATCTTATTGATTTTAAATTGTCATTTATTTCAATTGAAAATAAAGGATCAGAAAAATTTATATCTGGCTTTAAAAAATTTATATTTAATCTTTCTATTTCTTGTTTAAGTAAAATAATTTTTTCTGTTCTATCTATAGAATAGTTTAAGGTTGCTGTAAGAAATTCATGAGGAAAATTAGCTTTTAAATAAGCAGTTTGATAAGATATTAAAGCATATGCCGCAGCATGACTTTTATTAAATCCATAACCTGCAAATTTATCAACTAAATCAAATATTTTTGAAGCTTCTTTTTTGTCAATATTATTTTGAACAGCGCCTTCAATAAATCTTGATTTTTGCATGTCCATTTCTTTTTGAATTTTTTTTCCCATTGCTCTTCTTAGTAAGTCTGCTTCACCTAAAGAATAATTTGATAAAACTTGTGCAATCTGCATTACTTGTTCTTGATAAACAATTATTCCATAAGTTTCTTTTAAGACGTCTTCTAACATAGAATGAAGATATTTGATTTCTTCACGTCCATGTTTTCTATTACAAAAAGAAGGAATATTATCCATTGGTCCAGGTCTAAACAAAGCAACTACGGCAATTATTTCTTCAAATCTATCTGGTTGTAATTGACGAAGAACACTTCCCATGCCATTGCTTTCCAATTGGAAGATTCCAACTGTGTCACCTTTACTTAATTGATCATATGTTTTGTTGTCATCTAGAGGTATGTTATTTATTAAAAAATTCTTATTCTCTTTAATTATCAATTTTGTGCAATCATCAATGATTGATAATGTGGTTAATCCAAGAAAATCAAATTTTATTAAACCAACTTCTTCTACGTATTTCATAGAAAATTGTGTTGCATTTGTATTGGTATTTTGATCTTTGTATAAAGGAACTACTTTAGATAATTTTTCATGACCAATAACAACTCCTGCAGCATGTGTTGAAGCATGTCTGTGAGTACCTTCAATTTTAAGACTCACATCAATAATATTTGAAATTCTTTCATCACTGCTTATCCTTTCTTGTAAACTTCTTTCAGATTTAATAGACTCACTTAAAGTCAGTGGATTTGATGGATTAAAAGGTATTAGTTTAGCAAAAGAGTCTACCTCTCCATAAGGTACTTCCAAAACTCTGCCAATATCTCTTACCGCAGCTCTAGATGCAAGTGTTCCAAATGTAATTATATGAGCAACACATTCACTTCCATATTTATTATTTACGTATTCGATAACTTCATCTCTTCTAGTTTGACAAAAATCTATGTCAAAATCTGGCATTGACACTCTTTCTGGATTTAAGAATCTTTCAAATAATAATTCATATTCTAATGGATCTAAATCTGTTATCCCTAAACACCAAGCTACTAAACTCCCAGCACCTGATCCTCTTCCAGGACCAACAGGGATGGATTGCTCTTTAGCCCAATTAACAAAATCTGCTACTATTAAAAAATATCCAGCAAACCCCATTCTAATGATGATTTCATTTTCATATTTCAATCTATCTGTGTAAATTTCTATATTCTTAATATTCTTTTCTTTTATTTTTTTTTCAAGTCCTAATTCTGAGGTTCTTAATAAAAAATCTTCTGCTGATAGATCTAAATCATTTTTAAATTCTGGTAATTGTGGTTTTGTTGATTCAGGAAAATAATTACAGGATAGAGAAATATTTAAATTATTTTGTATTATCTCAGGAATATCTTCAAAATTTGAATACATTTCTTCATTTGACTTAAAATAAATATTTTCATTTGAAGTATTTCTTTGAGAATTATTAATTGTAGATTTTTGAGCAATACATAGTAATGCATCATGAGCTGAATAATCATCTTTATTTGCGTACTTAATATTATTTGAACCAATAAGGGGTATATCAAATTCCTTTGATAAATTAATAAATTCTTTTTCAAAAACATCTATATTTTGGTCATTTATTCTTTGAATTTCAAAAAGAAAATTTTGTTTAAATACTTTTTTAAAATTACCTATTAATTGAATGATATCTTTTTTTTTGTTTTCTTTATTTAATAATAGTAAAGGATTAAATTCACCTCCAATATAACAATATAAACCTTCAGAGAAATTCTCTAATTGCGAAAAATATATACCAATATTATTTTCCTCATTTAGATGAGAAAGTGAGCTTAACTCTAATAAATTCCTATATCCAATTTCATTTTTGACTAAAAATGTAATTTGTGAAATTTGATTATTTACAATAATATCTAATAAATTTATTGAAGTTCCAATTATAGGTTGAATATTATTTTTTACACATTCTTTGGAAAACTCAAATACACCAAACATATTATTATTATCTGTAATAGCAATTGCAGGCATCTCATTCTTTTTAGCAAGATCTACTAAATTACTAATCTTTAAAGTACTTTCAGATAAAGAGTATGAAGACAATGATCGTAAATGAATAAAAGGGTTATTCATTTGTTAAATGTATTTTCTTATTTTTAAAATAATAAATTTCATCAGCTAATAAAGAATAAGTTTTGTTATGAGTAACATATACTAAAGTTTTATTATTTTGTTCGATATAATTTATAAAAAAATTAAAAATATTGTTAGCAGTATCTTCATCAAGATTGCCAGTCATCTCATCAGCTAAAATTAAATCAGGATTATTTACTAGAGACCTAGCAATAGCGACTCTTTGTTGCTCTCCTCCTGATAATTTTAAAGGTTTATAATTTATTCTTTCATCTAAACCGAATTCAAGAAGTAGTTTTTTAGAAATTTCATAACTTTTCTTTTCATTTTTATTAATTAATAATGGTAGCATAACATTCTCGATCACAGTGAGTTCCGGAATAAGATGAAAAAATTGATGAATAAAACCAATGGATGATCCTCTAATTTTGTTCGTTTCATCTTTAGAGCGCAAAGAAATATCTTTATTCTTAAAATAAAAGCTTCCATCATATTCAGAGTCAAGTAAACCAATAATATTGAGAAAAGTTGTTTTGCCTGAACCTGAAGGCCCAACAATTGAAACTTTAGTGTTTTGCTTTAAATTAAAATTTAAATTTTTAATTATCTCAATTTTTGAATTATTTTCATTTGTATAATTTTTACAAAGATTAGTTATCTCTAATAAATATTTATTATTCACTTCTTAAACTTTTAACAGGGTCTATTCTAGCTGAACTTAAAGCTGGAAAAATAGTTGATATAATTGAAATGATTATTGCTACACAAAGTACGTAAACTACCTCATTTACGCTAATTTTAGAAGGTAAAGATGATAAATAATAAACTTCTTCAGAAAACAGTTCTGTTCCAAGTAAATATTCTAAAAAACTTTGAATTGATTTAATATTTATTGTGAAAAGAATTCCAATTATTAATCCTATTAAAGATCCTATTAAACCAATTGAGATTCCAATAGTAAAAAATATTTTTATAATACTTTTATTACTCATTCCAATAGTTTTCAAAATTCCAATATCTTTGTTTTTTTCTTTTACAAATATAATTAATCCTGAAATTATATTTAATGATGCAACTAAGATAATCAAAGAAAGAATAATAAACATAACATTCTTTTCCACCTTAAGTGCATTTATTAAAGTTTTGTTTTGATCCTTCCAAGATATTGAATAAAAATTTAATAAAAGATTAGATGTTTCTAATTCTACTTGATTTTTAAATAATTCAATTTCATTAGGATATGATGTAAAGAATTCAATTTTGTTATATATATCTTCATCGTATAAGAGTAATTTTCTAACAAGTTCTGATGATAAAAAAATTAAATTTGAATCATATTCATATAAACCTAGATCAAATACACCTACTACCTCCAATGTTTTAAATCTTGGAATATTTCCTAATATTGTTTTATCAGTTTTTGGAATTGCAATTTTAACCTTATCTCCCACGCTTAAATTCATTTCGTTCGCTAAGGAATCTCCAATTAATATTTCACTTTTTGGATTTTGAATTAATGCGCCCGTATTAATTGAATTAAACAAATAATGATTTTTATCATATGCATCATAGCCTTTGATCATAACACCTTTTGAGTTATTTGATTTTATAATTAATCCATTTGTTTCAATAGATTTGTAATGTTGGTAAAAAAAAGAATTATCAATATTAAATATGAGTTTATCAGCTTGCTTATTTGTTATCTCATTATCAAAACTATAAATATTAAGGTGTGAATTAAGTCCAATTATTCTGTTAGTTAGATCAATTCTAAAACCATTCATAACAGACATTACTATAATAATTGCTGCTACTCCTAAACTAATGCCTATTATTGAAAACCAAGCGAAAATAGACACATAGCCATCAGATTTCTTAGAAAATAAAAACCTAAAAATCAGTAATCGTTCTGATTTAGAAATCATCTATTTTATTAACTTATTATTAATAAAATCAATTAGACTACTGGATGAAATTTTTTCACTTTCATTATTTTGGCGATTTTTTATTTCTACCAAATTATCTTTTAAATCTCTTTTGCCAATAATAATTTGATATGGTATCCCAATTAACTCATTATCAGATAATTTTTTTCCTATACTGCAGATTCTATCATCTAAAATGACTTCAATATTATTTTTCATAAAATATTCATAATATTCTAATGATTTTGTGGCACAATCTTGATCTTCTGGCATTAAATTAACTATGGATACCTTGAATGGAGCAACTTCTAAAGGCCATCTAATTCCTTTTTCATCATGATAAGCTTCTATAATTGCACCCACAAGTCTTGAAACACCAATGCCATATGATCCCATATGCACTGGAACATTTTTCCCACTTTTATCCTGAACAAATGCGTTTAATTTATCAGAATATTTTGTTCCAAAATAAAATATATGACCCACTTCAATGCCCTTAGAAATTTTTAAATCTTCATTTGAAATTGGGCAATTTTTTTCATCATGTTGATCATCAACTGCAGCATAAAATGACTGCAACTTATTTGGGTCTATAGTTTCAGGGTTTAGTGTTTCTAATTTTTTATCATAATAAAGCGTACTTTCACCAGTCTTTGCTAGTATTTGAAATTCATGACTTAAGTTACCGCCAATTGGTCCTGTTTCAGCTCTTAAGGAAATTGGTGTTAAACCCATTCTAATAAAAGTTTTTATGTATGCCTTAAACATATTGTCATAAGATTTTTTTGCTTCGTTTTCATCAAGATCAAATGAATAATTATCCTTCATTAAGAATTCTCTTCCTCGCATTACTCCAAATCTAGGCCTAACTTCATCTCGGAATTTCCATTGAATATGATAAAGATTTTTTGGAAGATCTTTGTAAGAATTTATATGTGATTGAAATATATCTGTAATTAATTCTTCATTTGTTGGACCGTAAAGCATTTCCCTTCCACTTCTATCTGTAATCCTTAACATTTCTTTCCCATAATCATCGTATCTTCCTGATTTAATCCATAAATCAGAAGATTGAATCGTAGGCATAAGCAGTTCTACTGCTCCTGCATTATTTTGTTCCTCTCTAACAATCTGTTCAATTTTTTTTAATACAAGTAGGCCTAGAGGTAACCACGAATAAATACCGGCACTAGATTGTTTAATCATGCCAGCTCTGATCATTAATTTATGTGAAATTATTTCAGCATCTGATGGTGCATCTTTAATAGTGGGAAGAAAAAAGTTAGAGTATTTCATTTATTAAATATATTTGATAAATCAAATCCAAATAAAATCAAAAAAAATAAAATTAAAGCTGAAATTAATGAAGTTGCTATAAATTTTATTAGAAGATATGGCTTAGTTGGAGCACTTTTTGCATGTCCAGATTCTACTTTTTTGGGTACTTTTATCTTAATCGGTAGGAGTATGAAAAATAAAATCCACCAAACAAGGATAAAAATTAAAACATGAGTAAATAGTGCCATTAAGATCGTATTAAATGAACTTCAATTTCTGGTTTTTTTTGAATTGAATTTTTTATAATCTTTCTAAAACTACTTTTAACTAAGTCAGATACTATTAGATCTGATGATTTTTGATCTTTGTTAAGTTTTGTATAGTTTTCTATAAAAAGTATTTTAAAATCATTTTTAATATTTTCTTCATCTATTCCCGGCAATCCTTTTAAGGTAAGTAACATATTTTTATTAATTGAATAGTCATCATTGATAATTAAAGAAATTAAAACTAGCCCCTCAAATGAATATTTCCTTCTCTCTTTAATAAATGCAGATTCAGAATCATAAAGATTTTTACCCTCAACAATTAACTTTCCAGTTTCAAATTTTTCTACAATTTTAGGTTCACCTGGTGCAATTTTGAGACATTTTCCATTATCTAAAATTTTAGTAAATGGAACTTGAGATGAGTAAGATAATTGTTTATGTGCCTCTAGATGCATGGGTTCACCATGCACAGGAATAGATAAGTAAGGTTTTGTCCAATTATACATTTGTTTTATTTCATCTGCATAACCATGACCTGAAACATGTACTAAATCATCATCAGCAGTTACTATCTCAACTCTTTGTCTAATAAGTAAGTTCTTTAAATTATTTATTGATTTTTCATTACCAGGAATATCTCTAGAACTAAAAATTACTACATCTTCAGGCTCTAAATGTAAATGTTGATGAGAATTATACGCTATTCTGAAAAGCGCAGATCTTTTTTCACCCTGACTTCCAGTACAAATTATGACTAAATTTTCTCTTGGTATATAAGAAGCTTCATCTTCACCAATAAAAATTTCATCATCTGCAACATAACCACATTTTCTTGCTACTTCGATATTTTTTTTCATACTCCTACCAACAAGAGCGACCTTTCTTTTATTTTTTTTTGCTGCTTGAATAATATTTTTCATTCGTGCAATATTTGAAGAAAAACAGGTAACAACAATTCTATTAGAAAATCTTGAAAATATACTTGCAAGTTCATCTCTAACATCACTTTCAGATTCTGATTTACCAGGCACATTTGCATTAGTAGAGTCACCTATTAAGGCAAGTAATCCATCATTTCCTAATTTTTCAAACTTTTCTTTTGAGAATGAGTCTCCTAAAGTAGGTGAATGATCTATTTTCCAATCAGCAGTATGAAGTAATGATCCATATTTTGTTTTAATTACTATTGCAGTTGGTTCAGGAATTGAGTGTGTAGTTGGAATAAAACTTATATCAAAATTATTGAGTATTAATTTCTTGTCTAGATTTATCTCTTTTAAAGTAAATCCTTCTACTTTATTGAATTCTTTTAGCCTATTTTCGATAAGAAATTTTGCAAATTTACTAGCATATACAGGACATTTAATTTTATTTGCTAAGAACGCAACGGCTCCTGCATGATCTTCATGACCATGGCTGATAATAATAGCCTCGAGATTATCTTCTAAACTTTCAATATGATCTATTTTTGGTACCAATAAGTCTACACCAGGAAACTTTTCATCTGCAAATGAAAGGCCTAAATCTATCATTATCCATTTTCCATCACATCCGTAAAGATAACAATTTGCACCTATTTCTCCAATACCCCCAAGAGATAAAAAGTGTAGTCCTTCATTAAAATCATTTAGTTGTAAATTATCACTCATAAAAATGTTTGTTACCGATTTCTTTTATTCCTTCTAATGTCAAATGTTCCATATATATAGGTTTATAAATAATTTTATCCCTAAATATTTTACCTAGACCACCCGTAATATAGACTTTGGGCCTAAAGTTATTCTCCTTAATAATTTGCTTTAATATGCCATTAACTGCATGCAAGTAACCAAAATAGAAACCTGATTGAATAGAAGCTGATGTATTATTTTTAACAATTTTATTTGATTTTGAGATTTTAGAAGTTTTAATTAACTCAGCATTTTTTAAAAGTGTCTCCATTGAAAGATTTATTCCTGGAAAAATTAATCCACCTAAATATTGATTATTTTTAATGACATCAAAAGTAGTAGCTGTACCAAAGTCGAGAATTATACTGTCTTTGATTTTCTTACTATATACATAGGCATAGTTTGCTATTCGATCACTTCCAATTTGATTTAAATTATAATTGA
>CACHLW010000016.1 GCA_902580765.1 uncultured Alphaproteobacteria bacterium | reverse complement strand
ACTGGCATGATGAAGCTAATGAATTATCAAATGAAACTGATTTATTTCCTTTTCTAAGAGAGATTGAAAGTAAATGGAATGAAGTTTTTAACAATTTACCTTTTTTAACAGCTGAAGAACAAAAAAATATTGTTGAAAATTGGATTAATTAAATTTTCATTTATACAATCTAAAAAATTATTGAAAAAAAATCATGGAATAGGCATTAATTAAGCAATTACATTGGATTATGTTACTTCTTATCTCGATTGCTATCCTTTTTGATGTTGTAAATCATCAAAAATAACCTGTAAAAATTACATAAATCTTCAAATATTAATGCTTATATGCTAATTATCTAACAAATTTATAGCAGTTGTAGATTACCTGCATTAACAAAACTATAGGGAGGTATAATGTTTGATAAAAAAGACGATAATTCAAATTCAACAACTGATGTATTTAGACCTGCAAAGGGATCAGCAAAAGTTGTAATTGGTCACGGTGTAACAATTAATGGTGAAATTAAAAAAGCAGATGAAGTTCAAATTGACGGTGAAGCAGATGTTACTATGAAAACTGACAATGTAGTTATTGGTGCTACTGGAGATTGCAAAGGGAATATAGAAACACATAATGCTGACATCTGGGGAAAATTTGATGGTGAAATAAAAGCTTCTGGCACCTTAACAATTCAAGAGCAAGGAGTTGCTTCTGGAGACATCGAGTACCAAAACTTACAAATTAAGCTTGGCGGCCAAATTAGTGGTGATATTAAAAAATCTGATAAGATTCAACCTATTAAAAAAGATTCAAAACCATCAGAAGAAAATAATTCATTACAAGAAGCAATTAAAAAAGATTAGTAATTATATTTGTTAATATGAAAGAAAGATTATTTAAACCTCTACATTGGATTATGCTAATCCTTATCTCTCTTGACTTCATTGATACGTCTTATCGAATTACGTATGGATATTTTTCTGGTCAAGGTGTGCAACCACCTGTAGGAGATTTTAATGTTCAACTTTCTACTTTAGATTTTATTGTGAGTATAGTTTTTCAATTAGCAATCGCTTACACAATTTATATGTTGTACAGTATGAAAAGAAGTGGTGGTTATTATTTAGTAGGTTTAAATATTCTTTTTGTTATTTACGGATTTGTTATTGGACCGTTTAGCACAGTACCAACTGGAGAAGTATTACCTCTTATTGCCGGCTTTATGGTTTTCTATATTATTTTAGTTATTGGAATACCTTATTTGTATTCTGATAAATATGAATAATATATTATAAATTATTTTCTAAGTAATATTGAATTGCATTTGCAGATTTTGAAATTATTGAAAATAGAATTTGCGTATCTTTATCTTCTTCCAAGTATAATTTTCTTGTACATTTTTGTTGATTGATAACTTGTTTATTATTTCTATTTGTCTTTGTTAAAATTACTATCCATTTATTTGATTTGAATAATCTTCCACATTTATCAACAATAGTTTTATTTGTTTCCAATAGATATTGATCAAAAGGAGGATCAGCTATAAAAAACCCTACAGCTTCAGTTTCACTATCTTTTAAAACAGCTGTTTTAAAATCTAGATTATCAAAATGATAAAGAATATTTGCTTTATCCGTATTCATATTTTTTAAATTTTGATTATCATATTGCAATTCCCCTCTTATTCTCGCCGATTTAAATTCATATTCTTTGTTCTCATTTATAATTGGGTTTTGCGTAGCGATAAAATCTATTTCATTGTAAGGAAAGACTAAGAATGTATCCTCCTTTTTATATTTAGAGAGTAAAATTAATTCATTGAATTTTTTTATTTGCTCTTCCAGTTCTTTTTGTTTTTTTATTTTTAATCTTTTAGCGTTATCTTTTAATCTTTTTTGATTAAGGGCAACAAGTTGTTTTTCCTCTTCAATTTTTCTATTATGTCCATCATATCTTTCATTTGCTCTTATAACTGCATGTAAATTTAATGCAGAGTTTGCTCCAAATAAATTTTGCTCCCTATATCCAAGAGATTTTCGAACAAGTTGATCATCAAAATTTTCAAAAAGATCATTTCGATATGTTTGAACATATCTGATTGATTGTCTAATCATTGTTTCTTTCCAGCCAGGTAAATAAATACCTAAACCATCAGTTTTTCTCTCCTTTTTTGGTTTTAAGAGCTCAGTCCAATCATGTTTTTTATTCCCAAAATTTAATTTTGCATATTTGATAATTTCATTTGGGACAATATCATCCCAAATTGTGTAATGGAAATCAAAAGCATCTTTTATTTTTATTCCAGATGGAACAGTAATTTCGTAAAAATTAATATCTAAAGTATGAAAAATTTCTGCAAAAACACTAAAATAAAACAAAAATTCTCTTGAATAAGAAATAGCTAAACCTCCTCTGTAAGCATAAGGGACATAAACACCATCTTTATCAATGAAGGTCATTAGATATTTTAAATCAATAATACCTTTATCAAACAATTCTTGATTATTCGTTATAAGACCAATGAGTAATCTTGTTACAGTATGAGCATTAGATATAGTTCCACAATCGTCTGCACCTCGGTATTTAGTTTTTCCTTGAAAAATAGGTTCTGCGTTTCCCGAGGCATAAATCTTAGCAGTACGCAAAACATCCTCTTCATCATACTCATTTGGTATTTTGCATCTTCCTCTTTTGGCTTGTAATTTAATATCCATTAAATCTACAGTTGCCCTAGAAATAAACCATTCATTGATCATCTTTATTTCTTTATCTGATAATTCTAAATGATCTTTTTCAATTGAATACATTTGTGCAAGCATAGATAAAGTTTTCCAGTAGCTATAATGATTATCTCCTTGTTGTAATTTAAAGGAGTCTGTTGAAGAGTAATAAAGAAGATAATTTTTTAGTAAATCAGTATTACGATCAGGAATATTTTTAAGAGTATTACCAAAAAATTGTCTAAATTTTGCATACATAATGCAACTATCCCAATCAAGTTGGGTTCCCGTCTTAAAAGCTTCTCCATCAGTTTTATATATGATCGAATCAAATTTTTTGAGATGATCAAAACATAACTGGTCACCATTATTTGCTTGAAATTCTCGAACAATTTTTGGAGTGCCCATATCTTTATAATGATCTTGAATTACTTCGTCATAGTATCTAATATCTTTAACTAACGACCATTCTTCAGGTATTTGAATATTTTCAATTTCTTTAATTGTAAAATGTTTTACTAATTCATTTCTATCAATTAATTTTTCGTATGAAAATGCAGAGATATTAAAAAATATAATAAATATTAGTATTAGAAATTTCATATGTTTATGTTATTCATATTTTATCTAGTTGAAATAAATTCATTAAATGTTATTTTTTTTAAAATAGACTAATTTTTTTAATATTAACTAATTAATTTTAATAAAATTATTAAATTTAATTGAAATGTAACAAATATATATTATTTCAATAAAAGAACGATTTGACTCTATTGCGGTTCAAAAGCAGCTAAAATGAGATACGTATAAATTTATCCTCCCATTAAGAAAAATGGCGAGGATATTTTTTTTAGGAGATAATTATGAATTTATGTGTTGTATCCAAGGGGTCTTTTACGAAAGAAGATTACATGGAATTATATAATTTTTTTAAAGATGATATTGCAAAATATACTGATGCGTTTGATATGGCTTTTGTTAAAGATGGCCATGTGATGATTATGTGTAATGTTACTGATGAAGAAAAATTTTACGCTTTATTTGATGACCCAAAATCAAAAGAATTTGATTCAAAATTTAATAGTACAGATACAGTGTATTCTTTGCAAAAGGTAGAATAGTTATAATCCACCTTGAGAAGTTAAGAAGTCAGAAATTTTTTCAATTCCGTTATTATTTTTCATTTCACCAAAAATATAGGGTAAACCATTTCTGGCTTCATTCACATCCTGTTTCATTTGTTCTAAATCAACATTAACATATGGAGCTAGGTCAACTTTATTAATTACGAGTAAATCAGATTTTCTTATAGCTGGTGCTTTTTTTCTTGGTATATCCGCACCTTGAGCCACATCAATCATATAAATTGTTAAATCAACTAACTCTGGACTAAAAGTTGCTGCTAAATTATCACCACCTGATTCAATAAGGATTAAATCTAAATCTGGAAATTTTTTTTTCATTTCATCAACTGCAAGTAGATTAATACTACAATCTTCCCTTATAGCCGTATGTGGACATCCACCAGTTTCAACACCTTTAATTCTCTCTATAGGTAGCACTTGTGCTTTCATTAAATATTCCGCATCTTCAGTTGTATAAATATCATTTGAAATAACTGCCATAGAAAATTTTTTAGATAAATGACGACATAATGCTTCTGTTAAACTAGTTTTACCAGTCCCTATTCCACCACCTATACCAACTTTTAAAGGTCCGTTTATATTATTCACGTTAAATAAATCCTTGAGTCTAAATTTTCATGCTTAATTGCATAAATATCACCAATAAAAAAAGTTGTACCTATATCTTTAATAGTTAGTTTATCAGATTGATTTAAAAAATCTTGAATTTGATTAATTAAAATAACATTTAGACTCTGTCCATCTTTTTGAGACATTGGTATATGTTTTACACATACATTTATTAAATTAGAAATGAATGATTGTAGATAAAACTTAATTAAATCATCAAACTTAATGTCAAAATGTAATCCAGCTTTTGCCAAACAATATATAAATGATGTATTTTCAGGTAGAGATAATTCCCAACTATCTTTCATGATTTTACGAAAAGAATTTCCCATATCTATCATTTCTATTTGCCTTTCTTTCGAAGAAGCACTTCCTAAGATTAATTCATTAATTTCCTCACCTTTGTAAATAGATTTCATAAAAATATAATCATTTCTTAATGTCCCATAAAATAAAAGCGCATCTAAAAATTCTTTAACATCGTCTCTATTTTTAATTTTTTTATCATCAATCAGAGCTTCTAAACCATGGGAATATGCGTAAGAACCAATAGGAAAAGAGGATGAAAACCATACTTGTAGTATTTGATGAGGATCTTTAAATTTTTTCATTTTAATGTTTGTGACTATGTGTTCTGCCCATACCATAAGCACCACCTTCAGGTTTAAATTTTTCTAAAACTTTTTTTACATTTCCGTGTAATTTTAGAATCATATCGAGAATTACAGCATCATCTTGAATAAGAATTCTGTTTTCTTCAATTTGACATGGCAGATGTCTATTTCCTATATGCCATATGATTTGCTTTAAATTATCACCCGTTATTTCAATTAAATTTTCTTCTTTAGATATAACTTTAATTAATTTTCCATTGTCTAATTCAAAATAATGATTTTCACCAATACTGACGGTTTCTTCAAGATTAACTAAAAATTCAGTACCATTATTTGCTATAAGTTTTTTTCTACGAATAAATCTTTCTTCATAAGATAGTGAAATTTCATCAAATACTTCTTTATTATTATTGTGATGAATAATTTTGAATGAAGTATCCATTTTAGTACATAAAATAACGTTGAGCCAAAGGTAGTGTTTCAGCTGGCTCACAAGTAATTAATTCACCGTCTGCTAAAACTTCATAAGTTTCTGGATTCACTTCTATTTTCGGACAATAATCATTTAACATCATATCTTTTTTAGAAATATTTCTAATATTTTTCACAGGTAACAAAGATTTACTTACACCAGAGTTTTTAAATGAATCTTTATCTAAAGAAACTTTACTTACAAAAGTGACAGTAGATTTTTCTAATGATTTTCCAAAAGAAGAAAACATTGGCCTGGAGTAAACTGGTTGTGGTGTTGGTATAGATGCATTAGGATCACCCATTTGTGCACAAGCAATACTTCCACCTTGTAATACCATTTCAGGTTTAACGCCAAAAAAAGCAGTGTCCCAAATAACAATATCAGCACGTTTATTTTTTTCGATACTTCCAATATGATCTGAAATACCATGAGCTATTGCTGGATTAATTGTATATTTAGCGATGTATCTTTTAACTCTTACATTGTCGTTATCACCCTGCTCTTCTTTTAATTTTCCACGTTGAACTTTCATTTTATGTGCTGTTTGCCATGTTCTAATAATAACCTCACCAACACGACCCATGGCTTGACTATCAGACGCAATAATTGAAAAAGCACCCATGTCATGCAGTATGTCTTCTGCAGCAATCGTTTCTTTTCGGATACGACTTTCAGCAAATGCAACATCTTCAGGTATTGATTTATCTAAATGATGGCAAACCATTAACATATCTAAATGTTCTTCAACTGTATTAACTGTATAGGGTCTTGTTGGGTTAGTAGAAGAAGGAATAACATATTGTTCACCACAAACTTTTATAATATCTGGTGCATGACCTCCACCAGCTCCTTCAGTATGAAAAGCATGAATAGTTCTTCCATTAATTGCTTTAATTGTACTCTCAACAAATCCACTTTCATTCAATGTATCTGTATGAATCATTACTTGAATGTCATGTTCATCTGCTACATTTAGACAATTATCAATCGCTGCTGGAGTTGTGCCCCAATCTTCATGTAATTTTAGTGAAGATGCACCAGCAATCACTTGTTCTTCAAGTGCTTTAGGTAATGAGCTGTTTCCTTTTCCTGAAAAAGCCAAGTTCATTGAAAATGCATCTGCAGATTGTATCATTTTCTCTAAATGCCATGGTCCAGGTGTAACTGTAGTAGCTAAAGTACCATGTGCAGGACCAGTTCCACCTCCCAACATAGTTGTAATTCCGGAATGAAGTGCATCATCAATTTGCTGAGGACAAATAAAATGAATATGGCTATCAAAACCACCAGCTGTTATAATTTTTCCTTCACCAGCAATTATTTCTGTTCCAGGCCCAATAATAATATTTACATTTGGTTGTGTATCTGGATTACCCGCTTTTCCAATTTCATTAATTAAGCCATCTTTAAGACCAATATCAGCTTTGTAAATTCCATTTACATCTACTATTAAGGCGTTTGTTATCACTGTATCAACAGCACCGTCTTTGCGAGATACTTGAGATTGCCCCATTCCATCTCGAATAACTTTTCCTCCACCAAATTTTACTTCTTCTCCATATGTTGTTAAATCTTTTTCCACTTCAACAAAAAGTTCAGTGTCGGCAAGTCTGACTTTATCACCAGTTGTTGGCCCGTACATATCAGCATAAGCTTCTCTTTTTATTTTTTTCATTATAATTGACCCATAATTTTCTTATTAAATCCAAATATCTTTCTATTTCCCGTTATTGGAATTAATTCTACATCTTTTGATTGACCTGGTTCAAACCTAACAGCTGTACCTGAAGGTATATCTAAACGCATACCTTTTGATTTTTCTCTATCAAATTTTAAATATTCATTTGTTTCAGCAAAATGATAATGACTACCAACTTGTATTGGTCGATCTCCGCTATTTGAAACTTTTAAAATGATTGATTGACTTCTATCATTCAAATTAATGTCACTATTTTGTTTTGTTATTATTTCACCGGGTTTCATTATCTAATTGGTTTATGTACTGTTACTAATTTTGTTCCATCTGGAAATGTTGCTTCAACCTGTACTTCAGGTATCATGTCTGGAATACCATCCATACAATCTTCTTTTTTTACAACATAAGCACCTGTTTCCATCAATTCAGACACCATTTTTCCATCTCTTGCACCCTCTATGACAAAATCTGTTATCAAAGCTATAGCTTCTGGGTAATTAAGTTTAACACCTCTTTCTAGACGTTTTCTAGCAACATTAGCTGCCATACTGACCATCAACTTATCTTTTTCTCTAGGGGTTAATTTCATTTATAAATCCCAACATTTTGGAAGTTTATCATGAATTATACTTTTCATAATAAAATTTAGTGTTTTTTTTAAATCATAATTATCATTTGCTATGCACCTAATGATAATCTTATCATTAAATTTTGTCATCCCACAATAATGATTTTCTATGTTTTCTATGATTTTTCTTAACTCAGACTCAAATTGATGAATAATTTCACCAAAAATTATAATTGTTGATAAAGAAGATTGATTATCAAGTGTATAATTATTTTTATAATTATCAATCATTGACCCTTGCATATTGATAGCCTCAAAATGTTTTAAAGAAGAATTGACATTAATTTTCCATTGATCAGATAAAGAAATATTTTTAATCTTCTCTGACATTGCCTTTCTTCCAAAAATTGATGTTTCACAAAAAATCAAATTAGAATTATCTGATAGATTAACATTTATATTTCTTCTTAATTTTGAATTATCAAATAAAATTAACTCTTTGGGCAACCAATACAAAGTTGAATTATTTAAATTGATATTTATGTTAACTTTAGCAGGATTGCCAATACCAGCATAAATTTTTTCAGCAGCTTGAGTACAAATACTTAATTCAGAATTATGAATTGTAGCATTAATTTCAATACTATCATTACAAGTAATTCCACCTGCAGTGTTAATTAAAACTAATTCTTTATTATGATTATAATTATTTGGATTTAAAATTTTACAACAACCACTTTGAAAAAATTTTTTAAAATTATTATCTAATAATTCGATATTAATTTTGCCATTTGACCTTTGAAGTAATTTGTCCATAATTATTTAATTAAGTATAATCGAAACAAAATATATGAAAATAAATATTTGGCGTGCCCGGCATGATTCGAACATGCGACCCCCAGATTAGGAATCTGGTGCTCTATCCTACTGAGCTACGGGCACTCCTAATTTAATTTTTATGATTTAATGTTACTGCACCAGTCTTTGTGTCAACAACATCAAAAGTTTTTTCATTATTACTCATTCTTTTAGCTCTAGCTGCTGACGCACGCTCCATTGCATCATTGTCAGCATATAAAGATACAGCCATTACAGTTGTATCACTTGCGCGAATTTGTAGTAATTGTTGTGCTTCAGGAAATTCACTTGGTGCTTTTGCTGAATAATCTTTAATTGACTCATCAGCATCTTCTTTAGATTTAAAGTTAATAGTTGTTATTCTTGCTACTGTCATTTTTCCTCCTTTAATTTATTAAATTATTTAACTGCTCCTTCAGTTAAACCAGATACAAAATATTTGCCAATAAACACAAATAATATTATCACTGGTAAACTTGCAAGAACGGCTCCAGATAATAAAAAACCCCAATCAATTTGGTATTGACCAACAATTCCAGCCAAACCAACAGGTAAGGTTTTTAAATCATCACCACTTATTAATATAGAGGCAAAAAGATATTCAGTCCAAGATATAATAAAACAAAAAATTGCTACACTCGCTATACCTGGAGCAGCTAGAGGAACAATAATTCTAGAAATTACAATATATCTTGATGCTCCATCAATATATGCTGCCTCCTCTATCTCATTAGGAATTAACTTAAAAAAAGCCTTTAACATCCAAACCGCAAATGGAGTGGCAAATAAAACATTAACAACAATCAAAGCAAAATAACTGTTAAGTAGATTTACTTTTGCAAACAATAGATAAATAGGTACTAATAAAATTACTCCAGGAAAAGCATATGTAACTAGAAGGGAGTATTCTACAAATTTATTTCCATAAAATTTAAGTTTATGTAAGCCATAAGCTGCCGATACAGATAAAATGATAGAAATTATCATAGAAGAAAATGAAACTATTAAACTATTTTTTAAATATATAAAAAAATCTGAGTTAAATAATATTTTATTATAATGTTCTAAAGTAAATGATTTTGGAATAATTGTTGTAGATGTAGCAATAATTTCTTCAGGGCTTTTAAAAGATGATGTGATTATCCAAAAAAAAGGAAAGAAAAAAATAAGTATTATTAATAATAAAGATAAGCTTAAAAATATAAGTTTGATATTATTTTCTTTAATCATCTTCTTTTGGTGCCATGGATTTTATAAATATTATTGAGAATAGTAATAATAAAAAGCTAGTAACTATTGATAAGGTCGCAGCTTGACTAATTCTAAATTTAGTAAACGCTGTTTCATAAATTAATAATGGTAAGGTAGTTGTAGCACTCGAGGGTCCACCCTTTGTTATTAACCATATAATGTCAAATATATTAAATGATAATAATGTACCAACTAGACCTAAAACAAAAAGAACACTTTTAAGGTTTGGAAATGTAATGAAAAGAAATTGTTGAACAAAATTCGCTCCATCAACTTTAGATGCATCATACATTTCCCTATTTATGGAATTAAGTCCAGAAAGAATAATTAATGCTAAAAAAGGACTCCAGCGCCATGAGTTTATTAGAACTAAACTTATAAAAGCTTTATTAGGAGAACTAAAAAAACCCGTTGCTTCATCTAATAATCCAATATCAATTAAAACTGAATTTATTACACCGCTACTACTACTTAACATTAATTTCCAAATAACAACAACAACTACTGTTGGAATAATAAATGACAAAATAATCCAATTAGCCATAATTTTTTTACCAGGGAATTTATAGTTAATAGTTAAGGCAATAGTGAATGCAAAAAATGTTTGACAGATTGCATTACCAATTATCCAGTAGAAACTATTTAATGAAGCATTTAAAAATTTAGATTTACCAAATAGTTTTATGTAGTTATCAATACCTACAAATTTTCCTGAAGTACCTATTATCTTGACATTAAATAAACTTAATTCAAATGCTATATAAATTGGAACTAAAATAATAAGGGAAATCCAAATAACTAATGGAGATACAAAAAACCAGCCTTCAATATTATTTTTTTTCACAGAAATCACAGCACCCCTAATAGAGGTGCTGAAAAGTTTTTAATTACTCAATAGCTTCAGTCATTATTTCCATACCTTCACTAACTGCATCTTTTGCACTTTTGCCATCGATTAAAGTTAGTTGAAGAGTTTGAGCTAATAAATTCTGAGCAGATATAGATGAAATGCTTGTAAAAGTATTACCATTTGTAAAACCAAAAAGACTTCCTCTTGTTGAATTGTCTAACATTGTTTCTACTTGTGATTTATATTTTACAACAACTGGATCATCCCAATAAGTTGAATCTTTACTCCCAGCTTCAGTTATTGGTAAAAATAATCCTGGCTCCATGTTGATAAATCTTCCATAATTTCCAGGCTCCATTAAGAAACTTAGAAACTTTTTAGAAGCTTCCATTTTTGCCTCATCTGCTGTCATTATCATTGCAGAATTTACATATGAAACAGTTCCAGCTCTATGAGCTTTACCATTTGCGTGAGGTATTTGAATTACACCTAAGTCACTAGCATCTCCACCAGCTTGTGAGTCATATGTAGAGATAACAGTAAACTGTAATATCATTGCACAGCCTTTACTTGCAAAACAAGCTTCAGCTTCACCCCAAGTCCAGTTTGCTGCATCAGGAGCTGAATATTGATATAATTCTTTATAAACATCGTATGCTGCTACAGTTTGAGGATTATCAAATCTCAAAGTACCATCAGAATTATAAATTTCTTCCGCACCTGAATTAACCATGAAACTATAGATTGTTTGATCGGTATAAAGTTGCTTATTGCCAGGAAGACCTATTCCATAAACACCATCTTTAGTTAAAGCTTTTGCAGCTTTCTTTAAATCAGACCAAGTTTTTGGTGGCTCAATTCCAGCGGCTTCAAAATCACTTTTTCTATACCATAGTGATAAACCCATGTTCCATAAAGGAACAGCCCAAGTATGACCATTATAAGTATATTGATCGAGTGCTTTTTGGTAAAAACCATATTTTGAATCTAACTCTGCAACAAAATCCTCAACAGGTTGTGCTGCACCCATATCAGCAAGTATAGGTGTAAAATCTGGAATACCAACTAATATTTCTGGTGCAGTTCCAGCAGCAACTGATGCAGGAGCTTTAGCGTAAATTTCACCCCAGTTTTGAACTTCTTGCGTTACATTAATATCTGGATTAGCAGAATTAAATTCATCTATTAATGTTTGAATTCTATCTACTCTATGTGGAACACCTTCCATATGCCAAAAAGTAACATTTGTTACAGCATAAGCATTCAAAGAAAATAGAATTGTAATAAAAAATAATAAAATTTTATTCATTTTTCCTCACTTAATTTATGATTAATATTTAAATATCAATATACTAATATTATCAACTAAATTTGCGACTTTCACCAAATATTATTCAATGACTCTCTTAATTTTTTATATTTTTGATATTTATTATTAAGATATTTGGATTGTTTTCTTTGAGGTGTGTAAATATGACCAATATTTTGGTAATTGTTAATTAATTTTTTTAAATCTTTTTTATGCAAATAACTATCAATTAAAAAAGCAATACCTAACGCACCTAGTTCGGAATTAGATAAAATTTTAACTTTAATATTTAAAACATTTGAAATTAATTGAGGTAAAATTTTACTCTTTGATGCACCTCCTGCAAGATAAAGACTGTCTTTGGTTTTAATTTTATTCGCGTAACAATCTTTAATAGATAAAGCTAAACCTTCATAACAAGCAGTCATAATATCAAAATTATTATGATGTGGTAAAATTCCAAAAATTTCAGCTTTAGAATTTAAATTTACAAATGGGGATATAGATCCTCCATAATTTATATAAGGAAGAAAAATTAATGAATTTTCTGGATATTTAAAAGTTAAATATTTTTTTTCAAAATTATTAATTATTTTTATTTTATCTTTATAATTTTTTGAGTTTTTATAAAAATTATCTATAACCCAATCAAAATTAGTTGTTCCTGCAACGTTTATTTTAGTCTCTAACCATGTATTATTTAAAGAAGCAAAAAATAAGCCTGAGCCGTCTTTAGATATTTTTGAACTATTTTTAACTATAATATTATGACATGTAGTTCCAATAATACTTATTTTTTTATTATGATTAATTCCACCAGCTCCTAAAATAGAAGCTATTACGTCACCACATCCTATTATAACTGGGGTATCGATTTTTAAAGTAGTTAATTTTGATGCACTTTTAGTAATGTATCCGCCTAATTCATTTGATTTTTTTATTTCTGGGAACAGTTTAAAATATTTAGTACTTAGGTTAAAAATTTTGAAAATTTTTTTTGATAATTTTTTATTTTTTATATCTCCTGGATATACTGAAACTTCTGTCTCATCATTATTTATATTTCCTGTTAATTTAAATCTTAACCAATCTTTACAAGTTAGGATGTATTTTATTTTCTTTAAATTTTCTTTTTCAAATTTAGTCATCCACTTTAGTATAGGTACAGTACATCCATATTGTGCAATAGAGCCTGTGATTTTATAAATTTGATCAAATATTTTTTTATCAGTGAAAATTTTTTGACTTCTTGTATCATTCCACAAAATTGCATTTCTTACTGGTTTATTCTTATTATTTATCGACCAAAACCCAACCATATTTCCGGTTATGCCTAAACCAACAATTGATTGTGACTGAATTTTAGATTTTTTTATTAAAAGTTTGATACACTTTGCGGTAAGTAACCAAAATTTTTCCATTTCAATTTCAGATTTACCGTGTTTATCAGTTACTACTGGATTTTTTATACTATAAGAATTTATTTGTTTAAAATTTGAATTGAAAATTACAGTCTTAATTACTGAAGTCCCAGCATCAATTGCAAGATAATATTTCAAATGCTGTCTCTTAAATTTACAACCACGAGTAGCCAACACAAACTAAAGCTATAATTAAAAAAAAATTCATAACTCTTTTTCTATTTTTTATCTGCTGATCATTTAATTCTTTATTTCTAGAGAGATAATATACGTAACATCCGATTGCAAAAGCTACAAATCCTCCTAAATAAGCATACCATTGCAAGTCAGTCATTTATTTATTTTATATATTATTATATAAAATTTTATAATTAATTTTAAGTATGCCATACAAAGCTAGTACAAAAAGATATCAAAAATTAACCTATAGAAGATGTGGAAACAGTGGTTTACTTTTACCCCCCATTACGCTTGGTCTTTGGCATAATTTTGGTGGTAAAAAATCTATGTCAAAAGAAGCAAAGAAAATGCTTTTTAGAGCATTTGATCGAGGTGTAACTCATTTTGATTTAGCAAATAATTATGGTCCACCAGCAGGATCTGCAGAAGAAAATTTTGGTAAAGTGATGAACTTTGATTTTAAAAAATATAGAGACGAAATGATAATTTCAAGTAAGGCAGGCTATCACATGTGGGATGGCCCATATGGTGAATGGGGCTCAAAAAAATACTTAACTGCAAGTCTTGATCAAAGTTTAAAAAGAATGAAGCTAGAATATGTAGATATATTTTATTCTCATCGTTTTGATCCATTAACACCTTTAGAGGAGACCGCAGATGCACTGGCTCAATCAATTACAAGTGGTAAGGCTTTATATGTAGGAATTTCATCATATAGCTCAAAACAAACAATTAAAATGAACAAGTTATTAAAAGATAGAGGGGTTAGTTGTTTAATTCATCAACCTTCTTACTCCATGATTAATAGATGGGTGGAAAAAGATTTATTATCTACATTAAAAAAATTAGGTATAGGTTGTATCGCATTCTCTCCTCTTGCCCAAGGAATGTTATCGGGAAAATATTTAAAAAAAATACCTAAAGTATCAAGGATTTCAGATAATTCATCACTTGATAAAAAAATGATTACAAAAAGTTATTTATTTAAAATTAAAGAGTTAACAAAAATTGCAAATAGAAGAGGACAATCTTTACCTCAAATGGCTCTTTCATGGATACTTCGTCATCCTACCATGACATCCGCTTTAATTGGCGCAAGAACAGTTAAGCAATTAGATGAGTGTTTAGATAGTCAAAACAATCTAATTTTTAGTAATTCTGAATTAAAAGAAATAAATAAATATGCAAAAGAAGAAAAAATTAATCTTTGGGCTAAATCTAGCAAAGATTAATTATTTTAATGAAATCAAATATTTTAATTACTGATAAACTACTCAATGATTACACTAGTATTTTTAAAAAAGAATTTAGTACTGATTGTTTGTGGAAAATTAAAAGCAACATAAATTACAATAAATACACAGGTATAGTTGTTACTGGAGGTTTTAAAACTAATAAAAGGTTTTTATCTAATTTTAAAAATTTAAAAATTGTCTCAGTATTTGGTGTTGGATATGATGGTGTAGACATTGAATATTGTAAAAATAATAATATTATTGTTACTAATACACCAAATGTCCTTACAGATGATGTCGCTGACTTAGCATTGGGTTTAATGATTTCATTATCAAGAAAAATTGTTTTAGGTCATGAATATACTTATCAGAAAAAATGGATGCAAAAACCATTTAACTTAACACAAAGTTTAACAAATAAGACAATAGGAATTGTTGGTATGGGGGCAATTGGTAAAGCTTTTTCAAAAAGAGCAGAAAGTCTACTAATGAATATTGTTTATCATGGTCCAAATAAAAAAAAAGTAAAATACAAATATTATAAAAATTTAAAACAAATGGCAAAAGCAATAGATGTAATGGTTATTACGTGTATTGGTGGCAAATCGACTAAAAATATAATTAATAAAGAAATAATTTCATCATTAAAAAAAACCTCTCTCATTATTAATGTTTCAAGAGGATCAGTTATTGATGAAAAATATTTACTTCATGCATTAAATAAAAATACAATAACTGGTGCTGCTCTTGATGTTTTTGATAGTGAACCAAAAATCAACAAAAAATTTTTTAAATTAAAAAATGTTATTCTCTCTCCTCATAATGCTAGCGGAACTATAGAAACAAGATTGAAAATGGCAATTATGAGTCGTGATA
>CACHLW010000015.1 GCA_902580765.1 uncultured Alphaproteobacteria bacterium | reverse complement strand
AGATTGGGTTCAGGAAATTCAGGAGCTTTGGATAGAATTGCAGATAAAGCTATAAAAGGTAATTATAAAGGATATGTTTTTTCTGTAGATAATACATACAAAGATTTAAATTATATTAATGACCTTGTTTCAGATTTACCAAATGCCAATAAACTCTCAAAAATGGCAAAATCATTTTACAAACAAGCTTCAAAAAAAGGATTTGGAGATTTACTAGTGAGTGAATTAATCGATAAGGAAAAATATTAATAAATGGATAAGCTTGTTCCAATTATTTATATGATTGGGGTGCTTTTATTGGTTTTACCGTCTTTCTTAAGCTCGAATAATAATCTAAAAACTTTTTTTACAAATTTATCTATTTGGGTAGCTATAGTATTGGTTGTTTTATCTATTTACTTTGCCTACAATTATTTTCTTTGATTCATTAAATCAAATTTAATTTATTTAGATGTAGACTAATTTAATACAAATATTTATACGAGTCTTCCATGCCCAATCAATTTGTAGCTAAATCAAGAAGGTTGAGAAGTACTATTTATTCTTCCAGAATTGAAAAACAGGGTGTTACTTCTTATACAATATACAATCATATGTTACTTCCTGCAGGTTTTGACGAAAGTCTTGAAGAAACATATAACCATTTAAAAAATTATGTTCAAATATGGGATGTAGCAGCTGAAAGACAAATAGAAATTAAAGGTAAGGACGCTTATCAATTAGTTCAATTAATGACTTGTAGGGATTTAAGTAAGGCTAAAGAAGGTAAATGTTATTATTGTCCAATAATTGATGAAAATGGGGGAATGATTAATGATCCCGTTGTGCTTAAATTTAATAATGAAAAATGGTGGATTTCAATTGCTGATTCAGACGTAATGTTATTTGCTAAAGGTCTTGCTATAGGGAAAAATTTTGAAGTTTCTATTACTGAACCTGATGTAAATATTATGGCTGTACAAGGTCCGAAGGCTTTTGATTTGTTAGAGAAAGTTTTTGGTAAAGAAATTTTAGAATTAAAATTTTATAATTTTAAATATTTTAATTTTAAAAATACCAAACATTTAATTGCTAGATCTGGTTGGTCAAAACAGGGCGGAGTAGAAATTTATGTGGAAGATACTAAAGCAGGTTTAGAATTATACGATTTATTATTTGAAGAAGGTAAAGAGCTTAAAGTTAAACCAGGTTGTCCTCATTTAATTGAAAGAATTGAAGGTGCGTTACTCTCTTATGGTAACGATATGGATATAAATGATAATCCATTTGAATGTGGATTAGATAAATTTGTTAATCTAGATAATGATATTAAATTTCTTGGAAAAGAAAATTTAATTAAAATTAGAGAAAAAGGTATTAATAAAAAATTAATGGGAGTAAAGATTAATATTGATAAAATTAATCTAAGATCAGCAATTCACTTAACAATTGGTGATAAAATAATTGGCGAAATTAGATCTGCAGTCTTTTCACCTACATTTAACATGGTGATCGGAATTGCAATGATAAATAAACCATACTTTTTAACTAAAGATCAATTTGATATCATTATTGAAAATAAAAAATACAAAGGAGAAATTTGCGATATTCCATTCGTATAACTTATGAATAATAATGTAAAAGCTATTATTTTAGCTTTAGTTGCTTCTGTATCAGGGGTAACAATGAACGTTCTTATTAAATTTTCCCTTCAGGATATAAATGTATTTACTGCTGGATTTTTAAGATTTCTTTTTGGATTTATTTTAATTCTTCCTTTTATTTTTTATTCTAAATTTGAAAATTTTAAGACACCAAATTTAAAAATTCATTTTACAAGAGGTATTTTAAATATACCTATGATGTTGTTAGGTTTTTCTGCACTTCAATTTATACCTTTAGAACAAATTAAAGCTATTTCATTTGTCACTCCTATAATTGTTGTTGTTCTAAGTGTTATATTTTTAAAAGAAAAAATTTATTTAATTCGTATTGGAGCGTTGTTAATTGGTTTAATTGGAGTTTTTGTAATTTTAAGACCAGGTATTGTTCCTATTAATGTAGGAGCATATTTAGTCTTATGCTCTTGTTCAATTTGGTCAGTAGTTGTTATAATTACCAAATTTGCAGCTAGAGTTGACAGTGCATTCACAATATTATCTTACCAATACACTTTGGTAACATTTTTATCATTTCCAATTGCTTTATATTTTTGGCAATCACCTTCATCAGAAACTTTAATTTATTTAATTTTTGCTGGTATAGCTGGAACAATAGTACACCTTTGTATTAATACGGCTTATAAATTAACAGATCTTTCTGTTTTGCAACCAGTTAACTTTTCTAGATTATTAATAGCATCATTATTTGGTTTTTTAATCTTTGATGAAATACCTGATATTTGGACAATTATTGGAGGCTTAATTATTTTTTCATCTATATTAATTATTACATATAGAGAAAATTATCTAAAAAAAGATATAGCAAAGCAATCTATTCCAGTTAAGCTTTAAAATTTATGAATAATAATATCAAAGCTGTTCTATTAACAATTTCAGCATCATTCTTTGCAGTGTTGATGGAGGCGTTAATTAAAGCGGCACAATATGATTCAAATGTATATACTATAGGTTTTTTTAGATTTTTTTTTGGTTTTTTAATAATTCTTCCTTATTTAGTAACCAAAAAATTCAACACATATAAAACTAAAAATTTAAAGTTTTACATTATTAGAGGTGCTTTTAACATACCTGTGATGATCTTAGGTTTTGGTGCATTAGTCTATGTTCCTTTAGAACAATTTAAAGCTATGCATTTTTTAAGTCCAATAATTGTTGTACTTTTGAGTTTTATTATTTTTAGAGAGAAAATATATAGATTTAGAATTTTTGCTTTAATAATTGGTTTCTTAGGAATGTTAATTATTGTGAGGCCTGGTTATGTTGATTTTAATATTGGTACTATAATGATTCTAGTTTCATTAACATTTTGGTCATTTATAATTATTTTATCAAAATTTGTATCTAAAGATGATTCTCCTATTACAATGGTAACTTATCAATACACTTTAATGACTATTTTCGCTTTTCCTTTAGCAATTTATTTTTGGCAAATGCCATCCTTAATATCTATATTACTTGTATTTATTGCTGCAGCATCGGGAACTATACTGCATTTATGTCTTGGATTGGCTTATAAATATGCAGACTTATCTGTAACTCAGCCAATTTGGTTTACAGGTTTAATATTTGGCTCAGGATTTGGTTATTTTGTTTTTAATGAAATACCAGATTTTTGGACTTGGATAGGAGGAATAGTTGTTTTTAGTTCTGTTTTAGTAATAACTTATTTTGAAAAAAATAAAGAAGAAAAAAATAAAAAAAATATTTTAAGTTCTGTAGAATAGTATTTAATAATAGAATATTTATGGAACTTAACAAAGTAAGAATTAATCATGGCTTTTGGAAAAAACGTAAAGATTTAAACATTAATTCATCATTTTATGCAGTATTAAATTCTTTTAAGAAATCTGGAAGAATTCGAGCACTAACAAATGAACATTATAGCAATGAAAAACCTCACATATTTTGGGAGTCAGATTTAGCAAAATTAATGGAAGGTGCATTTTTTACAATGCAACAAAAAAAAAATAAAAAATTATTAGAAATTTGTAATTTAATAATAGATAAAATCATTTCTAATCAAGAGAAGAATGGTTACTTAAATTTTTATTTTTCTTTTCATGAGCCTAAAAATAAATTTACTAATTTAAGAGATAGGCACGAATTATATTGTGCTGGACATTTATTAGAGTCTGCAATTGAGCATTGTAAAGCTACTGGTGATAAAAGATTTTTTAATTCTATAGAAAAATATATAGATCATATAATTTCAATTTTTGGAAAAGAAAAAGGAAAAACAAGAGGATATCCCGGACACCAAGAAATCGAATTAGCTCTAATAAAAGCATATAATTTTACAAAAAAGAAAAAGTTTCTTGATCTAGCTGCATATTTTATAGATGAGAGAGGGACTGATAATAAAAATAATAAACACTACTTTATAGAAGAAAGAAAAAAAATTTTAAAAAAAGAAGTTGATTTTAATCCATCTAACTTGCCTGCATCAATTAGGGATTTTCTTAATTTTGGTCCTGATCCTCATGGTACTACATCAGGTAAGTTAGGAGATTTACAAGGAAGTGTATTTAGAGATTTAGAATATTGGCAATCACATTTAGAGCCAATTAATCAAAATACTGCAGAGGGTCATTCTGTTAGAGCTCTATATATGTTTACAGCTATGGCTGATTTAGCAAGAATAAATAAAAATAAAAAATTGCTTAAAACTTGTAAAACTTTATGGAGAAATATTGTTGATAAAAGAATGTACATTCATAGCGGAGTAGGCAGTGCGCATATTGGTGAAAGATTCAGCTTTGACTATGATTTACCAAACGATATGGCCTATGCTGAAACTTGTGCAACAATTGCATTAATATATTTTGCAAATCGACTTTCTAAGATTGAGCTTAATAGTGAGTATGCTGATATAATTGAAAATAGTTTATATAATTTGTTATTAGCTAGTACATCTGACAATGGAAAAGGTTTTTTTTATGATAATTATCTAGAATGTAATCCTGGCTATTTACATTTTCAACAAAGACGACACGGTGTTAGAGATGAATACCATACCTGTTCTTGTTGCCCACCAAATATTACACGGTTTATAGCAAGTATGGACATGTATATTTATAATACATATAAAAATAACCTTGTTGTAGATCAGTACATTTCTTCTGAGTTAGATATATCAGAGGGTGGCCTAGGTTTAAAAATAAATCAAATGAGTGATTTTCCAGAAAAAGGTTATTCTAAAATTAATATTTTACAATCCAATAGCAAAAAATCTTATATTTATTTTCGTATTCCTTCATGGGACAAAAATATGAAAATATTTATTAATAATAAAAAAATAAAGTATGAAATATTTAATGGTTATGCAAAAATTAAATATCTTTGGAAAAAGGGAGATAAAATTGAGTTATTTTTTAATTTTGAACCAAGACTAGTTCGAACAAATCCAAATGTTAGATATAATATAAGAAAAGCTTGCTTGTTCAGAGGTCCAGTTCTTTATTGTCTAGAGGAAAAAGATAATGGAAAGAACTTAAATAAATTCATGTTGGACTCATCAAATAATATAACTGAAAAAAATATAAATATTAATTCACAAAAAATTATTTCATTATTAACAAAGGGTTATCTATATAAAGATACAAAAAAACTATATTTAAATGATAAACCTAAGTATTCTAAAAAAAATATTAAATTTATTCCATATTATAAATGGTCTAATAGAGGAGAAAATGAAATGTTAGTTTGGGTTAATGAAATATAAATATTTTGGAATGTGGCCTGTAGCACCCACTCCATTTCACGATAATGGGGAGGTAGACTATGATGGGATGGGAAGAGTTTTGGAATGTATGATTGAACAAAAAGTTCAGGGAATATGCATTCTTGCTAATTACTCTGAACAATTTTTACTCTCAGATGATGAAAGAGAAAAATTAACTAAACTTTGTATGAAAAAAATTGATGGTAGAGTTAAAACAATTGTTACTGTCTCTCATTTTGCTACTGACATTGTGCGACCTCGAGCAAAATTAGCAAAATCATTGGGCGCTGATATTATAATGATGATGCCTCCTTATCATGGTTCATTGTTAAAGGGTAATCCAGATCAAATATTTGAACAGTTTAATGAAATTTCTAAAGTTGGTATACCAATTATGATACAAGATGCACCTTTATCTGGAATTGAGCTTTCAGTACCTCTTCTTACAAAAATGATCAATGAAATTGAGCAACTAACATGTTTTAAAATTGAAAGCGCTAATGCAGCATCAAAAATAAGAGCTCTTATAAAAAATTGCAGTTCTAGATTAGATGCACCTTTTGATGGTGAAGAAAGTATTACTTTATATGCGGACTTAGAAGCTGGAATTTCTGGCAGTATGAGTTCAGCATTACTTCCAGAAAAAATTGCGCCTGTAATTGATCATTTTTGGAATAATGAAAAAGATAAAGCTGAAGAAGCCTATAATAGTATTCTTCCTTTAATAAATTTTGAAAATAGACAATGTGGCTTTAGAGCCACAAAAACAGTAATGAAAGAGGGCGGGGTAATAAAATCAGATTTTTGCAGAGATCCTATTAAACCCTTAGATCAAGATACAAAAAATTTATTATTAAATTTTGCAGAAAGATATGATTTACTTACTTATAAATGGGGTAAATAGTAAAATTTAATTGACAAATATTATTTAAAAATTACTAATTATTTATGCGTAGAGTTTTTGAAGGATTACTTGAAAGAGCAATGTTTTCGAGCAGATGGGCGTTAGCTCCTGTTTATGTTGCTTTATGTCTTACTCTACTAGTTATTACATATAAAGTTATCGCGTTATTCATTTATGAGATTACACACTTAAATGAACTAACGTTAAATGAACTTCTTGTATTTGTATTACATATTGTTGACTTAGCTCTTGTTGGCAATTTAGTTTTAATGGTGATATTTGCAGGCTATGAAAATTTTGTTTCAAAAATTGATATCGCAAATCAG
Source organism: uncultured Alphaproteobacteria bacterium (assembly GCA_902580765.1). Taxonomy (GTDB): domain Bacteria; phylum Pseudomonadota; class Alphaproteobacteria; order HIMB59; genus CACPNW01. Next base: position 11,331 of record CACHLW010000015.1, on the reverse strand, counting down.
TCTGAAGATAAGCCAGAGTGGATGGGTAAACTAGATTTTTCAGGTTTAAAATTAAAACTTATTGCCTCAATCGTTGCTATTTCAAGTATCGGTTTGCTAGAAGCTTTTATTGATGTTGGCTCAAAAACATCAGAAGAAATTTACTTAATGATATTTATTCATGCTGTATTTATTTTATCAGGATTAGTTATAGCAATAATGGATTATATTAGCGGAATTACTAAACATCATCCATAATTAAATAAAAATGAAACTTGATAAGTTTTTTGATGAAAAAACTGTCATAGATTTAAGTTTTTTTAATTTCTCTAATGCTGTTACAGCAGCTTATTTTGCCAATCGAAACTTAGAAGTTTTGCGAGTAAATAAAAATTTTAAGAAATTTTTTCCAATTCTTAAAACTGTCAATAATATTCCCTTTACTAGTATTTTAGAACAACTTGGAGTTGCAGATAAATATATTAAAAATTTTAAACAAAATTTAGAAAAAAATGGTTTTGTTATTATTCCTAAAATAGAAATTAAAATTGAAAAGGAGATTAAAGTATATTCTTTACTTTCTGCATATACTGAAAACAAAGATTTTCCTTTTTTAAATGGTATTCAAGGACAATTTGTAGATAGAACTGATGAATATAATCTTCGAAGGGAGAAGGAAGAATTACTTGATCAAAAATTAAAAGATAGAGAATTGATTGAAGAAAAAACGAAAAGATTAGAAAATATTGCTAATAGGTTATCAAAATATCTTTCACCACAAGTATATAAGTCTATTTTTGATGAAGAAGAGTCAGGTAAAAAAACAAAAGAAAACTATGTCAGGAAAAATTTAACAATTTTTTTCTCTGATATTGTAAATTTTACTGATTTATCTGATTCATTAGAGGCAGAAAAACTTGCTTTAATCTTAAATAATTATCTAAGTGAAATGAGTTTAATTGCAATAAATTCAAATGCTACAATTGATAAATTTATTGGTGATGCAATTCTTTCCTTTCATGGAGCTCCTGAAACACTAGGAGATGAAAACGATGCTATAAATTGTATAAGCATGGCTTTAGAAATGAAAGAACGAGTTGATGAGCTTCAATCATTTTGGATTAGACAGGGTGTTAAAGATGGATTGAGAGTGAGATACGGTATTTCTTCTGGATTTGCAAATGTTGGTGATTTTGGGTCTAGTGTAATGAGTGATTATACTGCAATAGGTTCTTCTGTAAATTTAGCTTCTAGATTACAATCTATTGCTCCAGAAAATGAAATTATAATCTCTGATACAACTTATAATTTAGTGAAAAATCAAATAAACTGCGAAGTGTATGAAGAAATAACTCCTAAAGGTTTTGTTAGGCCCGTTAAGACTTACAAGGTAATTAGTTTTAAAAATAAAACTAATATTAAAACAAAAAAATCATATTCAAAAAAAGGGAACCACGTGGATATTCAAATATTTGATAGTTCTGATATGAAGGCTGCAATAAAAGAATTAAAAAAACTACAAGAAGATTTTAGTAAAGAAATTGGCGAAAAGTAGGGGAATTATTCTATTTTAAAAAATTTATTATTGCATTCTTAATATCATTAACAAGATTTTTATTTTCATCTTTAGTTAATTGACTTTCATTTTTTTTCTTATCAAGTTTTAACTTTCTTTGTGCTAAAATATTTGCAACATAATCATACACATTAGGGTTTTTAGAAAATATATCTTTTATTATATCCTTGCTTACTTTTATAACTATGCAAGGAGTTTCAGCTATAACATTAGCAGATCTTGGTTCACCAGTTAGAAGACTTCCTTCACCAACAAAGTCCCCAACACCAAGTTTAGCTAAAAATACTTTATCTTTATTTTCATTATCTAAGTAAACAGATACTACCCCGTCATTTATAACGTATAGAGAATCACCAGAATCATTTTGTTTAATAATGTAATCGTCTTTTTCAAAATGGAGTCTTTCTGCATTTTCAGCAATCTCATCTAAATCTTCAGAATTTAATGACATAAAAATAGGAATTTTTTGGAGTAGGACCCTATTTTTCACTGATTCATTATAAGGATTAAATTCACTAACCTGTCTTTTTTCAAAATCCTCTCGACTTCTGTGTGTGTCAAGAGCATGTAGTCCTGTATCTTCTTCAAGTTTCCCATAAAGTTTTCCAGCAGACATTTGAACTCCTGCATGTCTTAGAGTTTTATGTATTTCCATCATCACACTATCTTGCATCGAATTTTTTAAAATTCTTTTTGTGCAATCAAAAGCAACAACAAATTCTAATCCAAACTCATTAGCACCTATAAAACGAACCCACTGTAAATTTAATTGCTCTCTACCATCAACAGGTTTTGCTTTTTTAAGAGCATTATAAAGCAATTTTGAAATATTTTCTGGGTCATGAGATGGGTGAAAATATAATTTATTAAAAATATGGAATCCCTCACTCATTTTCTCTTTATCTTGCTTGCTCCAATTAGTTAAAATTGAATCTGCAACTATTTCATTAGGAATGATAACTTCAGTATTCTGAAATGTTCTTATTCTTGTACTTCTCCAGGTAATATTTTCTACATAACCTGTTTTATCATCAACAGTAATCCAATCATTTATTGCAAATGGTCTCTCAATATTTACAAAAATTCCTTTAATTAAATCTGATAAGCTTGATTGTAGAGAAAGGGCAATTGCAGCAAAAACTATACCACCTGCAGCAAGTATACTTGTAAGTTCTAAATTAAAAACAAAGGATAAAACTAAAAATGCAGGTATCGCAAATAATAAAAACTGAAAAAGAAATGTTATTATCTCAGGTATTGTTGTTCCTGATTTATCATTTAGTGATAATACTTCGTATTTATAAAACATCATTATGAATATTGATGGAATAAAATATAAAGTTATCATTAAGATTTTATCTGTAAGGTTACTTACAGTTTCATTAATTAAAAAAAATTCCTTTTGAATAACTATATCATAGGAAAAATTTACCATTAGATATGATAAAATGGGAAGTATAATGATAGTAAATAGTACTCGTGTAAATTTCTTTAATTTGTTTAGCTGTATTACTGAACCAATAATGAATACAGAAATGAGTGTATATAAAGAATTTAAAGTAACTGCATTATTATAAAATAATAGAATAGATAAAATACATAATAAGCTTATTAGAATTATATAAATCTTAGATAGTAGGTAAAAAATGTTAATTTTCATTTTATAATTTTTGCTATAAAGAATTTATATAAAAATGAATTCATTTTCAAAGTATTTATTCGAACACTTGCATTTTGGTCTTGAAGAGAAGGATTTTACTCTTATAGAAAAAATTATATTCTTTCTCATTATTTTGAACTGTGTTTTTGTTGTTATTGAGTCAGAAAAATTGATTTATGAGCAATATAATCAGCTCTTTGACTCAGCAAAACTTTTTTTTGGTATAGTATTTTTAATTGAATATATTTGTAGGTTAATTGCCGTAGATCAAATTGATAAATTTAAAGGATTTAAAGGTAAGATAAAGTATATTTTTACTGTACCTGCTTTAATTGATGCAATTGCACTTATTCCATTATTTTTAATTGGTATCAATGAAGGTTTCTTAGTACGATTGTTAAGAGCTATAAGAATATTTAGCATCCTTCGTTTTGGGCGCTTTAGTGAGTCAGTAGATTTTATACTTCATGCAATATATGATAGACGTCATGAATTAATTTTCTCACTGCTGCTTACTTTAAGTTTAATGTTATTGTCTGCAACTTTACTTTATGTTGTAGAAGGGGATTTGCAACCTGAAGCTTTTGGATCCATTCCAAGAGCTTTATGGGTTAGTGCTGCTGCTTTATTGTCCACTGGTTATGGTGATTATACTCCCATTACATTTTTAGGAAGATTTGCTGCAGTATGTACTGCATTATTTGGAATAGGGGCGGTTGCTTTACCAGCAGGTATATTGGCAAGTGCTTTTACCGAGAGAAAAAGAAAATAGGATTAAGCAGTTTTTTCTACAATTTTTATATTAGGAAACATTTTATTAGAAAATTCTAAAAGATTAGTATGTTTTGTATCTTCAGGTCTAAAATGCATATTATGTATTGTTTTTTCCCAATTTGTTTCCTTAAAATCATTTTCATATTTTTTATAAATACTATGTTCTTTAACTTTACTAATGTCATCATTTTTAGAAATAGAATATAAAATTGTTAACCAGGTAGAAGGTCCCATGTATTGTATTTTTTCACCCCAAGAAATACATTTTTCAAAATCTTCTTTACAAAAATAACCAATTGTTAATGCATCATAACGAGAACATGATGTTGCTGCACCTTGGGGAATTGGATCAAGTTCTAACGCTTTATGAAGATGCTTTAAACCTTCATCAACATTATCAAGTTTAACTAAGCAAGTACCATATCTATCTAAAATTCTTGGGTCATTAGGATTAATAGAATGTCCTTTTTTTGCATATTCAATTGATTTATTAAAATCTTTATTACCTTGTGCAAGGGCAGATGAAATTCTTAATACTTCAAAATCATTTTCATCGGCTTCAAGACTTTTCTTGACGTGTTCACGACCCATATCCAGCATCTTATCTGGATCTTCATAATAACCTTTGCCGTATCCACCACCAATAGTACAAGCTTTTAAAGCATGAGCTCTTGCATTTGTTTCATCAACTTCAATTGCTTTATCAAGTGCTTCAATAGCTTTTAAATTATTTTCCTTTCCAGATCGAACATGATGATAAGTTCCCTTTATTAACCATTCATAAGAATTTAAATTTTCTGATGGTTTTCTTTTAATCCTTTGTAAGCTACTTATTTCAATATTGCCTAGTAATTGTCGAGACATTTTCATTACGATTTCATCTTGTAAATCAAAAATATCTTCTATTACTCTATCGTATTTTTCACCCCATAAATTCGCACCATCGCTAGCATCAGTTAAATCAACACTAACTCTTATTCTTTTGCCAGCAGAACGAATATTACCGCCAATTAAATAGTCAACTAAATGCTTCTTAGCAAATCCAAGTGCGTCTTCATTATTTTTTTTAAAATCCATCGATGTTTGATGTGAAAGTATTTCAAATTCTTGCATTCGCGAAAATTCTTGTATTAAATCTCTGAATACACCTTCAACTAAAAATTCTGAATCTTCATCTTTACTTAAATTTTCAAAAGGAAGAATTGCTAATTTAATTTTCTTAGCTTTATTGATTTTAGTTTGAGCTATTGGCTCTTTAACATTATTGTTTATTGTTTTTTCTTCTTCTTCTTCTTTTAAGAAATCATCTTCATGAATAAGTAAATTAGAGATTTTATAAACTTCAAAATTTTCACTTATATTTTTTAAATTTCTCGTGCCATCGTTTTCAATTTTAGCATCTAACCTTTTGTTGACTTGATCTTTGACAATAGTAGAAATTAAAATCCCTCCAGGTTCACATTCACTCTCGAGTCTAGCTGATACATTAACTCCTGAACCCATGATATTATCACCTTCAACTATTACATCATCTACATGTATCCCAACTCGCCATTCTAATTTTAATTCTGTAATAGAATGATCATTTCTTTTATAAATTTCATTTTGAAATTCTATCGCTGCCTTCAAGCAATTTACAGGTGAAGCAAACTCACATACAACACTATCACCCTCAGTTTTAAAAATTCTTCCTCCGAATTCTATGATTTTAGCATCTATTATTTTGCGACATTCATTTAAATTTCGAAGAGTTTTTTCTTCGTTTTCTTCCATATGTTTACTAAAGTTGACACAATCAGTAGCAAGAATAGTGGCTAATTTTCTATCAGAATTCATAAATATTTTTTAACTAATTTTAGATATTATTTCTACTAAAATGTGTCAACTTGAGTCAGAGAATCTAGATAAAATATTATATTATAAGTTTAGGAGTATTTATGGTTGAAAATTTTAATAGTATTTTTTATTTGATTTTATATATAATTAACATTGCATTAGCTGGTTATTATTCATTTACATTTTTATTTAATAAAGAAAAAGAATTCGCAAAATATAACACTGATTCAAGTGCTGCACCTGCAGCGAATTTTGGAATTTTTTGGGTTACTGCTTTTTTCTTTGTTGGTCTTTATATTTTATTTACTGGACCTGAAGGTACTTGGCCTTTCTTTATAATTAATGTTATTGTCTTTGCAATGGCAACTGTCTACAATTTTTGTTTTCATTTTAAAATAGCTTTCCTATTTGGAAGAGATAAGGTTAATTCGACAATAGAACAGCCAATTGTATCAGCAGTAGTTCTAGTATTAAACTTAATTATAATTTATGGTTTATCTGATAAAATTTATCTATAATAATTTTAAAAGGAGTAATTATGGTTGAAAATTTTGGAGGTACTTTAAATCTAGTTTTATTTTTACTTAATTTATTAGGTATATCTTACTATGGTTTCCTAACTGTATTTTCACCAAATACACTTGTTACAAGATATGATTTAGGAGAAAAAGCTTTGCCAATTGTAAGAATCATAGGGACATTTATTGTACCAATAGTAATAATTGGAATTTGGATATTATTTAGAGAAAATGGACCTCAATCTTGCTGGATATTTTTTGTAAACGGATTTTTACTTTCTTTTGCTCAAGTTATTTTAAGTTGGGCCCAAAGATTAAAATTTATAGACCCGGATGCAAAAAGTGATGTCGCTGATGAAGTAATAGGGCATGTATTTTTATTTGTATCAATATATCTTATTTATAATATGTCAGATATAATTTATATGTAACTAAAAGCTGGGATTCGATTCCCAGCTTTTATCAATTTAAAGAAAATTCTTTTACTTTATTAAATGCAAAATGATCCGCAGCATGTTTTTTTGCATATAAAACTTCTTCTACAATACCTTCTTCATTAATCATTATATCTGTTACTGCAGTATTAAAATATCCTCCAAGAGGAATGGGCATGAAACCTCTTATTAAGGCCGGAAAGATAGAGAATGTTTTATAAATTCCTGCCAAAAATAACTTAAACCAACTTCGCTCTATTGAATATTTTTGAAAATATTTAAATTCTTCATCTGCTAAAACTGTAAATGGAATGGGACCGTGCTTCTTCATATTTGATTTCAAAAGATTAACGTTTGAATGAAAAATTCCTACGTGGGTGAAATTTGGACCAAATTCATTAAATCTTTTATTAAACTCAAGTAGTCTTAAATTACAAAAAGTGCATCCAGCAACTCTATAAAAAGTCAATAAAACTTTTTTGCCTTTAGTATCTGATAAATTAAATTGATTACCATCATGTCTGGGTAGGGTAATTTCTTCTAATTTATCTCCTTTTTTTATTTTCATACGTAATGATAATACTATAAAAATAATAAGTTAATATTAAATTTTAATGACAATAATAATTTTACTAAAGTTCATACATTATCTTGCAATAGTTTTTTCAGGCGGTGTTTTGGTTGGAGGTGGCGTAATACAGTCTGTTTATGCTAAAGCAAATCAAATTCCTGATTTAAATACAGCAAAGATATTAAAATTACTTGGTTACATAGGTTTGATATCTCTTATTATCTTATGGATATCAGGAATTATTCTTTCAATTAATTTATATGGAGGCTTTATTATTAATAGTTCATTTACCATCAAATTAATTGCTGCAGGTTTTCTTTTAGGCCTATCTGCTTATGTAAATTTGCACGTTTTTAATTGCTCTAAAAATAATTTACCACCTAACAAATCTATAATGAAAATAGCTACAATGAGTGGAAGAGGGCTGTTAGTAATAGTTTTAATTGCAGCAGCAATTGCATTTTATTAATTTATAATTTTTTTGCTGCACTAGTTTCTTTTATATTTGTTAGCTTTGTATATCTATCTATCATTTGCGTTGTCTTATGACCGCTTTGAGCCATAATTTCATGAGTAGGTACTCCATTCATTCTAGCCTGAGTAATTGAACCTATTCTTAAGCTGTGACCAGAAATTTTATCACAATTTTCTATACCAGCGTCCTCAGCTCTTTTTTTTAAAATTAAAACAAAACTTGTGTCAGTCAAACTTACTTTTTGATTCTTATTATTAAGAATATATTTTTCTATATTATTAGCTTTGTTAATTTTATAAAAGAGAGGTCCTGAATCAATTAGTGCTACCTCTAACCAATTCTTTAACGCAGATACGGGACAATAAGGTGAATTATTTTTAGGTAAATAGATCATTCTTCCTTCACCTTTTTGATCAGTCTTAGAAAAAGGTATTAATACTTGAACACCATCTTCTTCAAAATTTAGATGTTCGTATTTCATGCCTAAAAGCTCAGATCTTCTACAAAAACTATAAAAACCAATTAAAATAAGAGCTCTATCTCTTATGTTTCTAAAATCTTCGTTATCATTTGGAATTTTATCAATAATTTTTTCAATATCTGCTTTTAACAACTCTCTTGCTTGACCAGATTTATTATTTTTTTCATCTCTTACAATTGCACTAATTGTTTCAGAAATATTTGGATTTTTTCTATCAAATTGAAATCCGTTAACTCTATATTTATATGTAATAGATGCTAAGATTCTTTGTATAGTGGAAGCTTTATAGGCAGTAGAGGAGTAGGGGTTGTTATTTACATTTTCTCTACCCGGTATGTTACTCGATCCTTTGAGTATTTTCGCTTCTGGATCTTCATGTAACCAATCCATATAATTAGCTGTTAATGCGTAAGCGCTATCTAGATCATCAACATCTAAAGGACTGCAATTGTATTTATTTTTGCAATAATCTATAAATTTTAACCAATCTCCTTGATATTTATCTTGAGTATTTTTAGCTTTGGATTTTTCCTTTAGCTTACTTACGTTTTCATTTAGTGATATTTTAACCATATTATATATTACGATAATTACAGTTATCGTAAATAATAGTCAAGTAATAAATATTATTACTATAAATCAATAATTTATAAATTTTATCTAATTTAATTTCTAATATTACAAACTAGATATAGATTTTCACGTGTAATAAAATACTGTATATAGTGTATCAAATGGAAAAATTACCGCAGATTTCAGCTGATTCCCAGATCTTTGTATTAACGGGTGCTGGTATAAGTAAAGAGTCTGGGATTGAAACTTTTAGAGACTCTGATGGACTTTGGAATAACCATAGGATTGAGGATGTTGCCAGTCCCGAGGGATTCTATAGAAACCCTACTCTTGTCTATGATTTTTATAATAAACGCCGAAAAGAACTAAATTCAGGAATTAAGCCAAATAGGGCTCATATTATTCTTCATGAACTAGAAAAAATATATAAAATTCATATAGTTACACAAAATATCGATAATTTACATGAGATTGGAGGGTCATCATCAATTATTCATATGCACGGTGAACTAAATAAGGCTAGATGTATCATGAATGATAATCATGTATTTGAGTGGCTAGAAGACCTTAATGAAACTCATAAATGCCCTAAATGTAACTCTCAATTAAGACCTCATATCGTTTGGTTTGGCGAAATACCAATGCAAATGGAGGAAATCCATGACTTAGCTGAACAATCTAGTTTGTTTGTCTCTATTGGGACTTCTGGTGAGGTCTACCCTGCCGCTGGGTTTGTTTCGATGTTCAAAGATATGCAAAAACCAACTGTAGAACTAAATCTAGAACCATCACGCAATCAAGATCAATTTGATTTTGCTATTCATAAGCCTGCTACGATTGCTGTGAAAGAATTTAAAGACTTACTCCTTCAGAATTTAAAAAACTAATTTACTCACACTTTTAACTAAATATTTTTGCTTAAACTTTTATTCATAAGAATCATTAGCAATAGTATTTTTATGTCTATTAAACGCATAGATTATAAAGAAGCTTTTCATAGAACTGGATAAATTTATTGAAATTTATTCTAGTTTTTTCATTGAAAATTATTAATTTATTTTAATGAAATTATAACTTTTGGAGGTTACATGAAAAAAGGATATTGGGTAGGACAAGTAAAAGAAATTAAAAATGAAGAAAAATGGGGACAATATTTAGAGAAATTTATGAATATTGTTGCAGAGGAAGCAGAAAAGAAATCAGGAAATTTTGTATTTACTGCTGGTAGTGAACCAAAGCACTATGTTCAAAAGAATTTTGATTTATTATTTTCTGCAGTTGTTGAATTTAATAGCGTGCAGGACGCAATAGATGGTTACAATGATCCTCGATACCAAGAAGCTTTAGCGCTTTTAGGTGAAAATAAAGAGGATGTAGTTGTAAGAAATTTAGTAATTATAGAAGCACCTTAAATAGCTTAATGTAAATAAGTAAATGCAACTATATTCATTTAAAAGAAATATAAAAAAGGACCTATTATGAAAATAATCATGAATGTTAAATTAAAAGAAGGTTATGAAAAATGGAAAAATCTTTTTCTCAGTGTTGATACTCATAGAGAAAAATATGGAATAAAAGTTTTAGCATATGGCCACCCTAAAGATGATGAAACTAAAATTTATCAAGTTTTAGAGATTGAATCGATGGAAAAAATGCAAGCAGCAATGCAAGATCCAGAATTAGCAAAACTTAGAACTGATGCTGGTGTTGATTTAGATAGTCAGGAACTAGTTTTCTTGGTCGAGTAGATAAATAAAAAATAAAACACTATATGTTAATGGGGTATAAAGCCCTCTCCACTGAGGGAGTTTTGCCCCATTAAGATCAATTGATTAATATTTCCATTATAAATTAGTGGTTTGACCTCAATAATAAGTCTGTAGCTTTATCTGCTATTGCCATAGCTGGAGCATTAGTATTAGCGCCGACAATTGTTGGCATCATCGACACATCAAAAACTCTTAAATTTTTTATTCCTTTAACTTCAAGTTTTGTATTCAAAACTGCCATATCATCATTATCTTTACCCATTTTACATGTTCCAACAGGGTGCCAATTTGTTTTGATCATTTTTTTTGAATAGTTAATGAGATCTTCATCTGAATTAATAGATTGACCAGGAACTGTTTCTTCTAAAACAATATTGGACAAAGGTTTTGTTTGAACGACCTTTCTTGCAAGCTTTACCGCATTTAACATAACATTCATATCATCTTCATGACTTAAGAAATTTGGATCAATAAGAGGTAAATTTAATGGATCAGAAGATTGAATTCTAACCTCTCCTCTTGATTTTGGATTCATTAAGCAAGATGTAAGTGTTAAACCGTGATCAGGTTTTATACCCGTTGTATCTCTATCGGTATACATTATGGGTACGCAATAGAGTTTAATTTTAGGATCTTTTCTATCTTTTAAATCTTCTGGATTAAAAAAAGAACAACTATCAACACC
>CACHLW010000014.1 GCA_902580765.1 uncultured Alphaproteobacteria bacterium | reverse complement strand
AGTATATAGATAAACATGATATCCAAAAAAAATAATTTGTCAGAAAAATTAATAATTAATAAATATTTAAAAAAATTAAATTTTAATAAAAAGGGAACTTTTAATTTTGAAAATGATGGAGCCTATTTAGAATTAAAGAATAATAATTATAAACTTACTGTTACAACTGACAATATTTCTGAAAATATTGATTTTTTTTCAAAGGATGATCCCAAATCTATAGCTCAAAAAATTACAACAGTGAATCTATCAGATATCTTTGCTATGGGTGCCGTACCTCATTCATACCTTTTGAGTTTATTTTTACCAAACTATATTAATGAAAATTGGATAAATTCATTTACGAATCAATTAAAAAAAATTCAAAATAAATATAGATTTTATTTAATTGGTGGAGATTTATCTAAATCAAATAAACTGATAATTTCTTCAACATTCTTTGGATTCATTAATAAAAATTTAGAAGTTTTTCAAAATAAATTTAAATTGAATGATGATATTTGGGTAACTGGCAATATTGGTGATTCAAAAATTGGTTTAGAAATTTTAAAAAAAAATATTTCAACTAACTCAAAAACCAAACAATATTTTATTAAAAAATATTTATACCCAAAACCTCATGATCTTGGACCCTTAATTGTAAATCAAATTAATTCAATGAAAGATATTTCAGATGGTTTGATTGGAGATTTAACTGACATGTTAAATGGCAAATACGGTGCATTAATTAATTTAAATAAAATACCATTAAGTGTTAATACAAAAAAAATTCTTAATAATAAAAATAATTTAAAAATTGAAAATCTTTTAAATGCAGGTGATGATTATGGATTAATAATTATCTCTAGTCAAAAAAATAGAAATAAAATTATGAGTATTTCTAGTAGAAATAATGTTAAAATTTCTTGTATTGGAAAAATAATAAGAGAAAAAGGAATTCATTTCGATTCACATTTTGATATGAAGAATATTAAGAAATTTGATCATTTCTCCTAAAAACTTGATTTTTTCTATAGTTTCTGACATATCACCCAAAATTTTTAAGGAGTTTTCAATGACAACACTGCAGGTATTAATTATTTTATGCGGTCTAGCAGCCGTTCTTTATGGTCTAGTTACATCTAGACAAATTTTATCACTGGGTTCTGGAAATGATAAAATGCAAGAAATTGCAGGTGCAATTCAAGAGGGGGCTAGGGCGTATTTAAATAGACAGTATATGACAATAGCGATTGTGGGAGTTGTTATTTTTGCTCTTATATGGATAGTTTTTGATTTAGCATCAGGTATTGGTTTTTTAATTGGAGCATTTTTTTCTGGAGCTGCTGGCTATGTTGGAATGAATATATCTGTAAGATCAAATGTTCGTACTACACATGCAGCAAGTAAAAGTTTAGCTGAAGGTTTATCCGTTTCTTTTAAAGCAGGCGCAGTAACTGGCATGTTAGTTGCAGGCTTTGCTTTATTATCAATTGCTGTATTCTACTTTGTTTTACATAATTCTGGATCATTTCCAGGAAGAGAGATTGTTGCGCCTTTAGTTTCTTTAGGATTTGGTGCATCATTAATTTCAATATTTGCAAGACTAGGCGGAGGTATTTTTACCAAAGGTGCCGATGTTGGAGCAGATTTAGTAGGAAAGGTTGAAGCTGGTATACCAGAAGATGATCCTAGAAATCCTGCTGTAATTGCTGATAATGTTGGAGATAATGTTGGTGACTGTGCAGGTATGGCCGCAGATCTTTTTGAGACTTATGTTGTTACAGTAGTAGCTACCATGGTTTTAGCCTCTATATTTTTTATTGAAAATTCTTATACAATGATGATATTCCCATTAGCTATTGCTGGCGTTTGTGCATTAACAAGTATTATTGGAACTTATTTTGTAAGACTTGGTAAAAATAACAATATAATGGCAGCACTTTATAGAGGATTTGCAGTATCAGCTATTTTGTCAGCAATATTACTGTATTTTGTAACTGATTACATAGTTGGGTTAAATAGTATTTTAGTTGTAGAAGGAACATCTACTCAGTTTTCTGGTATGTCACTATTTATTTGTGGTTTACTTGGATTAATAATTACTGGTTTAATAATATGGGTTACTGAATATTATACAGGAACAAATTATAGACCTGTTCAAAGTATTGCCCAATCATCAACAACCGGTCATGGAACAAATGTAATACAAGGACTTGCAATAAGTTTAGAAGCAACAGCTTTACCTGCATTAATAATTGTCGCAGGAATTATCTCAACATATTCATTAGCAGGGCTATTCGGTATCGCAATTGCAGTTACTACAATGTTAGCGTTGGCAGGTATGGTAGTAGCATTAGATGCATATGGACCAGTTACAGATAATGCAGGCGGTATTGCTGAAATGTCAAATTTAGATGATACTGTTAGAAAAACAACTGATGCTCTTGATGCTGTTGGTAATACTACAAAAGCTGTAACTAAAGGATATGCTATTGGTTCAGCAGGATTAGGTGCATTAGTATTATTTGCTGCATATACTGAAGATCTTGATCATTTTGCAAAAGATGCAAGTAGTCCATTATATGGAATTGAAGTTTCTTTTGATTTGTCTAATCCTTATGTGGTTGTTGGATTGTTATTAGGAGGGTTATTACCTTTTTTGTTTGGTGCTTTAAGTATGACAGCAGTTGGAAGAGCAGCTGGCTCAGTTGTATTAGAGGTTAGAAGGCAGTTTAAAGAAATTCCTGGAATTATGGAGGGAAAGGGTAAACCAGAATATGGAACTTGTGTTGATATCCTTACTAAATCTGCAATAAAAGAAATGATAATACCTTCAATGTTGCCTGTCTTATCTCCTATAGTTGTATATTTTGTTATTCTTTTCATTGCCGGCCAATCAGCAGCTTTGTCTTGTCTTGGAGCATTATTACTCGGAGTAATTATAACAGGTTTGTTTGTAGCAATAAGTATGACTGCAGGTGGTGGAGCTTGGGATAATGCAAAAAAATACATTGAGGATGGAAATCATGGAGGTAAAGGGAGTGAGGCTCATAAAGCTGCTGTTACTGGAGACACAGTAGGAGATCCTTATAAAGATACCGCAGGACCAGCTGTAAATCCAATGATTAAAATAACTAACATTGTTGCTCTTTTACTCCTAGCAGCGATATCTTTATAAAATAAAATTAAGGAGAAGTTGGCAACTCTTGTTGAGTTCCAACTCCTCCAAAAATTTTTTCTAGCAATCCTCTTTTTACGATTTCATTTGTTGTTCTATCTTTTGAAAATTCAACACTTTCAATTTCTTTAGTGTTAAACACTTTTGACTCAATTATTTGATTATTTTTGTCAATTTTGAAAACAAAGACATAACTATATTTTATTTCTTTTTTGAAAATTGATTTTTTTTCACTCTTTTCTGAAAAATAAAAATATTTATTTTCTATTGGATCAATATAACTTGGATTTCCAAGTTTGCTGATTAGCTTTTCTTTATCTTTGAAATTTAAATCATTTAATACATCTTTATCTAATAATTTTCCAGAATAGGTAGTTTTATATGAACAGTTTGATAAAATTAAAAAAATGAATATATAAAAAATAACCTTTATCATTAAATGATTTTACAATACTTTAACAAAAAAGAAAATAAAGATCAAACTATAGCAACTGATCAATATAAAATAATACTTACGGAAAGTAGCTTATTCTTAAATGAAAATAATTTCTTTAAAGTAAAAAACTATAAGACTTCGTTTGAAATTGTTTCTATTTTTTTAATTATGTTTCTTAGAAAAAATCTTTTAGAAAATAATAGAGAACTTTATCTTAAAGTAAATGATAAACTGGTATCCATGTTTATTTCTGATATTGATGAATCATTAAGAGAGAAAGGTATTGGAGATATTTCTATAGGAAAGTATGTAAAATCTTATGTAAAAAAATTTTATTTTCGGATAACTAAGTTTCCAAAAGATAATAATGTTTTTAAAAATGAAACTTTTATAGAATATCTAAAAATTACAGATTTAATTAAAAATGATGATTATGTTAACGTTTCAAGAAAATTTCAGGATAAATTTACCAATTTTATAAATACTTCATAGTTTTGATATAAATATTATTGATAATTTGTGTAGATTTGTCTTGAATTAATTTAAAAAACTAATAATTGAAAAAAAATGGCTGTCCCTAAAAGAAAAACAAGTGTTTCTAAAAGAAATATGAGAAGATCTCATGATTCTTTAAAAAAAATAAACGTTATTTTAGATAAAGATTCTGGCGAACCAAGATTATCTCATAAGATTGATTTATCAACTGGGATGTATAAGGGTCGAGAAATTCTAAAAAAGAAAACAAAAGAAAATAATTAAAATAATGTCTGAAGGGCAAGTAATGATTGCCATTGATGCAATGGGCGGGGAAAATAGTCCCTACAAGGTTTTAAAGGGTGTCGAAATTTTCCTCCAGAAAGAAAAAAATACAAAAATAATTTTTTTTGGTAATGAAGTATTAATTAATGAAACAATAAAGAAAAATAATTTAAATATTTTTAATTTTAATATTGAGAATACTTCCGATTTTATTTCTGACGAAGATACCGTTAACACTATTCTTCGTTCAAAAAAAAATAGTAGTATCTATAAAGGTTTAGAATTCGCCAAAAATAATGAGAACACTGGTTTTGTTTCATCTGGAAGCACTGCTGCAATTATGATTCTTTCTAGACTTCATATGGGAATGATTGAAGGTATAGATAGACCAGCAATTTGCTCTTTAGTTCCGAATAAAAAAAATTATTCACTTATGTTGGATTTAGGTGCAAATGTTACAGTTAGTGGATCAAATCTATTCCAATTTGCTCTAATGGGTTTTTGTTATTTTTCAATAATAAATCAAAATTGTAAACCAAAAATAGGCATATTAAATATTGGAACAGAAAATAATAAAGGTTTAGAATTTCTTCAAGAAGCAGCAGATTTAATCCTTTCAAGTTTTTTAAAAGAGTTCTTTATAGGTTTTATAGAACCTAATAAAATTACATCTGGAGACTGTGATATAATAATTTCTGATGGTTATACTGGAAACATTATGCTTAAATCAGCAGAAGGTATTTCAAATTTTATAACATCAAATTTAAGAGAAATTTTTAATAAATCATTAATTAATAAAATTTCATATAAGTTAATAGAAAAAGATTTACTGAAACTGAAAGATCAAGTTAATCCAGACATTTATAATGGAGCAACTTTAATTGGCTTAAATGGTATTTCTGTCAAAAGTCATGGCAATGCAAATCCTATTGCTTTTAGTTATGCATTGAAACAGTGTCAGAATTTTATTAAAAATGATCTTAATAAAAAAATTATTAAATCTATCAAAAATCTATAATGGACAAACAAAATATATCTAGAGATGAAATTGCAGAAGCAATGAAAAATGAATTTGGTTTTAATAGAAAACTGTGCCTAGATATTGTTAATGATATTGTTGATATTATAATCGAAGGTCTAAAACTAGATAAAAAAGTAAAAATACATAATTTTGGAACTTTTAAATTGAATAATAAAAAAAGTAGAATCGGAAGAAATCCAAAAACCAAGGAAGAGCATAACATTCCCAGCAGAAATGTAATAACCTTCAAAGCTAGTAAAATTTTATTAAAATATATTAATAATAAAATTAATGGATAATAAGAAGTACTTTAATATTTCAGAGGTATCTAAAATGTTGCAAATTGAAGAGCATAAAATTAGATATTGGGATTCACTGGATCCTAAAACAAATAAATTTAGAATTGAGGGTATTTCAACCAAAAGCAAAGGTGGTACAAGATATTTCAACAAAGAAAATATAAAAAAACTCGAAAAATTAAAAAACATTCTATACGAAGGCAAAAAACACAATTATTCAATTAAATTGGCAGACAAAATATTATCTTCAAATAATAAGTTTTTGTTTCAAAAAAATCAAAATGATACAGATAATAAATATTCTAATAATGTTCAAAAAATTGAACAGATTCTTAATAAAATGAGATTATTGTTGAAAAATAATAATAGTTAATAATTTAGAAAAAAATAAATCATATATATCAATAAGTTAAATTAAAAATTTATACAAAAAATAAGAAAAAAAAAGTTATTTTTAATGTTTTATTTGTCCGTCAATTAAAATATATGAACTTCATCTTATTAGTAAGGAAACAAACTATAAGGAGTTTTTATGTTAAATAAGACTAGTCTAATAGGTATCATTGCTGCAACAATAGCTTTTATTGCTGTTCCAGCATTTGCTGCCGATACTTTCTTAGGTGAAGGTGATTTCGTAGGTATTACATTCTGGATTGTTTCAATTGGAATGTGGGCATCTACAATTTTCTTCTTTTATGAAGGTATGAGAGTTTCTTCTAAATGGAGAACTTCAATGGTAGTTGCAGGGTTAATTACTTTTATAGCTGCTGTACACTACATGTATATGAGAGACTTTTGGGTTGCTACAGGTGAGTCACCAACAGTATATAGATATATTGATTGGATCTTAACTGTTCCACTTCAAATGGTTGAATTCTTTTTAATCTTAGTTGCTGCCGGCGCAGCTGTATCTAGTGGTGCTTTCTACAGATTGCTCATTGGTACACTCGTTATGATAGTTGGTGGTTACCTTGGAGAAGCAGGTCATATTTCGGTATTACTTGGCTTCATCATTGGTATGATCGGTTGGGCTGTAATCATTTGGGAAATTTTCCGAGGTGAAGCAAGCCAAGCTGCTACAACTAAGGAATCAGTAACTTCTGCATTTAATGCAATGAGATTAATTGTATTAGTTGGTTGGGCAATTTATCCTTTAGGATATGTATTCGGTTTAATGATGGGTTCGGTTGATGCCGATACTCTTAACTGGATTTACAATCTTGCAGATTTTATTAATAAAATCTTATTCGGTTTAATTATCTGGAATGCTGCTGCGAAAGACTCAGCTACTGCATAATTAAACATTTATAAAACTTAAAAAAACCCTCTAATTAGAGGGTTTTTTTTATTAAATCATTGACTTAATTTTTCAATATATGTATTTGGGCACGCGATGAAAACATTCTCTTTGAAAAAAAGTGACATTAAGAAAAAGTGGGTCTTAATTGATGCTAAAGACGCAGTTTTAGGAAGACTTGCCGTTATTTCTGCAAATATCCTCAGAGGTAAAAATAAGCCTGAATATACCCCCAACCAAGACTGTGGTGATAATTTAATTATAATTAATTCTGACAAAATACATTTAAAAGGCAAAAAAGCTGATAATAAAATATATTACAGACACACTGGATATCCAGGAGGAATAAAAGAGACAACTCCTGATAAAATGAAGGAAAAAAACAAATCTGATGAAATGATCAAACTTGCAATAAAAAGAATGATCCCAAGAGGACCATTAGGAAAACAACAATTATCTAATTGTAAGATATATAGAGATGAAAACCATAAGCATGAAGCTCAAAATCCTCAAATCATTGATATAGCATCAATGAATACTAAAAATAAAATTTAACTATGGAAAATCAAGAAAATCAAACTGAAAATATTTTAGACAATAAAGAAAGAGCTTATGCTACTGGAAAAAGAAAGAATTCTATTGCCAGAGTGTGGTTAAAAAGGGGTAGTGGTGAGGTTAAAATCAATGGCAAACCTCTAGATAAATACTTCTCAAGACCAGTGCTTCAAATGATAGTTAACCAGCCTTTGGATGTTGTTAAAGCTGATAATTCCTATGAAATTATGGCTTCAGTTAAAGGCGGAGGTCTTTCAGGTCAAGCTGGTGCCATTAGACATGGTATAAGCAAAGCATTAAGCTTATACGACCAGTCAAATAGACCACCTCTAAAAAAAGTTGGTTTTCTTACTAGAGATCCAAGAGTTGTTGAAAGAAAAAAAGCTGGTTTAGCAAAAGCCAGACGAAGTTATCAATTCTCTAAGAGATAAATTTTCATGAATAATAAGATTAGAGTAGCCGTTTTAGGCTCAACGGGCTATGTTGGAATGGAGTTAGTAAAAATTTTATCAAATCATACTTACGTAGAAATAAATTTTTTAGGATCAGAAACTATTCATGGTAGCTATCTAAATAATATTGATAATACAAAAGAATATAATCAACTTCCTCTTTTACAGCCAAATGATAGTTTTAATGCAGATGATAGTGATTATGTATTCTTAGCTTTGCCTCATGCAGTATCAAATAAATATGTAAAAAAATATTTTAATAGAATTAATATTATAGATTTATCAGCTGACTTTAGATTAGATAATTTTGATATTTATAAACAAAATTATGGCAATGAACATGATTGCAAAGAGCATTTAAACAATTTTATTTATGGTCTCGCTGAAATAAATAGAGAAAAAATATTAGGTTCAAAAAATACAGCTATACCCGGTTGCTATCCAACTTCTATTTTATTACCATTAATACCTTTAATAAAAAATAAATTAATCAATACAGATAATATAATTATAGATTCGAAATCAGGTTATAGTGGAGCGGGAAAGAAATTCGATTTCAATAAAATGAAATCAAAAAATGATTATAATTTTTATAATTATAATACAAATAATCACAGACATATTGCGGAAATCAAACAAGAACTTAAAAAGAATAATTCAGAAAATGAAGTAAAGTTTTCATTTAATCCTCATATACTTCCTAATTTTAGAGGTATGATTTCTACAATTTATTGTGATCTTAATATTGGTATAAAAAAAACTGATATTATAAATTTATATCATGAGTTGCAAAAATTAAATCCTTTTATAAAATATATTGATAATGATGAAACGCTTGATTTTTTTTCTGTTCAAAATTCTAATTATTGTAAAATTAAAATTTTTAATCATCATAGTGAGGATAAAATTATTATAGTTAGCGCAATAGATAACTTAATTAAAGGTGCTGCTGGTCAAGCGGTACAATGTTTTAATATAGCTGAAAATATTGAAGAAACACTATCTTTAGTATGATTAAATATTTTACAGTTTTCCTTCTCCCCCTTTTTATCGTTTCATGCGGATACCCTGATATTGATAATGTTCCTGATTTTAAAGACGCCAAATTAACTGATGAAGAATTATTAGATTATTGTAGTATTTCTAATACAGATAAAAAAGATATAGATAAATGTATTAATGATTATAAAAGTTAAATTTAGTTATGAGTAAGCTTAATATTGGAATAGCGGGATTAGGAAATGTTGGATCAGCACTAGTTGAAACAATTGAAGAAAATAAAAATTATTTCTTTGATAAAACAGATGTAGAATTTAACATAGTTGGAATATCAGCAAGAACAAAAAATAAAAAAAGAAATTTTAATATATCAAATTATACTTGGTATGATGACCCAAGAGAAATGTCTAAAGATGATAATTGTAATGTAATTGTTGAATTAATTGGTGAAGAAAAAGGAATTAGCTATGAAATTATTGAAACAGCATTAAAAAATAAAAAACATGTTGTAACAGGGAATAAAGCATTAATTGCCAATCATGGAAAAGAATTATTTAAATTAGCTAACACACACTCACTAGCTTTATCATATGAAGCTGCTGTTGCAGGTGGCATACCAGTAATAAAAACAATAAAAAATTCTATTAGCTTAGATAGAATCAATAAAATTTCTGGAATTTTAAATGGAACAACAAATTACATTTTAACTAAAATGCAACAAGATAATTTGTCCTTTGATGCAGTTCTTAAAATTGCTAAAGATAAAGGATTTACTTCTGATCAGGAATCAAAATTAGATATTGGTGGATATGACGCAGCTCACAAGTTAACAATATTATCGACTCTATGTTTTAAATCAAATTTAAACTTTAATAATAATTATATCGAAGGAATCTCAAATATTAAAATTGAAGATATTAATTTTGCTGAAAAATTAGGGTATAAGATAAAATTAATATCTGAAGCTTGCATAATTGAAGGAAAAATTTCGAACTTTACTTCACCAAAATTAGTTTCAATGGATAATCCCTTAGCAAGTGTTGATAATGCTCTTAACGCGATTAATATTGAAACTATACATCTAGAAAATTTATTTTTAGAAGGTGAAGGAGCAGGGGGGAAGCCAACAGCCAGCTCTGTCTTGTCTGATTTATACGATATATCTCAGAATGAAAAATTTGATAATTTGGGTTTTAAAATTGATAAGTTGCAAAGTTTTGAAAAATATTCTGTAGAAAATGTAATTAATAGCTATTACCTAAGAATAATGACAGAAGACAAACCTGGTGTTCTTTCTTCAATTACTAATTATTTTAGTGATTTTGATATATCTGTTAAAAAAATACTTCAACTTCCTGAGAGTTCTGAAACAGATAAACCAATACCTATTATAATAACTACTCATAATATTCAGAAAGAAAAATTAAGTAACGTAATTAATAAAATTGAAGGTTTAGAATTTGTAAAAGAAAAAATTACTGTTCTTGCTATTCATGATAATTAATTAATGTGATTACTGAAAAATCACTATCAGATAAATTTTGGGAAGAAAAGCAAATAGATTTCAAGAAAATTCAAGCTCTTTCACAACAAAAATCAATTTCTGAAATTTTTTCAAAACTTCTAATTTCTAGAGGTGTCTTCGAAGAAAATTATGATAATTATATAAATCCCAATCTTTTAAATAATCTTCCAGATCCTTTTGAGCTTAAAGATATGAAAAAAGGAATTGAAAGATGTATTGAAGCCTTAAAAAACAATGAAAAGATTGGAATAATTGCTGATTATGATGTTGATGGATCTACTTCTGCTTCAATTTTATATAAATTTTTAAATAATTTTACCAATAACCTTGTTTGTAAAATACCTAATAGATTGTCAGAGGGTTATGGTCCAAATGTTAGGCTTATGAATGAAATGCTTAATGAAAATATTACTCTCTTGTTTACACTTGATTGTGGTACATCAGCATTTAACTTGATTGATTTGCCTACTTACAATGGTATTGAGGTTATTGTTATAGATCATCATTTAAGTGAATTTAAACTTCCAAAAGTTCACTCGGTAATTAATCCAAATAGATTTGACGAAAATAATGATTATAAAGATTTTGCTGCAGTAGCCGTGACTTTTCTTTTTTTAATGGGTTTAAGAAAGCAAATTAGAGAATTAAAATTATTTCCAAAAATCAAAGAACCAAATTTGATGTCATATTTAGACTTAGTTGCTGTTGGAACAATTTGTGATATTGTTAATATTAACAATTACAATAGATCAATTGTTAGTAAAGGTTTAGAGCTCATTAGAAGTAGAAAAAATAAGTCAATAACAAAAATATTAGATAACTCTAATATAAATCATGAACCTTTAGCTAAAGATATTGGTTTTGTTCTAGGACCACAAATTAATGCTGCGAGTAGAATTGATGACTCTTCTTTATCCTCCAAACTTTTGATATCAAATGATGATTCTGAAATAGAAACTATTTCTCGAAAACTATTTTTAATTAATGAAAAAAGAAAATTAATTGAACAAAATATATTCAATGAAGCAATTGAGCAAATAAAACATCAAGAAAATAAAAAATTTATTATTGTTTATAAAGAGAATTGGCACCAAGGTGTTTTAGGTATAGTTGCCAGTAAAATAGTAGCTCTTTATAACAAGCCAACATTTGTATTTTCTTTTATCAATAATGTTGGTTCTGGCTCAGGCAGATCTATAGATCAAATTGATATTGGTAGTATTGTTCTTGAACTGAAGGCTAATAATTTAATAGAAGATGGTGGCGGTCATAAAATGGCAGTAGGTTTAAAAATAAATAAAAAAAATTTAGATAAAATAGATAAATTTTTAGTTAAAAAATTTGATTCATATCATGATAATTTTTTTGAAAAAAAAATATTTTATGACAGTGAAATTTCTGTAAATCAAATAAACAAAGATTTTTTAGATAATTTAGAATTATTAGAACCTCACGGCAAAGGTAATGAAGAACCTCAATTTTTAATCAAAGATATAGTAATTGATCAGGTTAAAAATATAAAAAATAAACATATTTTAATTTTTTTTAAAAATGATGTAGGTGAAAATTTAAAAGGTATATCATTCAACAGTATGAATACCCTTATTGGTGATTATCTTCTGAAGTTTAATAAATTTAAATTTCATATTTTGTGTTCTATTAAAAAAGATAACTTCTCAAGTAGTAAGATGCCCCAAATACTGATCCATGATGTAAAAGTAATCAATTAAATAATTTGAAAAAAATCAAAATATCTACTATATACCAAACACGTGTCCCCTTCGTCTATCGGTTAGGACATCAGGTTTTCATCCTGAAAAGAGGAGTTCGACTCTCCTAGGGGATGCCACTAATCTAGGGGCACAGAATTATTGACCCTACCGAATTTCTAGATTGTATTAACTCATGAGCCTTACTAGCTTCAGATAATTTAAATTTTTTGAATATATTAGGCTTAATTTCTTTATTTTTAATTTTTGAAAACAATTTGTTACTACATTCTGTTAGCTCTTCTGAATTACGAATATAATGCATTAATGTTGGTCTAGTATAATATAAACTTTTAGGATTAAATGTACTATGAAGATTGACATCATTTACCATTCCGGAAGATTGTCCGAAAGATACCATTAGCCCTCTAAATTTTAAGCATTTTAGAGATATATCAAATGTATCTTTACCCACTCCATCATAAACAACATTTACTCCTTCATTGTTTGTTAATTTTAAAACATTACTATGAACATCTTCTTCTTTATAATTAATTGTGAATTCACATCCATTTTTTTTTGCTAATGATGCTTTTTCATCAGTACTAACAGTACCTATCATTTTAGCTCCTATGGATTTTGCCCATTGACTAGCAATTAATCCAACACCTCCTGCAGCTGCATGAAATAAAAAAACTTCATCTTTTTGCAATTTATACAATCTTTCAAAAAGGTATTCGACGGTCATCCCTTGTAATAATATTGAAGCAGCTTCATCATTTGAAATATATTCTGGTAATTTTACAACTCTTTGAGAATCAAAATCTCTAACTTCACAATAGGCACCAATTGGAGGGCTAAAGGAGTAAGCCACTCTATCACCAACTTTTAAGTTCGATACATTATCTCCAATTTCTATTACATCTCCTGCTGCTTCTACTCCTAAACAAAAAGGGATTTCTACAGGTAACGGGTATATTCCTGTTCTATGATACGTATCTATGTAGTTAATACCAATTGAAGTTTGCTTAATTCTGACCATATTTTCTTCAACATTTTTAGGTAAGTCATAGTTTTCATATTTTAAAACTTCCGGACCACCAAGTTTACTGACTACAACTCTATTTGGCATAATTATTCTTTAAGTTTTTATATACTAATTCGAATTCTTTTAAACATTCTGGATTAGCCAATGATTCTTCATTTTCAATACTTTCACCATTAATTAATTTTTTAATTAAAATTTCAACTATTTTACCACTTCTAGTTCTGGGTATTTCACTTATAGCATATATTTGTGAGGGAATATGCTTGTAAGAAAGATTAATTTTTATTTCATTGATTATTTTAGACCTTAAATTTTCATTAAATTCAAAATTTTTATTCAAGACAACAAATAATATAATTTGTGTATCATTTTTTAATTTATATTCCACTGCAACAGCTTCCTGAACTTCTGTAATATTTTCAATTACTCTATAAATTTCTGCAGTACCTATTCTTACTCCTCCAGAATTTAGAGTTGCATCTGATCGGCCATATATAACATAACCGCCATTTATAGTTTTTTCAATATAATCTCCATGATACCAAATGTTTTCATATTTACTAAAATAAGAATTAAAATATTTTTTATTATCATGATCGTTCCAAAAATATAAAGGCATTGATGGAAAAGAAGATTTACATACTAGTTCTCCCTTTTGATTTTCAATTGAATTTCCTTTTTCATCAAATACATCAACATCCATTCCAAGAGCTTTACACTGAATTTCACCACTATAGACATCCATTAACGGATTACCGGTAACAAAACACGAAACTAAATCAGTACCACCACTTATAGATTCAAGATGAATATTTGATTTGATATTTTCATAAACGTATTCAAATGATTCATTAACCAAAGGAGATCCTGTTGAAGCTAGTGTATTTAAACTATTTAATTTAAAACTTTCTTTAATTTTAATTTTATTATTTTTTAAAGTATCTAAATATTTTGCACCAGTGCCAAAAAAATTAATCCCTTCTTCTTCTGCAATTTTAAAAAGATGTTTATTATCTGGAATAAAAGGGGATCCATCATATAAAATTATTGTTGCTTTTGACGCCAAAACAGAAACTAACCAATTCCACATCATCCACCCACAAGTAGTAAAATAAAAAACTCTATCTTTTTCATTAATATCACAATGTAGTACATGTTCTTTTTTATGTTGTATTAGAGCTCCGCCAGAACTGTGAACAATACATTTTGGCACTCCAGTAGTTCCACTCGAATAAAGAATATACAGGGGGTGATTAAAATTAAACTTTTCAAATTTACTATACTCAATTTCTTGTTGTAAAATATTACACAAATTATCGTATTCAAAATCTAATTGATAATCTGTTTCATTAAATTCATATGGTATTAAAATAATTTTCTCTATACTTGGGATATTAGATATTACATCTTTTATAATATTTGTCGTATCAACTTTTTTATTGTTATAAAAATAATAATCTGAAAATAATAATACTTTTGGTTCAATTTGTTTAAATCTATCTATAATTGCTTTTTTACCAAAATCTGATGAACATGATGACCAAATAGCACCTAATTGTGCTGTAGATAAAAATGAAATTACAGTTTCGGGTATATTAGGAAGTATAGCGACTATCCTATCATTTTTTTTAATGTTATTATTTTTTAAATAATTTGCAAATTTAAAAACAGCACTTCTTAGCTCTTTCCAAGAGTAATTTCTCTTAATTTTTTTTTCAGAGTGAAATATTATTGCATCATCATCATCATCTCTAGTTAAACAATTTTCAGCATAATTTATCTTACATTCATCAAAAAATTTATTATTAGTAAATTCAGGTGCTGATTTAAAAATTTTACCTTTTTTTTCACCAACAAAATATGTAAAATCCCATACATTGCTCCAAAATTCATTTTTATGTTTTATGCTCCAGTTATGCAAGTCAGCATAATTATTTATATTTAAACTTTTATCTAGTTGATTAATAAACTTGTGGAGGTTTGTATTTTTATTATTTGGAGACCACAACTTTATGTTGTGCATAACAATTTAATTCTTTTTTTGGTCTTCTTTAAGAGATCTAACTCTGACAATAACATCAATATTATGCAATGAGAGACAAGCAGGAATAGAAGGTATATCAAGATTAATATTTTTTGTAGGTATATCATGAATCTTACCTTCATCTTCAATATACAAATGATAATGAGATTTATTATTATTACAATAGAGTGATTTATTTTGATCAACAACTATTTCTCTTATTAATCCTAATGATGTAAATTGTTTTAAGGTGTTATAAATTGTAGCCATAGAAATTTTTCTATCTTCTTTTTTTACTTCATCAAAGAGATTTTCAGCAGAAATATGCCTGTCACCTTTTTCAAAAATTAATTTAGCTAAAATTCTTCTTTGTTTTGTTGGTCTTATACCACTTTCCTCAATTTTTTTCAGTGCACGGCTGTAAGGACTTAGCGGATCAATTACTTTGTTTTCTATTCTCATAATATTATAATAAGTAATGAATTACATTTTTTCTGCAATTTTTCTATATTTTTTTTTAGGTTTTCTCTTGTATATCTTTCAAAGACGCATTGTTTTTAATAAATCAGGACATCCAGGCTCTCCAAAGGATTATAACTTGGATAATACAGAAGAAGTTTATATTAAAACTGAGGATAACTTAAAGCTGTTATCATGGTATCATAAAGGGAATAATTCACTCCCTTTACTGGTTTATTTTCATGGTAATTCTTTTCATATCGGAGATAGAGCTTACAGAATCCAGAAGTATATCGAAAAAAATTGGAGCGTACTTTTAGTTTCCTGGAGAGGTTTTGGAGGTAACAAAGGAAATCCAACAGAAAAAAATTTATATAAAGATTCAGAAGCAGTATTAAAATGGATTAAAAATAATACTGAATTTAAATTCAAAGAATTGGTGATGTATGGAGAATCACTCGGATCTGGCGCTGCAGTAGAAATGGGTACAAAGTACGAATTTTTATCTATTGTTTTAGAAGCGCCATTTACATCTATCAATGATATTGCAAAAAAAAGATATAAAATATTTCCTACAAAATATTTAGTTAAAGATAAATTCGATAACTTCAGTAAAATTGATAAAATAACCTCGCCATTACTTATCATTAGTGGAAAAAAGGATGAAATTGTACCGCATGAACACAGTATTAAACTTTATAATAAAGCAAAAGTAATAAAAAAGAGTGTTTTTATTGACGAAGCAATACACAATAATCTATATGATTTCGGGATTGAAAAAGACGTAATTGGCTTTAATTTAAAACTATGGAAATAGATCTAACAACATCATATGTAGGCATTCTAAGCCTTATTGTATTTGTTCTTGCATATGCTGTTGTAATGGCTGAAGAATTTAGCCATCTAAGAAAATCGAAACCAGTTATTATTTCAGCTGCTGTAATATGGGGTATTATAGCTTTCCATTTTTCTTCTGATAAGCAATATGCCAAAGAAATTGAGTATGCTTTAGAACATAATATCTTAGAATTTGCAGAACTTTTCCTATTTCTTCTCGTTGCTATGACTTACATCAATGCTTTAGAAGAAAGAAAAGTCTTTGATGTAGTCAGATACCAATTAACATCAAGGGGATTTAGCTTTAGACAATTATTTATATTCACAGGTATAATTACTTTTTTCTTATCTCCTATAGCTGATAACTTAACAACTGCACTAGTCATGTGCTCTGTAGTAATGGCCTGTGGTAAAGGTAATACAAAATTTATATCGATTGGTTGTATTAATATAGTTGTTGCAGCAAATGCAGGTGGTGCTTTTAGTCCATTTGGAGATATTACTACCTTAATGGTATGGCAAGCTGGTATTGTCGAATTTTTTACATTTTTTAAAATATTTTTTCCTTCTGTGGTTAATTACATAATTCCTGCAGCAGTTATGTATTTCTTTATTCCAAATGAAAAACCACAAATTAGCTCTGATAGAGAATATATGAAAAGAGGCGGACGAGTAATTATCTTTTTAGGTTTGCTTACAATTTTTAGTGCTGTAAACTTCCATAATATTCTTCACTTGCCTCCAATGCTTGGCATGATGTTTGGTCTTGGTCTTCTTGGGTTATATTCTTTTTATTTACAAATTACACATGATCCATCTGTTGAAGATGAAAAATTTGATTTCTTTAGAAAAGTTTCAAGAGCTGAATGGGATACTTTGTTATTCTTCTTTGGAGTTATCCTAAGTGTAGGTGGCTTAGGATTTATAGGTTACCTAACTGTTGTTTCAGAATTCTTATATATTGGTCTGGGCCCAACAATGGCAAATTCAATAGTAGGTGTTCTTTCAGCTATTGTAGATAATATACCAGTGATGTTTGCTGTAATTACTATGAGACCGGAAATGTCAATTGATCAGTGGTTACTAGTTACATTAACAACAGGAGTGGGTGGTAGTCTATTGTCAATTGGTTCAGCTGCAGGTGTAGCACTTATGGGACAAGCTAGAGGATATTATACTTTTTTTGGACATTTAAAATGGACTCCAGTTATATTTATTGGCTATGTAGCAAGTATTTATCTTCACGTTTTAATGGCTGACTTACCTTGGTAATTTAAATTATCAATTAATAAAAAAATAATCATACTTAATATTAAAATTACTCCTGCTACAAAAGAAGCTTCGTTAAATTTATAGACACTAATCAATTTATATAAGTAAGATGGCAAGGTATCAAAGTTTTGATCTTTAAAAAATGATATTATTG
>CACHLW010000013.1 GCA_902580765.1 uncultured Alphaproteobacteria bacterium | reverse complement strand
AAATAAACTTAATATTGAAGGTATATTTATTTCTCAAGATTATATGAGAACTTACAAATTTAGTAATACAGTTTCACATTTAATCGGTTATACAAATAAACCCAATCGAGAAGAAGTTGAATTACCATTTATTGCAAATATGCCTAATCTAGAGATAGGCAAAGATGGTATTGAAAAAAGTTTTAATCCCAATTTAATAGGTAAATCCGGGCAAAGAGAGATTGAAGTCAATTCTTACGGAAGAGTAATTAGAGAAATATCAAGGCAAGATAGTCAAAAAGGTAATGACATTCAACTTACTATCGATCTTAGAATTCAACAATATGCTCTAAACTTGTTAAAAGAACACAAAGCAGGGTCTGCAGTACTTATGGATGTTAACAATGGTAATATTTTATGTATGGTTTCCACTCCATCCTATAATCCTAATAAAATTATACAAAAACCAAATAAGGAATATTGGAATTCAATTTTGCAGAACGAACTTTCACCACTTACTTACAGATGTATTCAAGGTTTATATGCTCCAGGCTCAACTTTTAAAATGATTGTTGCGATAGCAGGATTAGTGAATGGGGTAATTGATACAAATACAAAACATTTTTGTAATGGAAAAATTAGTTTAGGTGATAGACTTTATCATTGTTGGAAAAATAATGGTCATGGATCTATGAATGTAAGTGATGCTATTAAAGAGTCATGCGATGTTTTTTTTTATGAAATATCAAAAAAAATTGGGATAGATAAAATTGCAATTGTTGCTGAAGATTTTGGTTTAGGAAAAATTTATGATATCCCTTTACTTAATCAAAAAAAAGGAATTATTCCTTCACGCGATTGGAAAAAGAAAAAATATGATGAAAGTTGGTATCCTGGAGAAACTTTAATCTCAGCAATTGGCCAAGGTTTTGTATTAACTAATCCATTACAACTTGCTGTAATGACATCTATTATTGCATCTAATGGAAAAAAAATAATACCAAATATAATAAAACAAAAAAAAGACATTGAATTTGAAAAATTAGCAAAATATCAAAATTCTATTAAAATTATTAAAAATTCAATGTTTAAAGTAGTAAATGAAAATAAAGGTACAGCATATAATTCAAGATCTGAGTTTGCACCTTTTTCAGGGAAGACAGGTACTTCACAAGTTAGAAGGATAACTGTTGCTGAAAGAGAAAGTGATGATTTTAGAAAAAAAGAAGTAGAATGGAAAAAAAGAGATCACGCTTTATTTGTTGGATATATGCCAGTCGAAAATCCTAAATATGCTGTTTCTGTTGTTATTGAACATGGAGGTTCAGGTGCATCAACTGCAGCACCTATAGCAAAAGAAATCTTTCAATTTGCAAAAAATTTAGAAATATAATGTTAAATAAATTTCAAAACATTAATTACTTATTAATTTTTCTAATAATCTTAATTTCTCTTATTGGTGCTGCAGGTTTATATTCTGCTGCGGGAGGATCATACAGTCCCTGGGCATCAAGACATTTAATTAGATTACTAGTTTTTATGTTTCTAGCAATTGTCTTAGCTTTAATAAATATTAAATTTATATATCAGTTTGCTTATATCTTTTTTATTTTATCATTATTACTTCTACTTTCAGTCGAATTAATTGGTGTTTTTGGTAAAGGTGCAACTAGATGGATAAATCTTTTTGGTTTTAGCATCCAACCATCAGAATTAATAAAAATAACTATAATACTAGCTTTAGCAAGATTTTATCATGATTTAAAATTTGATGAAATTAAGCGAATAAAAAACTTATTTTTTCCAATATTGATTTTATTTTTACCCTTTGCTTTAGTCGTTATACAACCAGATCTTGGTACTGCTCTAAGTATAGCAATGCTTGGAATTTTGATTCTATTTGCAAGTGGAATAAGAATTTGGAAGTTTGTATTAGGATTTTTTATCCTAATTTTATCAATACCTTTGTCATTAAATTACTTACAGCCATATCAAAAAGATAGAATTTTTTCTTTTTTAAATCCTGAAGCAGATGCTCTTGGAAGAGGATATCAACTCATACAATCTAAAATTGCTTTAGGCTCTGGTGGTCTAACTGGCAAAGGTTTTTTAGAGGGATCTCAAGCTTATCTGCAGTATTTACCTGAAAAACAAACTGATTTTATCTTTACGTTAATTGGAGAAGAATTTGGTTTTATTGGTACTATGTTTATAATTTTACTTTTTCTATTATTAATATCAGTATGTTTTTATATAAGTATTAAATCAAATCATATTTTTGGTAGAATTCTTTCTATAGGTGTTGGCAGTAATTTATTTATATATGTCATAATGAACATATCTATGGTATCTGGATTAATGCCTGTTGTTGGAATACCGCTACCCTTAGTTTCTTATGGGGGTTCAGCAATGCTTGCTATAATTATATCGCTAGGATTAGTTCTTAATGCAGAATTAAATGGAAATTTAAAAAAATTGCATAATGCTTGAAATAAATAATGTTAATAAATTTTTTGGAGGATTGAAAGCTGTCTACAACGCATCAATGAAGGTTGAAATGGGTACAATTACAGGTTTAATAGGTCCAAATGGCGCAGGAAAAACAACGTTATTTAATACCATTGCAGGATTATATGATCCAGATGAGGGAAATATAATTCTTAATAATGAAGATATTTCTTTTTTAAAACCTCACGAATTATTTGCGAAAGGAGTGCTAAGAACTTTTCAAATTGCACATGAATTTTCAACTTTAACTGTTCTTGAAAATTTAATGATGGTACCACCAAATCAATTTGGTGAAAAATTATCATACGCTTTATTAAGTAATGCTAAAGTAAAACAACAGGAAGAAGAAATAAGACAAAAAGCTATCGAAGTAATAAATTTTTTAAATTTAAGTCACCTTACTCAAGAACTTGCAGGTAATTTATCTGGTGGTCAAAAGAAATTACTTGAGTTAGGAAGAACCATGATGGTTGACCCTCAAATAGTTTTACTTGATGAAGTAGGAGCTGGAGTTAATAGAACACTTCTTAATGAAATTACAGATGCAATATTAAGATTAAATAAAGAAAAGAATTATACATTTTTCGTAATTGAACATGATATGGAGCTAATAGAAAAAATTTGTGATCCTGTAATTGTAATGGCAGAAGGTTCAGTTTTATTTAAAGGAAATTTTAATGAAGTAAAAAATAACGATACAGTTATAGAAGCTTATTTAGGAAAAGGTATTACAAAGAATTAAAATTTTATGAATAATTTAATTGGTAAAGATTTAACAGCTGGATATGGAGGAGTTGATATAATTAAAGATATTAATCTAGAAGTTAATGAGGGTGAAATTGTTGTTATCGTTGGTCCAAACGGAGCAGGGAAATCAACAGCAATGAAAGCATTGCTGGGCATGTTAAGCTTAACTTCAGGTTCTGTTGAATATTCAAATAAGGAAATTTCTTCAATGTTACCTCAAAATAGAATTAATTTAGGACTCGCTTTTGTTCCTCAAACAAACAATGTGTTTACTGGTATGACAGTAGAAGAAAATCTAGAAATGGGAGGGTTTTTAAGAGAGGATGACATTATGCATACCATTAATGATGTTTACGATCTTTTTCCTATTTTAAAAGAAAAAAGAAATCAAAGTGCAGGAGAATTATCAGGAGGTCAAAGACAACAAGTAGCTTTTGGGAGAGCACTTATGACTAAACCGAAGATTTTAATGTTAGATGAACCAACTGCAGGAGTATCACCGATAGTAATGGATGAGTTATTTTCAAGAATCATAGAAGTTCGTAAAACTGGTGTTGGCATACTAATGGTTGAACAAAATGCAAAACAAGCACTTGGTATTGCTGATAGAGGATACGTATTAGTTAATGGAAAAAATAGTAGAGAAGGCTCAGGTGAAGAATTATTAAATAATCCAGAAGTTAGAAAGTCATTTTTAGGAGGTTAAAATGATTGATTTTCTAAATTCTATAATCGTACTTCTAAATTTTATTATCATTCCAGGCATTTCTTATGGCTCTCAACTTGCACTTGGAGCACTTGGGGTTACATTCGTTTATGCCATACTTCGATTTGCAAATTTTGCACATGGTGAAATTATGTCATTTGGAGCAATGATAACAATTTTATTTACGTGGTTTTTTCAATCACAAAATATTGGTTTAGGAATTCTGCCAACTGCCTTGTTAGCTTTACCTATAGGAATAATAGCAACAATTATTTTATGCTTTATTTCTGATAAATTTGTTTTTCAATATTACAGATACCAAAAAAGTGTTCCTGTTGTTTTAGCAATGGTTTCAATAGGAGTTATGTTTGTAATAAATGCAATAATAAGAATTATAATTGGAACAGAAACTATAAAATTTTCTGATGGACAGAAATTTATAATGAAAGCGAAACAGTTTAAAGTAATGACAGGTTTAAATGAAGGATTAGCATTAAAATCATCCCAAGTTATTACAATATTAATTACTATTTTACTTTTAACTTTTACTTTTTGGTTTTTGCAAAAAACTAAAACTGGAAAATCAATGAGAGCATTTTCTGATAATGAAGATTTAGCATTATTGTCTGGTATTAATCCTGATAGAGTAGTCTTTACTACATGGATTATTGTAGGCATCTTGGCATGTGTCGCTGGAACACTTTATGGTTTAGATAAAAGTTATAAACCTATAATTTATCTTAATTTAGTTTTGCCAATATTTGCATCGGCAATTGTTGGAGGAATTGGAAGTCCTTTTGGAGCTGTAGTAGGCGGTTATGTCATCGCGTTTTCAGAAATTATGGTCACGTATGCTTATAAGAAATTCTTTGTATA
Organism: uncultured Alphaproteobacteria bacterium; assembly: GCA_902580765.1. Lineage (GTDB taxonomy): Bacteria > Pseudomonadota > Alphaproteobacteria > HIMB59 > CACPNW01. Next base: position 27,853 of record CACHLW010000013.1, on the reverse strand, counting down.
CATACTTCCAAGTTCTATAGAGCCAACAGGTCTAGTACAATTACTTTCAACAGATTATAAATTTGCTGTATCATTTTCAATTTTAGTCATCGTTTTATTGATTAGACCATCAGGTATATTTAAGGGAAAAGTCTTATGATGAAGTTTGAAAGATATGAATGGGTAGCTATTACAATAATGATCTCTCTCTTTATTTTTGTAGGTTTCATTCAAGGGTGGTCAGTTAGTTTAGTAATTTTAAACATGTGTATTATTTCAGCAATAATGACAATGGGAGTTAATATTTCATGGGGTTATGCAGGAGTAATTAATTTTGGTGTGATGGGTTTTCTTGCCATGGGTGGATTAGCAGCAGTGCTTGTTTCTTACCCTCCCATTGCCGAGTCATGGCAGGTCGGAGGTAGGGGACTAAGTATTAGTTTTGCTTTACTTGTCGTATTGGTAATTGCTGTAATGTATATTAATAAAACGGTAATCCAAAAAAGAAATAGATATATTTTCAATTTCCTCATAATTTTTTTTGGTATTTTAATTATCAGACACTTTTATTTAAATGCTACACATAATATTGAAGATGTTAATCCAGCAATAGCAGGTTTTTTAGGTGGTCTTGGACTACCAATAATTTTCTCTTGGATAGTAGGAGGTTTATTTGCTGCAGGTGTTGCATTCGTAATTGGTAAAGTAGCTCTTGGATTACGATCAGATTATCTCGCTATTGTTACTCTTGGTATTTCAGAAATAGTTGTTAGTGTTTTAAAACATGAAGAATGGTTATCTAGAGGGGTAAAAAATGTAATTGGTTTAAAGAGACCAGTTCCTTATGAAATTGATTTACAAAACGCAGATTGGTTTATAAATTTAGTTACATATATCAATTCATCAAAGTTAAATAACATTATTGATGTAAGTGATAGACAACAAGTATTAAACAACCTTATTATTGATGGCTCAGGAATATTTGTAAAATTATCTTACGCCATTTTATTTCTAATTGTTATGTTGATAATTTTTTATTTTGCAAACAAAGCTCAATTATCTCCATGGGGCAGGATGATGAGAGCTATCAGAGATAATGAAACAGCCGCAAATGCAATGGGTAAAGATGTTGTAAAACAACATTTAATTATTTTTGTCATAGGAGCTGCAATTGTAGGTGTGGCGGGTGCAATGCTTGTTACATTGGATGGTTTATTTACTCCTTCAGGATATCGACCACTTCGTTTTACTTTTATTATTTGGATTATGGTTATTGTAGGCGGTAGTGGAAATAATTTAGGTGCTATATTTGGTGGTTTTGTTATTTGGTTTTCTTGGATTGAGGCAGCACCACTTACAACATTTATTATTAATCAACTAACAATAGGATTAGAGCCAACTAATGCTTTAAAATTACATTTACTAGATAGCGTTCCTTACTTTAGATATTTATTTATGGGTTTAATTTTATTATTAATTTTACGCTATAGACCTAAAGGAATTATACCAGAGAAAGTAAGACACTCATAAAAAAACCCCAGCTAAAAGCTGGGGTTAAATAAAAATATTTTTAAGTATTAAAGAGCGCCAACAGTAACGAACTCGCCGCCACTAACTTCTAGTTCTTTAAACGCACCAGCGGCATCACCAAACGCATTAAATTCTACGTCTGTTGCACCTTGATAATCAATATCCTTACCAGCAGCTAACATTTGTAAGCCGTATGATAATTGACCAGGGTTAATTACAATACCTGGAGCGTTAGATACTTTAGCAATATTGTTTAGGATTGATTGCTTATCAGCAGATCCACCAGCTTGAATTGCAAGAGCAATAATTGCTGCAGCATCATAAGATTCCCCAACATATGGAGCACTACCATCCATGCCATTTGCAGCTGCTAGTTCGCCAAACTTAGCTGAACCTTTTGAAATTGCACCTGGCATAGAACCAAATGATCCTTCAAGATCAGCACCGATATTATCAACAATTGATTGACCAATCATACCATCAGAAAGAACAAAAGTGTCAAACGCACCTGAATCTAAAGATGCTTCGATCATTCCTTTTCCACCATCATCGATATAACCAATTACTAGTAGTGCGTCTCCACCAGCTGATGCAAGAACACCAACTTCTGATGAATAATCTGCTTTACCATCTTCGTGCGCAGCAGATGCAGTAATAGTTCCGCCACCACGAGCAAATGAAGCTTCAAATACTTCAGCTAAGCCTTTTCCGTAGTCATTGTTAGTATACGTTACAGCTATACTTTCAATTCCTCTGCTTAAAGCAAGTTTAGCTAATACTTGACCACCCTTTGCATCAGATGGAGCAGTACGCCAGAAAGTTCCATTATCAGGAACTTTACTTAGACCTGGTGAGGTTGCAGATGGAGATACCATCAGAATACCATTTGGTACCGCAACGTTTGCATTAATCGCACCTGTTACACCTGAACAGTCAGCACCCATAATAGCAGTTACACCTTGTGCAACTAGATCCTCAGCAGCAGCAGTTGCAGCAGCAGAGTCTACACAAGTTGAGTCAGCTTCTAAGATAGTAATGGATTCACCACCTAAAAGATTTCCAGAGTTTGATGCTTCATCGAATGCCATTCTCGCACCATCTCTCATAGCAGGAGTTAAAGATTCAATTGGTCCTGTAAAACCAAGAATAATTCCTACTTTAATTTCTGCTAATGCAGCAGTCGTTACAGTCGACAAACTTACAATAACAGCTAGAAGTAATTTTTTCATATTTCCTCCAAAAAAGTATACTTTTTATATATTGTACCTCATATACTAGTTCCAAAAATCAATCATGCAGTTTTTTAATAAAAATACCCAAGATTTTAGCCAAAAACCATAAATTGACTTCATTTGCCTCACCGGATAAAGATCAAACGTATGACAATTGGAATTTTAGGTGGAGGAGTATGGGGTAGTGCACTTGCCCGAGTATTAAGTAATAATAAAGTTATAATTTATGCTCGAGATGAAAAAATTGTTAAATCAATAAATGAACATAAAATTAATCCAAAATTAAAATACAGTTCATTTAATGAAAATGTCACTGCTACTACCTCTTTAAAAGAAATTAGAAATGTTAAATTTTTATTTATAACTTTGCCGGCACAAAATATTAGGGAGGTAGTTAAGGATTCATCATTACATAATAAAAATCATCATATTGTTATATGTTCTAAAGGCATTGAAATATCATCATCAAAATTTTTAACAGATGTATTTCAAGAAATGATGCCGTTTAAATCAATTAGTATTTTATCAGGCCCATCTTTTTCAAATGAAGTATCTCAAAGTTTACCAACTGCAGTCACGCTTGCAACAAAAGATAAAAAAGATTTTGAGAACATTTCTAAACTTATACCTAACAAAGAATTTAGAATTTATTATTCAAATGATTTAATTGGAACGCAAATAGGTGGTGCGTTAAAGAATATATATGCGATAGCAGCCGGTGTTGCAGAGGGATTGAATTTAGGTGAAAATGCTAAAAGTGCACTCATATCTAGATCTTTTGCAGAAATGACACGATACGCAAAAAAATTTAAAGCTGATAAAAGTACATTATTTGGCTTATCTGGGCTTGGTGATCTTATTTTAACATGCAGCTCTAAAAATTCTCGTAATACACAGTTTGGTATTAAATTAGCTTCTTCAAAATATGATAATTTTTTAGATCTTTTAAAATCGCAAGAAGTAACAGAGGGTTATTATACTGTTAAAGCAGTTTATAATATTTCACAAAAAAAAAATATTGATATGCCAATTATGGAGTCTGTATACAATATACTTTATAAGCAACATGATTTAAAAGAAGAAATAAGTAATTTACTGAGTAGACCAATAACAGAAGAAAAAATTTAATTCGATGACAAAGAAAACGTTTTATAACTTAGATACAAGCTGGGTGAACAATACAAAAATTAATTTGAGTGCTGTAGAACGTCGAACAGCTACCTTAACTAAAAGAAGAACTGTAAAAAAGGAATTTCAAGTTGCATGGTTGTTAAAAGCTATTACTTTGATTGATCTTACTACACTAAGTGGTGACGACACTTTTGGAAAAGTTGAAAGACTCTGTAATAAAGCTCTTAATCCCATTGATGATTATATTCTTCAAGATTTAGGACTAGAAAATAATGCAGTAAGAGTAGGAGCTGTGTGTGTATATCACCATCTAATAAAAGATTGTACAAAACTAATTCAAAACAAAATCCCAATTGCAGCAGTTTCTACTGGTTTTCCTGCAGGTTTATCATCTTACATGACTAGAAAAAAAGAAATTTCTGACTCTATTAAAGATGGTGCTGATGAAATCGATATTGTTATTAATAGAGGATACGTTCTCCAAAATAATTGGAAAAAATTATATGATGAGGTTCGTAGTTTTAAAGAAACTGCAGGTAAAACAAAAATTAAAGCTATTCTTGGTGTTGGTGATCTTGAAACTCTTCGCAATGTAGCTAAAGCATCTTTAGTTTGTATGATGGCTGGTGCTGATTTTATTAAAACATCAACTGGAAAAGAAAGTATAAATGCAAATCTTAATAATAGTCTTGTTATGTTGAGAATGATTAGAGATTTTTATACAAAAACTGGAAAAAAGATTGGTTTTAAACCTGCAGGTGGAATATCAACGGCCAAATCTGTTTTAGAATTTTTAATATTGGTTGCTGAAGAACTAGGATTTGAATGGGTTAATCCTAAATTATTGCGAATTGGTGCTTCTAGTTTATTAATTGATATAGAAAGACAACTCTATCACTACACTAGTGGCAGGTATGCAAACAAAGAGAAACTTGCAATAGGATAATATGGATAAAGTTATTAAAAATTTTCAAAATATAACTTATGGACCAGCACCAGAAGACAGTAAAGAAGTTAATAGTTGGATAAAAAATTTAAAAAATCCAAATAATCAATTTATTAATGGTAAGTTTGTAAAATCATCTAGCTCAAAAAAATTAAATATAATTAACCCTTCCACAAATAAAAAAATAGCAACATTATCTGTTGCTTCAAAAAAAGATGTAAATGCTGCTGTTAGTGCTGCTAAAAAAGCTCATATCAAATGGTCAAAACTTTCATCTTTTGATCGATCAAAATATTTATATGCCCTCGCACGTCTCATACAAAAAAATTCTAGGTTTATTTCTGTTTTAGAAACCATTGATAATGGTAAACCAATAAGAGAAACAAGAGATATAGATATTCCACTAGTTGCAAGACATTTCTATTATCATGCCGGATGGGCTGCAAGGAATACAAATAATTCTGATAACTCTATTGGTGTTGTAGGACAAATTATACCGTGGAACTTTCCATTATTAATGTTAGCGTGGAAAATTGCTCCTGCAATTGCTCTTGGAAATACAGTAGTCTTAAAGCCCGCAGAATATACTTCTTTAACAGCGCTTTATTTTGCTGAACTTTGTGAAAAAGCTAAAATTCCACAAGGTGTAATTAATATTATTACGGGAGATGGTTCTACTGGCGAACATATAACATCACATAAAGATATAAAAAAAATTGCCTTTACAGGATCAACTGAAGTTGGAAAGAAAATAATTCAAACAAATACTAATCCAGATAAAAAAATGACAATGGAACTTGGCGGTAAATCACCTTTTATTGTTTTTGAAGATGCAGATTTAGATAGTGCTGTGGAAGGTGTTGTTGATGCGATTTGGTTTAATCAAGGCCAAGTATGTTGTGCAGGATCAAGACTCTTAGTACAAGAAAGTATTGAGAAAAAATTTATCCAAAATCTTAAAAAAAGAATGGAAAAACTTCGTGTAGGTGATCCATTAGATAAGTCTATTGATATTGGTGCTATAGTTGCACCTGTCCAACTTAAAAAAATTAATTCTTTAGTAAATAAAGCACAAAAGGATGGAAATAAATTATGGCAACCTTCCTGGTCATGTCCAACAAATGGTTTATTTTATCCTCCATCTTTATTTACAAATGTAACACCCTCATCTTTTATTGCTCAAGTGGAAATATTTGGGCCAGTTTTAACAACAATGACATTTAGAACGCCTAGTGAAGCTGTATCCATTGCTAACAATACGCCTTACGGACTTGCGGCAAGTATTTGGTCAGAAAATATTAATTTAGCATTAGATATTGCTCCAAAAGTAAAAGCTGGAGTCATCTGGATAAATTCTACAAACTTATTTGATGCTGCGTGTGGTTTTGGGGGATACAAAGAAAGTGGTTTTGGAAGAGAAGGTGGTTCGGAGGGTATTAGAGCATATTCAAAATTACCACTTCCTCTTTCTAAGTCAAAAAGAGGAAAAAAATCATCTAAAGGTCAATCATCTAATTCTATCGATAGAACTCCAAAATTATATATTGGAGGTAAACAAAAGAGACCTGATAGTGGTTATTCCTTTTCTTCTTATGATGCTCAAAATAATTTTATTTGTGATGTTCCAAACGCAAATCGCAAAGATGTAAGAGATACCGTTGAGGTTGCATCTAAAGCAGTTAGCAAATCTTCCACTAATTTTAATAGAGCGCAAATTCTTTATTACTTAGCTGAAAATTTACAAGATCGAAAAAATACCTTTTCTAATTTACTATCATCTCTAATTGGTATTTCACATAAAGATTCCGAAAAAGAATTTGATCAATCAATTGAAAGATTATTTTATTACGGTGCTATGGCTGATAAGTTTGAAGGCTCTATTCATAATCCTCCTATAAGAGGTTTAACACTAGCTGTTAAAGAACCGATAGGAGTTGTTGCAAATATTTTAAATGATGATTATCCACTATTAAGTTTAATAACTACATTAGGATCAAATTTTGCAACTGGAAATGCTAGTATTATTGTTCCAGGTCAAAAGACATCTCTTTTAGCAACAGAATTATATCAACTACTTGAAACTTCTGATGTTCCAGCTGGGTATATCAATATCCTTACAACTAAACAAAATAGTTTGAATAAAATCTTATCTGAGCATGAAAATATTGATGGTATTTGGTTTTTTAGTGAAAATAATAATGAGCGTCTGAAGGTTATCCAAAGCACAACATCAAATTTGAAAAGAACTTGGTGTCCACAATCAAAAAATCTTGATTGGTCTTCCAAAGAAGAAGATTTCTTAGAAGAGTTTTTATATCAAAGTACACAAGTAAAAAATATTTGGATCCCTTACGGAGAGTGATATACTAAAAATATGTTAATTAACGTAGATCCTATTTTAAGTCCTGATATATTAAAAACATTACGTGAAATGGGTCATGGTGATAGACTCGTTATATCCGATATTAATTATCCTGCTCATTCGAACCACAATAGAGTTCACCGATTAGATGGACTTGATATGACAACTGTAATGAGAGCTGTTTTATCTGTTTTTCCATTGGATAGTTTCGTAGATTCAGCTGTTCACCGAATGGAAGTTGATAATCAACCAGATGAAATTAATGATGCGAACAAAGAAGTAATTGATGCAATTAAGGAAGTATCAGGAGATCATTGGAAAATAGGTTCATACGAAAGACAAGAATTTTATAAGCAATCAAGATCAACCTATGCATATATTACGACAAGTGAAAGACGACCTTACTGTAATTTTATTTTAACAAAAGGTGTTATTAAACCAGATGGAACTGTTTGGATAATCGATAAATAATTATGTCGATTAGTATTCTTGGTATTTTTGTTGCTGATCTCGTTTTTTTTGGAGAAAAAATTCCCGTTGAGGGTGAAACTATTCTTGGTAAAAATTTTGTTATTGGTCCTGGCGGAAAAGGATCAAACCAAGCTGTAGCTGCGGCTAAGGCAGGTGCAAAAACTTATTTTATTTCAAAGATTGGTGATGATCAATTTGGCTCTATGGCAACAGAGATTTATGAAAATTCTGGTGTTGATTATAGTAATGTAATTATTTCAAAAGATTATTCAACCGGTGCAGCTGGCATACTTGTTAATGAAGGAACAGGAGCTAATGCTATAAATGTTTTTCCTGGTGCAGCAGGTGCAATTACTATTGAAGATATAGATAAAGCAGAAGAAGCAATTAAAAACTCAAGTATATTTCTTACACAATTAGAGGCGCCAAAGGATGTTGTTACCTATGCATTAAAAAAAGCACATAGTTTAAATGTTAAAACAATTTTAAATCCTGCGCCAGCAGCTGAAATAGATGAATCCTTATTTCCTATGATTGATTATTTTACACCAAATGAAACAGAAGCAAGTTTTTATGTGGATCACAATGTTGAAACTCATGAGGATGCTGAAAAAGCTGCAATGCAATTATTAGAAAAAGGAATTAAAAATGTTGTTATTACTCTTGGAGAAAAAGGTGCTTTCTTTGCTAATAGTGAAGAAAAATTTTCTTTACCTATAGCTAATCTTTCAAATCCAGTAGTCGATACAACCGGTGCTGGCGATGCTTTCAATGCAGGTTTTGCTGCAGCACTTACTGAGGGTCAAAATATTAAAGATGCTCTAAAATTTGCTAGTGCTACAGCTGGCTTATCAACGACTAAAATTGGTACGGCAAATTCTATGCCTTCTCGTGAGGAAATTGATAAACTTCTATAATTATTGTATAATAGAACCATTATGCAATTATTTTTAGAAAGACTGATCTATTTTTGGGCTGGTATTACAGCTATTGGTCTTTTAATAGCCGTAGCTTACTGGGCAATCGCAACTATAATTTACGTAGCCTTTATCTCTCTTTTTGTTGCTATCGCAGCTACTCTTTTCTATCATTTTTATTGGTCCAAAAGAGATAATTAATAGTCTATAAATACCAATAAGGTTATTTATCAGTGTCAAAATATATATTTTACGATTTAGAAACATCAGGAAGAGGGAAGAAAGAATATCCAACTGCTTTTGGCACTACTCCTAAATGGGAGCAGATAATGCAAATTGCTGCAATAGTTACTGACTCGAAATTTAATCAAACAAATCAAAATATGAATGAGTTTTGTAGACCTAGAACATCGGTGATTTCTCAACCAGGTGCATTAATAACAACACTCAAAGGTATGAGAGAGGCACTTGATGCCCATCAATCATCTTACGAATTAATGAAAAAAATTAATCAAACTTTTGATGAATGGAAAAAAGATGATCCAAGTTCTACTTTTATAGGACACAACATAATAGAGTTTGATGAATCAGTTCTCGAATACAATTTGTTTAGTCATATGTTTTATCCTTATGTAACAAGAAAGAGTAGGGGTGATACATTAAATTTAGCGAGAGGTTTATATGCCATCAACCCTTCAAGCATAAAAACACCTTTAACAGAAAGAGGTAATCCTAGTTTCAAATTAGAAAAAATTGCAGAGATGAATAATTTACCTGTTGAGTTTGCTCACGATGCATTTTCAGATGTTAAGACATCAATTGCTCTGACAAAATATATTAACGAAGCAGACACAACTAATTGGAGTCAACTTCAAATGACAATGAGTAAAGAAGATACCATTGAATATATCAATAAAAATAAAGGTTTTTGTTTTATGACAAGTTTTGGGGGAAGAATTAAACTTCAAGCATTGTCGATGGTATGTGAGTCACAATATAATGGTTGGTTTCACACAATTGATTTAGCTCATGATCCGACACCATTACTTGAAGCTAACTCGGAAGAATTTAAAAAACTGATCAAAAGAAAAAATAGATACGTTATTACTAATCAGCATCCTATTATTCTACCAGGCAAGATTGCTGCTAATTACGAGCCTTACGATGAAATTGGTTCAGATGTTCTTAATGAAAGAGCTAAAATAGTGTTCAAAAATAAAGATTTAGCAGACAAATTTAAACTTATGGAAATTGATAGACGTATTGAAAAAGAAGATGAAAAATCACAAGATAATGTATTTCCTGAAAGCTCAGCAAATGCCTTTCTTGATTTTAAACAATCAACAGAAATTGCTAAATTTCATGAACACAATGACTGGAATGAAAAATATAAAATTGCTCTTTCAATTAAAGAGCCAAGAGCAAACTTTATTTTAAAAAGACTTATATTTGATGAAAGTCCAAAAACTTTATCAAAAGAAGATTTTAAAATAATTCACAGAGAGTTACATGAAAGGTTAGTTATTAACCAAGAAAGACCTTTTACAACGATACCAGAAGCAATGTCTCAAACTGATACGGAATTAGTTAAAATGGAAGAAAGTGATGATGAAAATAAAGCTCAAAAAATGCAAATTTTAAAAGATTACAATGTTTATTTGAATTTTATGGAGAAATATTTTTCTAATAAAAATGCTGAACCTCTTCCAAGTGGCAAAGAATTGAGCAAAATAATCTTTGGTTAATGTTTGAACTTCAATATTTTATTATTGGTATTGTCCAAGGCTTTACTGAATTTTTACCAGTTAGTTCTTCTGGGCATTTAGTTCTTGTGTCACAATTAACCAGTTGGCAAGATCAAGGTCTTTTTACTGATGTTGCCGTTCATGTTGGGACATTATTAGCAGTTATAATTTATTTAAGATCACATATAATAGCTCTAACTAAGAATTTTTTTTCTTTTCAGCTAACTCAAAATGATAATTTAATTAAAATTATTATTGCAACAATACCTGCGGTTATAGTTGGATTTTTTATTTTTGATTTTGTTCAATTATATTTCCGCGATATCAAAGTTGTTGCAGTCACAAGTGTTGTTTTTGCTGCTTTATTATTTGCAGCAGATCATTTTAAAATGAAAATATCTTCCTGGGAAAATATGAGTTATCTTCAGGCCTTTATCATTGGTGCATTTCAAGTATTAGCATTTATACCCGGGGCAAGTAGAGCAGGTGTTACAATTACTGGGGCACGTTTTCTGGGTTTTGATAGATCATCTGCAGCAACATTTTCTATGCTTTTATCTATACCCCTTATTTTAGCATCTTTAGTTTTAACAAGTTTAGATTTAATAAGTAGCTCTGAGATAAATATAAATTTATACAAATCTTTATTTGCAGCATTTGTCGCTTGTATTACCGCTCTACTTTCAATTAACATCATGATGAGAATTATACAAAGTTCAACCTTTAACATTTTTATTATTTATAGAGTTTTACTAGGATTTATCTTATTATATTTTTATGCATAAAATATCTGGAGTCTTTAGCGCTGCTCTAACACCGGTAAAAAGTGATTTATCAATAAATAAAGACCTCTACCTTCGTCATTGTCAGTATTTAATGAGAGAAGGGCACGATGGTCTTGCTATTTTTGGCACAACAGGTGAAGCAAATAGTTTTTCTGTTCAAGAAAAAAAAGATCATATAGATTTTTTGATTTCAAATCGAATAGATCCCAAAATTCTTATGCCAGGTACAGGTTCATCTTCATTGAAAGAAGCAATTGATATGACAAAGCATGCTTCCTCTCATAAAGTAAGAGCAGTCCTTTTACTACCACCATTCTATTATAAGAATGTAACAGATGAAGGTGTGATAAACTACTATCGTCATTTAATTGAAAATGTTGGTGATAGTGAACTGCACTATGTTTTGTATCACATACCGCAAAACACTTATGTTCCCATAAGTTTCAAAACTATTGAAACACTATTAAAATTGTATCCAAATAATATTGTCGGTTTAAAAGATTCAAGTGGTGACGGTGAACGTATGATGAAGGTTATAAAATATTTTAATAATTTTTCAGTATTTTGTGGTCATGATAGTTTAGCTTTAAGTATAAGCAAAAGGGGAGGTGCTGGAGCAATTACTGCTGGTACAAATGTGTGTGGAAAATTACTTAGCTTTATTTTGAAAAATTATAAAAATGAAAATTCAATTAAAAATTTTAATGAATTACAAAGTCTTTTAGAAAAAATAAGACAGGTAATTACAACACATGAACCTATTAGTTTAATGAAAGCTTATTTTTCCATTGTAGATAATATTTCTGAATGGAATAATGTATTACCACCATTAAAAAAAATTGATGATCCCGAAAATCATAAACTTGTTTTAATATTAAAAGAGTTGGTAAAAAAAATAGATCCGTTAATAGCGAATACGTGAGTTAAAATATTTTTTTGCTTGAGTAGCAACTAAATTTTGGACAGGTTTTAAAAAGACAGCAAAACCAATACAATCAGTAAAGAAGCCAGGAGTAATCAATAATAATCCTGATACTAATAGAAAAATACCCCCTTTAATTTCTTCGGTGGGCATTACACCTTGTGATAAGTTTCGTTGTGCATCAAATAACAACTTGATCCCTTGTCTACGAACAAGAAATATTCCCACTAAAGCAGTGGTTAGTATAATTGCAATAGTATTTAAAATTCCAATATTGGAACCGATTGTTATAAAAATGCTTATTTCAATTATTGGAATAATAATAAACGCTAGAAAAATCACTAACGTACTATACCAGTTTTTTCATCCTGAATGTTTTTTTCTATTTTATTCTCAAATTCTCTTAATCTTTTATAGACACTTGCAAGTTCTATAATTGTAGGCCATGCTCTGAATAAATATTGTAGTGATCCTTCTACTCTTCCAAAAGCTCTTATAATTTGTTGCATAACACCAAGTGTCATTACTCCAGCGACAATTGCTGGTGCTAAAAAAATATACGCTGCAAGAACGTTAGCTTGAAGATAAGCTAATCTTCCAATACTAAAATAGAGATAATACAAATAACTCTTAAAGTGAATTTCTCTAACGCCTTCAAAAAGTTCTTCTAATGATTTTGGTCTAATACTTCCATCATCTTCTGCAATAACTAAAATTTTTCTATAAGCAGCTTCTTTTTTTTGAAGATCATATTCAATACCAACTAGTCTTAGTAACCATGCTAGTACAATCATTAAAATTGTACCACCGACAGCCCATATAAATGCTCCAGACACTAAACCGTACTGCCAATCACCAAACCACAAGATTGGTATACCAACTGATAGAGTCATTAAGAGAGGGAAGAACTCTACTAATACTAAAACAGATTCAATTAAACTGGTTCCAAGACCTTCCATAATTCTACTAAACTTTATGGTATCCTCCTGAACCCTTTGACTTGCACCTTCGATAGTTCTCGCTTGATCATAAACACTATGGTACCACTCAACCATTGCTGTTCTCCATCTAAAAAGAAAATGTGAAGTTAGGAATGAAATTGCTAGCCCTAATGCAATTGAAATAGCAGCAAGTTGGGCAAAACTAAATAACGCACCCATATATTCTTGCATAGTTATGGCATTTGGTGTTCCCAGAGCCTTTTGGATCATGTCATAAAATTCACCAAACCATTCGTTGATCTGAACATCAATCTGAACTTGAACCCATATGGAAGTAAGTATCACTATTGAGCCTACATAAGCCCATATGTACCATTTTGGTTCGGTGAAAAATTTAAACATTTAGTATATATAGACTGAATTATTATTTAAGAAAGAAGCTGTAAGTATTAATTATTTCTTCTTTTGACGCCTTTTATTTCTTCTATATTTAGAGCCTCTTTTGCGTCTACCTCTATGTTTTTTTGGATATCCCATAATCTAGATACGGTATACAAAAATAAAAAATTAAGTCAAAGACTAATAATGCCAATCTTTAGCTTCATTAAATAAAAAATCCCTAAAAACTTCAAGTCTTCTATCGTTTTTAAAAGATTCAGAATAAACAAAGTATGTTTGATAAGACGGCCCTTCTAAGTTTGGTAGAACGCGTACAAGCTGAGGTTTGTCAGCAACCATGTAATCAGGCAAAGATGCTAAACCACCACCTTTTTCAATTGCAAGTGACATCGCGTAAATACTATTTACTCTAAATTTAGGTCGTCTTTTTGTTCCTTCTTTTCCAATTTTTAATATCCAATCAATATTAGAAACAGGAGAAGGCAACCCAGCTCCAAAGCAAATTAAATCATGTTTATCTAAATCATTTACATTTCTTGGTATTCCACTTTTCTGTAAGTAATCTGAAGAACCATAAATATGGTTATGAAAATTAACAAATTTTTTAAAAATTAAATTTGCTTGCGTTGGTTTCTTTACTCTAACTGCAACATCGGCAACTCTTGCAGATAAATCAACTTCCTCATCACTCATGATTAAATTTACATCTATCTCTGGGTATTGATTAGCAAATTTGGTTATTCTTGGCGTTAGCCATGCAGATCCAAAACCAACAGTTGTACTAACTGTTAATTTACCTACTGGTTTAGTTTTTTTATCTAATAATTTTTTTTCAAAATCAGAAATTGAAAAATTAATTTGATTTACAGTATTAAATAAATTTTCACCTTGCTCTGTTAACCTGACACCTTTTTGATGTCTTATAAATAAAGGCGTTTTTAAATCGTATTCAAGATCTTGTATTTGCCTACTAAGCGCAGATTGACTTATATTAAGTTTTGCACTTGCTTTAGAAATACTCCTCGAGATTGCAATTTCGTAAAATGACTTTAATTTATCCCAGTCCATTATCTTAAAGAATTTATAATTTCATTATAGTTATCTTGATTTTGACTTAATAAATAAGATCCGACTGCTAACACATTTGCTCCATTATCTTTACATATTTTTGCATTTTCATTATTTACTCCACCATCAACAGCTATCTCATAGTTATAATTATTATTTTTTCTAATTTCATCTAAATCTTTAATTTTTTGCACTTGATCATGCATAAATTTTTGACCACCAAAACCAGGTGTGACTGTCATAACTATTATTTGTTGGACTTTACTAAATAAATGATCAATATCTGTAATATTTACCTTAGGGTGAATGGCAATTCCTGCTTTAATTTCAGCATCACTTATCATTTTAATAATTTCTTCTGGTTTATCATCAGCCTCAGGATGAAAAGTAATGATATCTGAGCCCGCTTCTACAAATTCATTAATATATTGCTTTACTGGTTTAATCATAAGATGCACATCTAAAACTTTAGAGGTAACCTTTCTTAATGATTTAACTATATTTGGTCCAAAGGTAATATTGGGGACATAGTGGCCGTCCATGATATCTATATGAATATAATCAGCGCCATTGAAGTCTAAAGATCTAACCTCTTCTTCTAATTTAAGAATATTTGCTGATAATATTGATGGCGATATTTTTATCATTTATAAAGAGATATATAATATATAAATAAACATTCATAATGAATTCTATCACAGAAAAACCTTGGGGATCATTTGAGATACTAAAGTCAGGTAAAAAATTCCTAGTAAAAAAAATTTTTGTAAAACCTGGAGGAGTTTTATCTCTTCAAAGTCATGAACATAGATCTGAGCATTGGATTGTAGCCGAAGGTGAGGCTGAAGTCACAATTGACAAAAAAGTAATTATTTTAAAAGAAAATGAGAACATTTTTATTCCTAAAGGGGCAATTCATAGAATGGCTAATATAAAAGATCGTGATTTAGTTATTATAGAAATGTGGTACGGTGATAATCTTGATGAAAATGATATTAAAAGATACGAAGATATTTATGAAAGAATTTAATGCTTATTAATACTCCTATTTCGCTTGGTGAACTTGTAGATAAAATTTCTATATTAATTATTAAACAGAAAAATATAACTGATGAAACTAAGCTTGATCATGTCAAAAAAGAATTAGATTTTCTCCAAAAAATATTAATGAATTATGTTCAACAAGAAGAAATAAATAATTATTTAGAAAATTTGATAAATATTAATTCTAAACTTTGGAATATAGAAGACGATATTAGAGAATGTGAAAGAAAAAAATTATTTGATCAAACATTTATTGATCTAGCTAGAAGTGTCTATTTTACCAATGATGAAAGAGCAAAAGTAAAAAATAATATAAATAAAACCTTTGGATCTGAATTAGTGGAGGTAAAATCTTATGAGGAATATTAATTAATAAATTCTCGAGACACTTTTTGAAACAAGAGATACTAATTTTTCTTTGTAAATGTTATCTTTGAATATATCAACTGAGTCTACAGCTACATTTGAAAAGTGATTTGCTCTTGTAAGAGTATCTTCAATACATTGATATTTATTAATTATTTCTAATGCCATTTCAAAATCACCATCATTTTGGTTAAGATCAGATATTGTTCTTTCCCAAAATTTTTTCTCTTTATCATTTGATCTTCCGTATGCTAATATTATTGGAAGAGTAATTTTACCTTCTTTAAAATCATCTCCAGTATTCTTTCCTAATATTTTTTTGTTTGAGGAATAATCAATAGCATCGTCAATTAATTGAAAAGTCATGCCAAAGTTTGTTCCAAATGCTTTTAATGCATTAACCTCGGCTTCTGTTCCAAGAGCGCTTATTGATCCAACTTGGCATGCCGCACTAAATAAAGAAGCAGTCTTTGCATTTACAACTTCAAAATAAATATTTTCATTTATTTCTAAATTTTTATCATTAACAAGTTCTAAAACTTCTCCTTCAGAAATTACAACACTAGTATCTGCTAATATTTTTAAGGTTTCAGTATTTCCATATTTTGTCATTAGTTGAAAAGCTCTACTGAATAAAAAATCACCAACTAATACACTTGTTTTATTTTTCCATTTCTCATTTGCTGTAGGTTTTCCTCGTCTTTGTTTACTCTCATCTATTACATCATCATGTAATAGTGTTGCTGTGTGAATAAATTCTACTGCTGCAGATAGACCGATATGATTCATTTTATTTTCAATTTCACTAGTTCCATTTCTTGTCATATGAAAACTTGAAACAGTTAAAAGAGGTCGTAATCTTTTACCACCTGATAAGATAAGGTATTTTCCAACTTCATGAACTAAAGGTACATTACTATCTAATTTATCAAGAATTATGGTGTTTACGGATACTAAATCTTCTTTGCATAGATCTGTTAATTCTCTGATTTCATCTTCAAATGAAAAATCTTTTTTTATAAGTGGAAGAACATTATCCATATTGTTTAACTATTAGAATATTATGTTAATTCATTAACTTAATTGACGCACTTAAACTCAAATTACCAAAATTACAAACAAATGCTACATAACGCTTTAAGAAAAGATTAACATTTGTTATTAGATATTATGTTTAAAAGGTTATTTTCAAAGAGTACTACAATACCAGTTTTACGTTTATCTGGCATTATATCATCACAGTCTGGCCTAACAGGTTCTGGTTTAGCAATCAATAATTTAGAAAAGTTAATTGATAAGTTATTTGCTGATAAAAAATCTCCTGTTGTAGGTTTGGTCATTAATTCACCTGGAGGTTCTCCTACACAATCCTCTTTAATAGCAAAAAGGATCATTGATCTGGCTAAGGAAAAAAACAAAAAAGTTTTAGCATTCGTTGAAGATGTTGCAGCTTCTGGTGGTTATTGGTTAGCATGTGCTGCTGATGAAATATATATTGATCAAAACTCTGTTATAGGGTCAATAGGTGTTATTTCACCTGGTTTTGGTTTTGTTGATCTTTTAAAAAAAGTTGGAATTGAAAGAAGAGTGTATACATCTGGAAAAAGTAAAAGTTTTCTTGACCCTTTCAAAGAAGAAAAACAGGAAGACATTGATAGATTAAAAAATATTCAAGAACAAATTCATGATAATTTTATTAATTATGTAAAAGATAGAAGAGGTTCAAAACTAGATCAGAATAAATTAGATGACATTTTTTCTGGTTTATTTTGGGTTGGTAATAAAGCTATCGATTTAGGTTTAGCTGATGGTATTGGTGCAATAAAACCAATTTTAGAAGAGAAGTTTGGAAAAAAAATTAAAATTAAAATAATCAGTCAAAAAAAATCATTTTTACAACGTAGGTTTTCTTCTTCAATATTTAATTCTGATGAGATTTTAAATAAAATTGAAGAGCGAATTATGTTTTCTAGGTTTGGTTTGTAATGAAATTTCTAGTTTTAGTTGTAATTTTAGCTTCTATTTTATTATTTTTAAGATTTAAGAAAAAAAAACAAGACAAATTCACTAATAATAAAGTAAATAATGACTCAGTAATCGATTTAGAGAAAGATCCAAGAACGAAAGAATATAAACCAAAAGATTAAGAGTTATATGACTGCAAAAACAATGGAAGAGTTAGTTTCTCTTTGTAAAAGAAGAGGTTTTCTATTTCAATCAAATGACATCTATGGTGGTATTAAGGGGTTATATGATTATGGGCCAATGGGCGTTGAATTCAAAAATAATCTTAAACAAGCTTGGTGGAAATCAATGGTATATGAACGAGATGATACCGAAGGTTTAGATGCCTCAATTTTAAGTTCTCCAGTAGTTTTAAAACATTCAGGTCATGAAGATACTTTTACTGATCCTTTAGTTGATTGTCGCGCATGTAAATCAAGGTGGAGAGCAGATCAATTATTAGAAAATAATAAATGCCCAAATTGTAAATCGGAAGATCTTACTGAGCCAAGACCTTTTAATTTAATGTTTAAAACTGCAATTGGGCCAGTAGATGATGGTTCGTCATTTGCATATTTAAGACCAGAAACGTGTCAGCAAATTTTTACTAATTTTAAAAATATATTAGATTCAACTTCAAGAACTGTTCCTTTTGGTATCGCACAAATGGGAAAAGCATTTAGAAATGAAATAACACCTCGTAATTTTATCTTTAGAGTTAGAGAGTTTGAACAAATGGAATTAGAGTTTTTTGTTAAACCAGGTACTGATGATGAATGGCATGAATATTGGATAAATAAAAGAATAGAATGGTGGGTTAATCAAGGAATAAAAAAAGAAAATTTAAAAAAAATTGAAGTAGAAAAAAATGAATTAGCTCACTACTCAAAAAGAACTGTTGATATAAATTATGTGTTTCCCCACGGTGAAGAGGAACTAGAAGGGGTGGCCAATAGAACTGACTTTGACTTAGGTTCTCATACTAAAAATCAAAATGATTTTAAAATTACATCAGAGGTTATGAAAAACTCCTCTTCAACTACAAAATTAGCTGTTCAAGATTTAGAAGAAAAAAAATGGTATATTCCTTACGTAATTGAGCCATCGGCTGGTGTTGATAGAGGAGTTCTTGCTTTGTTAAATGAAGCTTATCGTGAAGAAAATGTAGATAAAGATAATAAAAGAATTCTTTTATCTCTAAAACCTCATCTCTCACCTATCAAAGCTGCAGTTATTCCTCTCAAAAAGAATAATGAGGAATTAGTTAATTTATCTAAAGAAATAAAATCTAATCTACAGAAATTGGGATTGGGGAGAGTTGTTTTAGAAAATTCAGGAAACATTGGTAAGAATTATAGAAGACATGATGAAATAGGAACACCAATTTGTTTAACTGTAGATTTTGAAACTCTAGAAGATAAAAGTGTTACTGTTAGGGATAGAGATACTATGAAACAGGAAAGAGTTTCTATCGAAAATTTATCTGAATATTACAAAAAATATTTTAATTAATAAAATTGTATGAAAAAAATTAATGATATTCATGCAATAAAAATTATATTTTTTATAACTGCTTGTTATGTAGGTTTATGGGCTATTAGGATACCTACCATAAAGGATCAACTTCAAACTGATTATGTTGGTGTTGGATATATTATGTTATCATTTGCAATTGGTTCAATTGTTGCAATGATTTTTGCAAATGCTCTTATTCTTAAAACTTCTACAAAATCTATTTTAACATTTACCTTAATTGCCGAAGGTTGTTTGTGGTTGCCAGTACCTTTCATTCAAGAGTTATGGCTTTTTATGGTTTTCTCATTTGTTTTTGGTATGAGTTATGGTGCATTTGAAATCGCATGCAACGTTTATGCATCAAATTTAGAAGTTAGAGAAAAAAAATCAATGATGTCAGGGTTTCATGCATTTTGGAGTCTTGGAGTTTTATTTGGATCTCTAATTACAAGCTTTTTACTAGAGTGGAATTATTCATTTATTTTTAATATACTTTTGTATGTCATCATTCTTCTTCCTTTGAGTTTGTATTTTGTACTTTGTTTAGAGTCACAAGTTGAAACAAAATCAGAAGACTCCAGTAAAAAAAATATATTTTTTATTTGGCCCTTACTTATTTTTTTATTAGCATTAATTGCAATGGCAAACGCTCTAACGGAAGGAAGTGTTGACGCATGGGGAGCTCTCTATATGAGAGATTTTATTCAAGTTGATGGTTTCTATATCGGCTTAGCAACTCTAAGTTTTAATATTTTTATGGTTATCGGAAGATTTAGTGGTGATTGGGTAAGAGATAAAATCGGAGTTTTTCTTTTGATTTTCTTTTTATTTTTATCGACGATTATAAGTTTAATAATTTTATCTAATTTCAGCAGTATTTATGCAGCTATTATTGGTTTTTCATTATTAGGTATCGGAGCATCCTCAATTGTTCCTATCGCATATAGTTTAGCTGGAAAAATTGAGGGAATTGATAGTGGAGTAGGGATAACAATAATTTCAATTGCAGTTTACGGAACATTTATAGGGGCTCCAGCTTCATTAGGATTTATTGCAAACAACTATGGAATTAATAATATTTTTATTCCAATGCTAATAATTTTTATGATTTTAATAATTCCAGTAAGTTTTTATAGAAAAAAATTTTCAGTTTAAAAAATCAAAAGATAATGAATCATTAATTACTAAATTTTGATTTTTATTTTTTATTTCATTAACAAAATTAATATTTAATGCTGCAAAAATATTTGAATTTGCTTTTGATACAATTGTACCTATTTTTTTATTATCTACTATTAACTCATCTCCCTCAAGCACATCTCCACTTTTTATTTTTAAAGCGTAAAGTTTTTTCTTAAGTAATCCACGGTATTTCATTCTTGCAGTAATTTCTTGACCCACATAGCATCCCTTATTCCAATCAATAGCATTTAAATTATCAAAATTATTTTCTAATAATAAAGATTTATTTTCTAAAATATCAAATGGTGAATAGGGTATCGTATGATTAATTAAAATTTCATGATATTCTGTTTCATTAATTTCTTTCAATCTGTCTTTTTCAATTAAAATTTTTTTATCCGTTATAAGTTTTTTACCTAAGTTTATATTTCTAGGATCATTTAAATAAGCATTATAATCACCTTCATAATCTATATTAAATAATGAATAAGAATTTAGATTATTAATTTCATTAATTTCTATATCAGAGCGAAGTTTATAAATTTTTAATCGTCCTAATAAATTATTATAAAATTTATCATTGGTTTCAAAAATAAAGTTTTCATTTATATTGAATATAAAAAAATCTGCTAAAAATTTACCCTGAGGTGTTAATAGACACGAATAAATAATTGATCCATCGTTACATTTTTCAATGTCATTAGTAATTAAATTTTGAATAAATGATTTACTATCTTTTCCAGAAATCTTAAAAAATCTTGAATTCAGATGATGAAAAAAGTATTTATCTTTCATAATTATCTAAATATATATTGAATATATTAAAAGTGTAATATTTCTGTGAAAATTCTTGTTATTTCATCAAATCTTATTGGAGATACAATTCTATCAACTGGAGTAATAAATTATTTTAGTAAAAAATATCCAGAAACTAAATTTACATTTGTAATTGGTCCATCTGCTAAATCAATTTTCAAAAACTTTAAATCTGTAGAAACCATAATTACTGTTTCAAAAAAAAGATACAATATGCATTGGTTAGATATTATTTCTAATTGTTATGGAAAGAAGTGGGATATAATTATTGATTTTAGAAGTTCGTTGTTATCATATTTTTTAAAACATAAGCAAAAATTTATTTTTAAAAAAAAATCTAATCTAAACCATATACAGCAATTATCTAATTACTTTAAATTTGATTGTTCAGATTTGTTTATTGAGACAAATACAGAAGAAGAAGAAATAGTTACAAAACATTTGTCCAATGATTTTAAATATTTTGTTATATTCCCAGGTGGAAATTGGAAACCAAAAATTTGGAGTATTAAAAATTATAATTCACTATTAATCAAAATTTTATCTCAAAATAAAAATATTAAATTTATTTTAGTTGGTTCAAAGTCAGAAGAAGAAAATTATTTAAATGAAATAACAAAAAATATTGATAGTAATAAGATAATTAATTTATTTGGTGCATCATTGACTCAAACTGCTGCTTATATGAAGAAATCAAAATTATTTATTGGAAATGATTCAGGATTATCACATATGGCTTCAGCTACAAAATTAAAGTCTATAGTATTATTTGGTCCAACAAATGATGTAATTTACGGTCCATTTATGCAAAATTCACAAGTTATCAGAACAAATGAAAGCTATGACTATTTTAAAAGTATAATTATTGATAAAACAAAGTCCTATATGGACTCTATAAGCGTAGAAAAGATTTATTTTACATTACAAAAAAATAATTATTGTGAATAAAAATATTGAAATAATTCAGCCTGATGATTGGCATGTGCATTTTAGAGAAGGTGACATGTTAGAAATGGTTACTAATTTCTCCTCAAGAATAAATAAAAGATGTGTGGCAATGCCAAATACAGAAATTCCCATAACAGATACTAATAAAGCCTCTGCTTATAAAAAGCTTTTAAATAAAGCATCTAGTAATAATTTTGAACCACTTATACCTTGTTATTTGAATGAAAATTTAGATTTGGAAGATTTCAGAAAAGGTATGCAAAATAAAGTTTTCTTTGGGTCTAAGCTTTATCCTTCAAATGCAACTACAAACTCAAGTCATGGAGTGAGTGACATTTCAAAAATCTTTAAATTTTTAGAGATCCTAGAAGAAGAAAAAAGTCCATTACTAATACACGGTGAAAAAGTAGCTGAAGATATAGATATTTTTGATAGAGAAAAATATTTTATAGATGATGAATTAAGCATTATTAGAAAAAAATTTCCCCTTTTAAAAATCACACTTGAACATGTATCAACTTCATATGGAGTTAATTATGTGAAAGAAAATAAAAATATTGCAGGAACAATTACACCCCACCACATGCTTTTAACAAAAAAAGATGTATTTCATGATGATTCTATTAATCCTCATCATTTTTGTATGCCAGTTGTTAAAAACGAAACAGATTTAATAGAATTAAGAAAAGCTGCATGTCACAATAATTCCAAATTTTTTTTAGGTACGGACTCAGCACCACATCCAATTCAAGAAAAAAAACCAGATATGTCATCTAAGCCAGGAATATTTTCATCTCCTTGCTCAATAGAATTATATGCAGAAATTTTTGACCAAGAAAATGCAATTGATAAGTTAGAGATATTTTGTTCAATTAATGGTGCAAAACATTATAGTTTTCCAATCAATGATAAAAAAATTAAATTAGAAAAAAAAGAATGGATTATGTCAGAATTATCTAGTTATAATGATATTCAGGTTAAGAATTTTTATGCTAACAAAAAAATTAATTGGAAAGTAGTCCATTAATCTTTATAGAAATATTAATGTCATTAGGAACAAAAATCTATACTTGGCTTAAGGGAAACTTAGTTGGTAGTGATGATTTAGGGAATAAATATTACTCTAGCTCCAAAGATTTTAAAGATTTAAAAGCAAAAAGATGGGTAATTTTTAAAGATGAAATAGAGGCATCAAATGTACCACCGCACTGGCATGCTTGGCTGCACAAATCTATTGATAATCCTCCAATTGACTATTCACATAAATACAAATGGCAAAAAAATCATAAACCAAATATGACTGGTACTAGTGATGCATATTTCCCATCATCTCATCCTCTTTCAAAAAATTATGACCCAGAAAAAAAAGAAGAAGAATATAAATCTTGGACTCCTAATTAGAGTAACATTTTTTTTTCTCTTACCATTAACTGTTTCTGCTGAGACTATTGAAAAAAAATATGCTTCTTTAAAGTTATTAAATAAAACCACTAATAAAGTTTCTACAAAAGATATTTTGGTAAGTTCAAAAATATCATGGGAAACTTTAAATATTGAAGTTTTGTATTGCGGTAGTACTCCTCCAACTGAAATTCCTGAAGATTATGTTTTGTTAGATGTCTACGATACTATCAATAATGAAAATATTAATATCTATAAAGGCTGGATGATTTCTTCTTCCCCCGATGTTACTCCATTAGAAAATCCTATTTATGATCTTTGGTTAGTTGATTGTAGTAACGATAAGACTTCTTGAAAATTATTAATTTCCCTAAAAAAACTTTCAATCTCTAAACTATCTTTTAGTTTATTTTCATAAATTTCAGTTTCTATCTCATATGCTCCAAACTGAACTAAATGAGGATTGAAAAACTGTGAATCTAAAATGGAAAAATTATTTTTTTTCAATATTGCCAATAAATAAAGTAGACAAAACTTACTTGTATTGGTCTTTAAACTAAACATGCTTTCACCAAAAAAACATGATCCTATATGTAAACCATATAAACCACCAATTAGATTCTCGTCTTCATAACATTCTACACTGTGACATTTACCAATTTTATGTAATTCAATATATGTATCCAAAATAATTTCATTAATCCAAGTATCTTGATCTTTTCTTTTGATATCTTTGCATAACTCTATAACTTTTGCAAAATTTTGATCAATTTTAAAATTATATTTTGTTTTTTTAAACTCACTAAAAAGTTTCTTTGGATAATGAAAGTTTGAAATTGGAATGATAAATCTTAATTTGGGTTTATAAAATTTTATTTCTTTAGAATGCTTACTATCAGCCATCGGAAAGTAAGCTTTTTTATAAAATTCTATTAAGCTGTTTAAATCAATTATTTTACTCAATTAAATTTGACATAAAATTAATGTTGTAACTTCCTCTTTTAAACTCATCAGTTTGAATAATTTTTTGATGTAGTTGAATATTCGTATTTATTCCCATAATTACATATTCTTCTAATGCTCTATTCATTTTTTTTAAAGCTTCTGATCTTGTTGCGCCGTAGGTAATTAGCTTCCCAATCATACTATCATAATGGGATGGAATTGAGTATCCATCGTAAACAGCTGAGTCTACTCGAATACCAAGTCCTCCTGGTTGATGATATTGTGTTATCTTACCAGGTGATGGTATAAAACTCTCTGGATGTTCAGCATTAATTCGACATTCAATTGAACTACCTATAAGTTTTATATCTTCCTGTTTTATTGTAAGTTTTTGACCATTAGCAACGAGAATTTGCTCCTTAACAAGATCT
Source organism: uncultured Alphaproteobacteria bacterium (assembly GCA_902580765.1). GTDB lineage: Bacteria > Pseudomonadota > Alphaproteobacteria > HIMB59 > CACPNW01. The sequence goes on along the minus strand of CACHLW010000013.1, from coordinate 2,773 downwards.
ATTCCGGTAACCATTTCTGTTACTGGGTGTTCAACTTGTAATCGTGTATTCATCTCCATAAAATAAAATTCATTATTTTCATATAGAAATTCTAATGTACCAACTCCTTCATATCCTATTTCTTTCATAGATTTTCTACAAAGTTCAGAAATTTTTTCTCTATTTTCATTTGTTAGAACTGAACTTGGACTTTCTTCAATAAGTTTTTGATGCTTCCTTTGAATTGAGCAATCTCTTTCTCCAAGAGTAACAACATTTCCAAATGAATCACAAAGAACTTGAATTTCAATATGTTTAGGAGATGTTAAAAATTTTTCTAAATAAACATTTTCATCATTAAATGATTTTTTTGCTTCTATTTTTGCTTCATTTATAGCTTTATTCAAATCATCTTCTTCTGTGACAATTCTCATTCCTTTTCCACCACCACCACTCGCTGCTTTTACTATAATTGGATATTTTACTTTTTTTATAAATTCTTCAATTATATTTTTATCGCTTAAGTCATTTATACCTTTTACTGTTGGCACCCCAGTTTCATCCATTATTTTTTTTGCATCAATTTTGTTACCCATCATTTTGATATGTTCTGATCTTGGCCCAATAAATTTAATATTGTGTTCTTCAATAATTTCAGCAAACCTTTGATTTTCACTTAAAAAACCATATCCAGGATGAATTGCATCTACATCAGTTAATGTTGCAGCAGTTATAATTGCAGGTATATTTAAATAACTAGATTGTGCAGAGGCTGGTCCGACACAAATACTTTCATCTGCCATTCTTACATGCATTGCACTTTCATCAACATCAGAGTGAATTGCTACAGTTTTTATTCCTAATTCTCTGCAAGCTCTAAGAACACGTAAAGCAATTTCGCCTCTATTAGCAATCAGTATTTTTTTGAACATTATTCAAAAATTATAAGAGTATCACCATATTCAACGGGCTGGCTATTCAACGTAACTATTTTTTTGATAATACCAGATCTAGGAGCTTTGATTTCATTAAAAGTTTTCATTGCTTCGATTAACAATAAAGTATCACCTGCTTTAACATGTTGACCAACTTTAACATAAGGTTGCGAATTTGGATCAGCAGAAAGATAAGCAACTCCTACCATTGGAGATTTAACTAAATTATCTTCATTTACAACTTCATTTGTATTTTCAACCTCTTTAACTTCAGTATTTTTTTCTATTCTTTGAACGGAAACATTGTTTTCAACGAAGTCATTTGAGGTAATCTCAATTTCATAATCATTTTTTTTTATTTTTATTTTAGCAACATTATTGATGTTTGCTTCTTTAACGATTAATTTAATATTCTCTAAATCTGTTTTTTCAATTTTTGTCATACTTATTTATAAATTAATTTGTGTATTGCTTCAATTCCTAGAAGATAACTATTTCCACCAAATCCACAAATTAATCCATGTACTCCTTCAGAAGTAATGCTCTTTTTTCTATATTCTTCTCTTGAATAAATATTTGAGAGATGAATTTCTATCTTAGGTTTATTTATTGCTCTTAATGAATCTAGAATGGCAATTGATGAATGAGTAAATGCTGCTGGATTAATAATCAAACCATCAAATTTATCATTCACTTCATGAATCTTATCAATTATTTCTCCTTCATTATTAGATTGAAAAAAAATAATTTCCAATTTCTTCTCTATACCTTTTTTTTCACAATCAGATTTAATTTTATCTAAACTGTCTTTTCCATAAATATCGTCTTCTCTATTTCCTAAAAGATTTAGGTTAGGGCCATTAATAATTAATATTTTTTTCATTTTATTTAAAATGTTTACTTAATTTTAAACCTTGATTTTGATAGTTTGATTTAATTTTTTTTCCGTATACAACATTACTATTTTTGTTCAACTTTTCATATTTAATTCTAGCTATAGTTTGACCATCTTCTAATAAAAAAGGTACTTCATTTGTTTTGACTTCTAATACAGCATATGAGCCATTAGACAAACCAAAACCTGGATCAAAAAAACCTGCATAATGTGCTCTGAAATCTCCAATACCCGTATCATATGGTATCATTTCACCAGCTAAATTTGGAGGTATAATAACTTTCTCTTTTGATTTTAAAATATAAAACTTATTTTTTTCTATAATTAATTTTTTATGCTTGTTTGAAATTTTATTCCAAAAATCATTGATTTTATGTGATTTAATTCTAGAAAAATCTAGAATAGGAGTATTTTTTTTTGCAACATAAGCAATAATTTTTGATCCAGCTAAATCTACTGATAACTTTAATCCACTATCAATATTATTTTTAATTTGATTAGATATTTTTTGACTTCTATTAATATTAATTAGTTGTCTATCGGTCATATAATTATGTTTTTTACTGACCAGTCTTAATTGATTTAAACAATTATTTTTTTCTAGTGCTACATCAAAAGATCTTGATGTAACTTCTAAAAAAATTTCACCTTTATAATTATTAGGTATTTTTTCATACTCTTCAGCATAGTCAACAAGAGATCTACAAAAAATATCTAATCTTCCAGTACTACTTTTAGGATTACAGTGCCCAAATATATTATTTTGTAAATTTAGACACTCGTTAAGTCTAACAATATAAGTTTTATTTTTTCTAAATATAAATTTTTTATTTAAATTTATTTTTCTAATAGTTAGATCTTTTAATTTATCTCTTACTTTCGAATTGTATGATAAAAAACTATGCTTTACCTGATAACATTCTTCACTCAATGACAAATCTATACTTGATGGTTGTATTTGATT
>CACHLW010000012.1 GCA_902580765.1 uncultured Alphaproteobacteria bacterium | reverse complement strand
TGATCATTTGAAACAACTAATAATGTTGGTCGATAAAAATCCATATGAAGGAAGTCATGGTATCCTGTGAAATAATATATCGAGTCATCATCTGTTATAATTGAGAGATCAATATTATTCTCAGACATTTTTTTCTTTAATTTATTTAAATTTTCAGAAAACATTTATTTTAATTGTTGTTCTACCAATTCAATCCAATATGAAGAACCTATGACTAATAATTCGTCATTAAAATCATAATTGTCAGCATGTAAAGGTCTAGAATGCTGCTCTGATGTGCCGTTACCCATTAAAACAAAGCAGCCAGGTTTTTCATTTGCCATAACAGAAAAATCTTCTGAGAATAAACGTGGTTCAATATCACCATTACATTTATCGTTACCAAGTAATGAAACTGCAGCTTTTGTTGCAGACTCAGTTTGGTTTTTTGAATTAAAGGTTACAGGACAGGCTGTTTCATATTTAACACTACCACTAACACCATGTGCATTGCAAATGCCTTCGACGATTTGTAACATTTTTGAAGCAATTTTTTCATTTGTTTCTTTTGATAAAGCTCTTGCATCACCAGTCATTTTAACCATACCTGGCAGAACGTTTTTTTTACCATCGGTTATAAATTCAGTAATAGAAACTATACCATTATCTGCAGGATTTAATTTCCTAGAGACTATCGATTGAAGTGCTACTGCTATTTGAGAGCCAACAGTTATTGCATCTACCCCCATATGAGGCAATGCAGCGTGCCCACCTTTGGCTTTTATTTCAATTTCGAATAAATTTTCACTTGCTGTGATTGCCCCTTTTCTAGTACCAAATGTTCCAATTTCCATGTTAGGAATATTGTGCATAGCATAAACTTCATCAATGTTAAATTTATCAAACAAGCCCTCATCTATCATTGTTCTTGCACCAAAAGTATTTTCTTCATCAGGTTGAAAAATAAAATATACTGTGCCGTTAAAGTTACCTTTTTCTGATAAATATTTTGCTGCACCTAATAACATTGTTGTGTGACCGTCATGTCCACATGCATGCATTCTGTTATCAAACTTGGACTTATAACTAAACTTATTAGTTTCATGTATAGGAAGAGCATCCATGTCAGCTCTTATACCTATTGATTTTGAACTATTTCCTTTTTTTAAAATTCCAACTACTCCAGTTCTGGCGATACCAGAATGAACTTCTATTCCAAACTCTTTTAGAAGTGTTGATACTTTTGCTGCAGCGTACTCTTCTTCAAAACTTAATTGTGGATGCATATGAAGATCATGACGCCATTCTACTAATTGGTTATGTAATGACTGAGTTTTCATAACCTACATATTATTAAATTCTTTAATCTTATTGTCTAGAGAAAGCATATATTCATAATGTGAATTCCAAAATTTTTGATCTTTTCTTTTTTCAAATTCTTCAAGACTAACTCCTTGTTGCTCTACCCAAGTAAAGTACCCTAAATTAAATATTCTTTTCTTATCGATGTGAGAGAGTTCAAGCATATTATCAGTAGATATTCCTGATAAGTGTTTTCCAAATAGTTCAGCACAAACTATTTCATCATAATTATTTTTAAAATCAGCAATGGTCTTGTTTAACTCTGACATATATAAATCTGCACCATCAGTAGCAACCGTTATAATTGCGTCATCACTATTTAAATCCATATATTTAGCTAGTTTTATTGATGCTAATATATTTGCTATTGCTGAGAAACCAAATTCAGGAAGTCGAGAAACAAAATCAGGGTCAAAATTTTTTTTCTCAATTAAAAAATTTTTTCCAATTGCAGTATTAAAAATCATATTTAAATTATTGGTAGCTTGATCAGAAACATCTACGACAAAATCTGTATTCATTACATTATGAATAAGGGGAATGTGTTTATCACCAATTCCTTGTATATTATGTTCACCATAACCTCCATGAAGCAATGTTGGACACTCCAAAGCTTCAACAACTGCAATCTTAGTCTGTAATTTGTCTTTAAGATAATCTCCTGCTGCTAGAGTACCACTAGATCCTGAAGCACTTACGTAAAACCTAGGAGTTAAATTGCTGCTACCTTTAACTTTAAGAAATGATTTTTCAAACGATGGACCAGTTACAGAACGATGAATACCGTAATTATAATACTCATCAAATTGATTTATTATATCATTTTGATTATTTTTTTTTAGTTCATTACAAGCATCATATATTTCTTTAACATTACTTTCTGAGCCTTTTGTCTTGATGATATTTTTTTTATCTTCAACCCAATTATTCAACCATTCAAATCTCTCATTACTCATTCCTTCAGGAAGTATTGCAATACTATTAAGACCCATTATCCGAGATATTGCCACTCCACCCCTACAATAATTTCCTGTAGAAGGCCAAACCGCTTTATGTTTTTCATAATCAAAAGTGCCATTCAATATTCTTGGAAGCAAACAACCGTAAGCTGCCAAAACTTTATGAGCTGTTATTAAGGGAAAATATCGTCCCATATTTACAATTATCTTTGCCTTTACACCTGTGAATTCTGTTGGAAGCACAATATATTCAGGCTCATTTCCAAAACCTGATTGATCTCTTTTATTAAACCAATGAACTCTAAAAAGGTTAAGAGGATTGATATCATTATTATTTATTTTTTTTAGAGAATTTTTAATATCATCATTAATAATTTGAGGATCTTGAAGTTCACTTATACTAGGTAAGACAACTCCTTTTGATTTGAAATAATCAGACGTTTTTTTTACTATTACTTGACTCATAAATTAAATATTGATGCCTAAATTATTTTTTTTACAAAGATTATAAGCAAATCTAGCTATTGCAGTATCTTGTACACCAGTTCCTGTCAAATCACATATAGTTATATCTTCTTTATTTTTTCTTCCTAAACTTGGATCGTTAATTATATCGCCGAGTTCATTAAATTTTTCTTTGGAAGAAATTATATTTTGTTTTAAAGCATGATGTAATTCACCCATAACACTTGTTTGTAATTGATTGTCAGGTACATATTGATCACAATGTTTTAACATCTGAGGATCTAATTCGTTTTTTTGTTCTGCATCTGATCCCATTGCTGTTATGTGAGTTCCTTTATTTATCCAATCAAATTCCAAAAGCGGTTTTTTACTAGGAGTCGTTGTAACAATTATTTCTGATAAGCTTGCCAATTCTTTGCAAGAAGAAGCTGTATACAAATCTATATCTAAATTTTTGAAACTTTCTATAAATTGATTCACTTTTGTCTCATCTCTTGCCCAGACTATAATTTTATTTATTTTTCTAACTAACATTATTGCTTGAAGTTGTAATTTGGCTTGAATTCCAGCCCCAATAATACCAACAGAATTAGCATTTTGATTTGATAAATATTTTGTAGCTATTGCTCCTGCTATAGCTGTTCTAGTATCTGTAAGATAACCTTCATCTAATAAAACAGATTTTACAACTCCAGTCTTTGAATCTAATAAAACCATCAGTCCATTACTAGATGGCAAACCAAGTTTTGGATTATCAAAAAAACCTGAGGCAATTTTTATTGCAAAACTATCAAGACCTTCAACGTATGCAGCTTTAACATCTGATTCACCATGATATTTTTCAATATCAATTCTCATTATAGGTGGCATCATTACCAATCCCTTTGATAAACTTATGAAAGCCTCCTCTATTATTGGTATGAGATTTTTATTCAAATTTACATGTTGAATAATATCATTTTTATTAAGGATGAGCATGGCTTAAAACTTTATTAAATAGTTCCGAGTCAATATTTCCACCACAAATTAAACAAATTATATTTTTTCCTAAGTGCGATGTTAATTTTTCTTTAACAACCATAACACTTGTTGCTGCAGCACCTTCAGATACAATTTTATGTTCTAAAAAGTTAATTCTAATTCCCTCAGCTATTTTTTCTTCACTTACTAAAACAAAGTCATCAACGTATTGTTGTACAATATTAAATGTAAATTTATTATCTAAACCAATACTACCTCCTAAACAATCGGCTAAAGTTTCAGTTTCTTCTACATCAACAGGCTTACCCTCTTTTAGACTTTCATACATTGAAGGGCCTCTTTCCATAGATACGGCAATAATTTTTGTGTTAGGTTTTTGAAGTTTAATAGCCTGAGCAATTCCAGATATAAGACCGCCACCAGATGTTGGTATAATTACTGTATCAACTTCAGGAAATTCAGTAAGCATTTCAAGTCCAACTGTACCTTGGCCTATTATAATATCTTCATCATCAAAAGGATGAATTAATGGGATATTTTTTTCTTTCGCAATTTGTTTAGCATACAAATCAGCTTCATCACTATTCTTTCCAATAATTTCTACTTTAGCTCCTAATTTTTCAATAGCCTCTTTTCTATATTCTGGTACCATTGAAGACATATATATTGTTGATTGAATGCCTAATACTTTTGAAGCATAAGCAACACCTTTGCCGTGATTGCCTGTAGAAACTGCAATGACTCCTTTGTTTTTGTCATCTTCACTTAAAGAAAGAAGTTTATTAACAGCGCCTCTTAACTTAAATGAACCAGTGATTTGAAAATTTTCTAACTTTAGTTTTACTGTAGTATTTTTTGATAAGAAATTAGAATTAATTAATGGTGTATAATTAACATAAGGTAAAATTTTCTTATGTGCATCTTGTATTTGTTGAAGTGTAATCAAGCTATTATTTGGGATTCATTAAGATTATCTAATATTAATCAAAAAATTGATGGTTTTGGTAACCTATTTAAATTACATTAAATAGGGTTTAAATTGATTACACTTCAACAAATACAAGATGCACATAAGAATTGAAATAAAGATATAAAAAAAAGATATAAACATTTTTTTTGAATTTATTAAATTTACTACTTCATAAGAAAAGGCAGAAAAAGTTGTAAAGGAACCAAGTAAGCCAATTATTAAAAAAAACTTTACGAAATCTTCAGATAAACTTTTTGCATAATCAGAGGTAATTAGATATCCAATTAAAAAAGAACCTAAAATATTTACAGAAAGTGTACCGTAGATACTGGATGTAAATAAATTTTTGCTGAAGCTGGTTAAGATATATCTCAAGACAGCCCCTGTTGCACCACCAGTTGCTATAAAAAATATGTTGAACAATAGTTTCTAAATTTGAGGTTGTGGCTCTACTTCTTCAGTAGATTTTTTTTCAATAACAGGGCCGCTGTCTTGTCCTTTAGCATTTTCATCTCTGTCAACAAATTCTATTACCGCTGTAGGTGCATTATCACCAAATCTGTTTCCAAGTTTTATAATACGAGTGTAACCACCAGCTCTATTCTTATACCTTTCAGCAAGAACATCAAAAACTTTTTTTGACATTTTTTGATCTTGTAAAATAGAAACAGTTTTTCTTCGTGATAACAAACTACCTTTTTTACCCAATGTTACTATTTTTTCGACAAATCTTCTAAGTTCTTTTGCCTTTGCTAAAGTAGTTGTAATCTGCTCATGTTTAATAAGTGCATTTGACATATTCATAAACATTGCTTTTCTATGAGAAGAAGTTTTATTTAATTTTTTATTTTTTATATTATGTTTCATAATAATTATTTATTAAAAGGATCCTCATATTTCTTAGCTAATTCGTCAATATTTTCGGGTGGCCAATCAGGAACGGACATCCCTAAATTTAACTCCATTTGTTGAAGAACCTCTTTAATTTCATTTAGAGACTTTCTTCCAAAGTTAGGTGTTCTTAACATTTCAGACTCAGATTTTTGTACTAGATCCCCAATGTAGATAATATTATCATTTTTTAGACAATTAGCTGATCTAACTGACAGCTCTAGCTCTTCAACCTTTTTTAATAAATTTGAATTGAAAGATAAAGCTTCAACATTAGATTGATCAGGTAATACTTCAGGTTCATCAAAATTAATAAAAGGTTGTAATTGGTCTTGCAGAATTCTTGCTGCTAAAGCAATAGCATCATCTGGAGAAATTGCTCCATTGGTTTCAACTTCAAAAATTAACTTATCAAAATCAGTAACTTGTCCAACCCTACTATTTTCTACTTTGTATGATGCTTTAACAACAGGACTAAACATTGCATCCAATTTGATCTCTCCTATAATTTTATCTTCATCTTCAGCAACCTCTGCAGAAACATATCCCTTTCCAGTCTCTACATTTGCTTCAATTTCAATGTCTGCATTAGTATCAAGAGTCATGATCAACTGATCGGGATTCATGATTTCAGTTTCAGAATCTGTTTCAAAATTTCCTGCTCTCAACTCACCTGAGCCAGTTGATTTAAGATACATTTTTTTTAGTCCTGGAGAGTGCACTTTTACTCCCACAGATTTTAAGTTTAAAAGTATGTCAGTTAAATCTTCTTTAACACCAGGTATTGTTGAAAATTCATGAACCACACCTTTTATTTTTACTGAAGTAATAGCTGCACCTTGTAATGATGAAAGTAATATTCTTCTTATTGAATTACCTAACGTTAGACCAAATCCACGTTCTAGTGGTTCTGCAGTTAGTTTACCTATTCTTCCATTACTTTCTTCTACATTGACTTCCATCTTAGTAGGTTTAATTAATTCACTCCAATTTTTTTGTAACACGTAAATGCTCCTTTTTTAAACTCTTCTTCTTTTTCTTGGCCTACAACCATTATGAGGTATTGGAGTGACATCTTTAATTGAAGTAATGACGTATCCAATTGACTGTAGAGATCTTAAAGCTGATTCTCTCCCAGAACCAGGACCAGAAACTTCAACTTTAAGATTTTTTAAACCATATTCCTTAGCCTTATTCCCAACATCTTCTGCTGCTATTTGAGCTGCATATGGTGTTGATTTTCTTGATCCTTTAAAGCCTTTATGACCTGAAGATGACCAAGCTAATGCATTTCCCTTTTCATCAGTAATAGTTATAATTGTATTGTTAAAGGATGAAACAATATGAGCAACTCCTGATGACAATTTTTTCTTTACTTTTGATTTTTTCTTTTCAACCATGCTAACCTTTTGTAACTTTTTTCTTTCCAGCAATTGCAACTGCTTTACCTTTTCTTGTTCTAGCATTTGTGTGAGTTCTTTGTCCTCTCACAGGTAATTTTTTTCGGTGTCTTAATCCTCTGTAACAACCCAAATCATTTAATCTTTTTATATCAAGAGAAATCTTTCTTCTTAAATCTCCTTCAACAGAGTAGCCATTGTCAATTATATCTCGAATTTTATTAATTTCATCATCGTTTAATTCGCTTACTCGCTTGGTAACATCAATAGATGCGGTATTACATATATCAGTAGCTATTTTTTTTCCTATTCCAAATATGTACGTAAGAGCTATGTTTACTTTTTTATTAGTAGGAATGTTAACACCTGATATTCTAGCCATACAGAAATCCAAAAAAAATGAATGAGGGTGAATACATGATAATTATATATTTAGTCAAGAAAAGATATCTAAAATTTTGGCAGATTTTCATGATTTTTTTATTATTTGCTTAATTTTCTCAGTAATTTCATTAATTTGTAATGATCCGTCTATTTCATAAAAAATAGAAGAATATTTATCTTTGTAGAAGTTGGATACTTTTTGAGTTGAATTAATATATTCATTATATCTAGTCTCAATAACATCGATTTTGTCATCATCTCTACTTTCTTCAGAAGATCTTTTTAAAATTCTTTCCTTCAAAATTGAAAAGTTAATTTGAATATTAAATATATAATTTATTTTACTTGATGTTTCTAATAGAAAACTATCAAGAAATTGAGATTGCTTTAAAGTTCTAGGATAGCCATCTAATATAAAGCCATTATCTGACTCTTTTTTTAATCTTGATGAAACAATAGAATTAAGGATATCATCAGATACTAAATTTCCTGAAGACATTATAATTTTTAACTTGTTTGCAAGATCATCTTTATCCAATAATTTTTTTCTTAAAATATCACCTGTTGAAAGATGAGGCACTTTTAAATAATCAGATATTATGCTTGCCTGAGTGCCCTTTCCTGCTCCAGGAGGGCCAAAAAAAATTAAGTTGTTCAACTTTATCTTCTACCTTTTAACTTAGTTTTTTTAAGTAATCCCTCATATTGATGTTGGAATAGATGTGATTGAACTTGAGTGATAAAATCAATCATAACAACAACAACAATTAATAACGCAGTTCCTCCAAGGTAAAATGGTATAGAGGTTCTTGATAGCAAAAATTCTGGCAACAATGCAACAAATGTTAAATAAATTGTGCCAATAGTTGTTAATCTTATCAAGACAAATTCAATATATTTAGCAGTATTTTCTCCAGGCCTTATACCTGGAATAAAGCCTCCATATTTTCTTAAATTTTCTGCTTGTTCATCAGGATTAAAAACTATTGAAGTATAAAAAAAACCAAAAAATATAATCATTGCTGCATAGAATGCTAAATACAAAGGTTGTCCTCTACCTAAGTAACTAGAAATAAATATAAATATATCACTTGAAGAACCAGCGCCAAATCCAGACATTGTATTAGGTAGAAGGAGAATTGAAGATGCAAAAATTACAGGAATTACACCAGCTGTATTTATTTTAAGAGGTAAATGTGAGCTTTGACCTCCGTAAATTTTATTTCCAACTTGCCTTTTTGGATATTGAACGGGTAATCTTCTTTGAGCTTTCTCAACAAATACAATAAATATTATTAAGAGTAATATTAAGATCAAAATACCTAAAATGAAAGCTATACTTAATTCACCAGTTCTACCTAATTGCAGAGTACTAACAAATGCACTAGGTAAGTTTGCAATAATTCCCGCTGTAATTATCAGTGATATACCGTTTCCAACACCTCTTGAAGATATTTGCTCACCTAACCACATCAAAAATATTGTTCCACCCACTAAAGTTATCACTGTTGTTAATCTAAAGAAGAGTCCTGGTTCAAACACGATGTTGCCATATGTTGTCTGCATTGACTCTAAACCAATTGATACCCCATAACCTTGAACAGCAGCAATAATAACAGTCGCATATCTGGTATATTGAAGTAATTGTCTTCTGCCTTTTGAGCCTTGTTCTTTTAGAGACTTAAGGAAGGGAATTGCTGATTGCATTAATGTCATGATTATTGATGAAGAAATGTAAGGCATTACTCCTAAAGCAAATATACCCATCCTTCCCAATGCACCTCCAGAAAAAGTATCAAAAATACCTAAAATACCTGATGATTGTTGTTCAAAAAATTGTTGAAGAGCTAGTGGGTTAATTCCTGGAATTGGTAAGAAAGTACCTAGTCTAAAAACAATTAGTGCCCCTAAAGTAAATAATAATCTTTGCCTCAGTTCTGTAGCTTTACCAAGAGCACCAAAATTTAAATTATTTGCTAATCTATCTGCAGCAGTTGCCATTTACTTCTTTGTTAATTTAATTTTACCACCATTTTTTTCCAAATTTTCTATTGCTTTTTTTGACGCATAAGAAATTTCTAGATTGGTAGTATTTTCAGGTTTACCAACGTTTAATAATTTTAATAATCCTTTAGATTTTTTAAATAATTTTTTGTTAAATAAATCTTCTTCATTTATTTGTTTTGGATCTAGTTTATATTTTTTAATTAAATTGTTAATGGTATTAAAACTAATATTTTGAATTTTGATTTTAAAAGGGTTTTTAAAACCCCTTTTTGGTAAACGTCTATATATTGGCATTTGACCGCCTTCAAAACCATTTATAGAAACACCAGATCTTGATTTCTGACCTTTTACTCCTCTTCCAGAAGTTTTTCCTAAACCTGATCCAGATCCTCTTCCCCTTCTTTTACTTTTTTTACTTGAAGTCAATGTAGATTTTAATTCGTTAATTTTCATATTTAATTATTCTTACTGTTATTTATTTCATTAATTTTTTTTGATCTTTTTGCAGCCACAGATTTGGGTGATTCTGACATTTTGAAAGCATTTAATGTTGCCTTTAACATATTATGAGGATTGGACGTTCCAGTAGATTTAGCAACTACATCTTTTATACCTAAAGACTCAAATAATGCTCTCATTGGTCCACCTGCAATAATACCAGTTCCTGGAGCAGCAGATCTTAGAATTACTTTTCCAGCACCAAAACGTCCAATTGTATCATGATGAATAGTTCTATTTTCTTTAAGATGAACTCTGATCATCTTAGTTTTTGCGTTTTCAGTTGCTTTTTTTACTGCTTCTGGAACTTCTTTTGCTTTACCAGTTCCAATCCCTACTCTACCTTTGTTATCGCCAACTATCATAATAGCTGCAAAACCAAATCTTCTACCGCCCTTAACAACCTTTGCTACTCTATTGATTGTGACTAAATGTTCAGTTAATTCAGATTTATCATTATCAAACATATATACCTCTAAAAATTAAGACCTTCTACCCTTGCCGCTTCAGCAAGTATTTTTATTAATCCATGATATTTATATTTACCTCTATCAAAGGCTACTTTCTCTATACCTTTGGAAATTATTTTTTTTGCAATATTTTTGCCAATCAGCTCAGCCAACTCTTTTCTTGAAAGATTTTTTTCCTTTATCGATTTTTCTAGTGATGATGAACTTGCTAATGTTACACCCATTTCGTCATCAATTAACTGTGCGTAAATGTGATTATTTGATCTAAACACGGTCAATCTCTTTCTGTTTGATACTTTTTTTGCTTTGTATCTAATTCTTTCTTTTCTATCTTTCATGATTATTTCTTTTTACCTTCTTTTCTAAAAATATATTCGTCAATATATTTTATTCCTTTTCCTTTAAATGGTTCTGGTTTTCTAAAAGATCTTATCTTAGCTGCTGCTGCACCTAATTTTTCTTTATTAATACTAGTAAGTTTAATTAAATTTTGTTTTGGGCATTCAATTTTTACATCAGTCGGAATTTCAAAATTTATGTCATGGCTATATCCGAGTTCTAACTTTAATTTTGAACCTGAAACGCTTGCTCTGTAACCTGTTCCATTTAATTCCAGTGTTTTACTAAAACCATTTGTTACACCATTGATTATATTTGCTACTATGGCTCTTGTAGTGCCCCAATTTGGGTCATTATTTACTTCATTTATAGGATGTACGGTGACTTCATCTTCATTTATATTAACATTGTAGTCAGAATTTATATTTATTTGAATTTGACCTAATTTACCTTTTGCAGAAAAAATACCTTCTTTGAAGCTGCATTCAGTTTCTTTGGATATTTTAATAGGATTTTTTGCTATTCTTGACATTAGAAAACCTCGCATAAAACTTCGCCACCAACATTATTTTTCTTTGCTTGATGATCTGACATTACCCCTTTTGGAGTGGAAAGAATTGATATACCTAATCCTCCAAAAGGTTTATTTAATTCACTAATTTTAGAATATTTTCTGATACCTGGTTTAGAAATTCTTTTTATTTTTTTTATAACAGGATTACCATTATAATATTTTAAATCGATTTGAATTGAACTAATGCCTTTTCTTTCTTCGATATCTTTGAAATCTCTAATATATCCCTCATCTTTAAGTACACTAAGAACATTCATATTCAATTTTGATTTGAGACATAAAGTTGAAACTTTATTTGCTTGATGGGCATTTTTAATTCTAGCTAGCATATCTGAAAGAGAGTCGTTAAAAGCCATAATATCCTCCTACCAACTTGACTTTACAACTCCTGGTAAATCACCAGTCATTGAAAGTTCCCTTAGTTTTATTCTTGATAATCCAAATTTTCTATAATTACCTCTTGGCCTACCAGTTATTTCACATCTATTTCTATGTCTAATTGAGGATCCATTTCTTGGGAGATCATTAAGTTTATTCTGATAAGATATTCTTTCTTCTAAAGAGATATTCTTATTTTTAATTTTTGATTTAAGAACTTCTCTTTTACTTCTGTATTTCTGAATTAGTTTTTGTCTAAATAAGTTTTTTTGGATTGAGCTCAGTTTTGCCATTTTTCTCCTTAATTAATTTTATTATCATTAAAAGGCATATTAAAACTTTTTAATAATTCTAATGCCTCATTATTATTTTTTGCAGAAGTACAAATTGTAATGTCCATACCTCTTATTTTATCTACTTTATCAAAGTTAATTTCTGGAAATATAACGTGTTCTTTAATACCCATTGAGAAATTACCATTACCGTCAAAACTTTTTAGATTTAAACCTCTAAAATCTCGTATTCTTGGTATCGCAATATTAACTAATCTATCGAGAAACTCATACATTATTTTATTTCTTAAAGTTACTTTTACACCAAGAGGCATACCTTCTCTAATTTTGAAACCAGATATAGCTTTTTTTGATTTTGTTTTAATTGCTTTTTGTCCTGATATAAGAGTTAAATCTTCAAGAGCCTTATCAATTAATTTAGAATCATCTTTTCCTTCACCAACCCCCATGTTTAAAATAATTTTCTGAATCTTTGGAACTTCAAAAGTATTCTTTAATCCAAGCTTTGTTTTTAATTCACTTTTAATTTGGTTGTTATATTGATCTAAAAGTCTTGTCATTTAAATCTCTTTTCCTGATGATTTGTTTATTCTAAGTTTTTTGTCTTTATCTATTTTATAACCTATTTTTATTCCTTTTTTTAAATTTGTATCATAGAATGAAAGATTAGAGATATGCATAGGCATTTCTTTATCAATAATACCTCCAGGCTGATTATTATCTGGTTTTTGATTTTTCTTAACTTTATTTATTTCAGAAACTATAGCTTTATTTTGTTTTGGGATCATTTTAATAATCTTTCCAGTTTTACCTTTGTCTTTTCCAGTTAAGACAATGACTTCATCACCTTTTTTTAATTTAAATTTTATACTCATTATATTACCTCAGGTGCTAAGCTAATTATTTTCATAAATTTTTTGCCTCTAAGTTCTCTAGTAACTGGTCCAAATATTCTTGTTGCTATTGGCTCCTCTTGTTTATCTAATAAAACAGCTGCGTTTTTATCAAACCTTATTGCTGTACCGTCTGATCTTTTAAAATCTTTTGATGTTCTAACTACTACAGCTTTATAAACATCACCTTTTTTTACTTTTGCTCTTGGAAGTGCGTCTTTAATTGAAACTACAATTATGTCACCTATTGAAGCGGATCTCCTTTTAGATCCACCTAAAACCTTTATACATTGAATTTTTCTAGCTCCAGAATTATCAGCTACAAAAAGATTTGATTGCATCTGTATCATGTTTTATCTCCAGTATTAGACAAGACTTTCCATTTTTTTAATTTAGAAATAGGCTTTGACTCTATTATAGATACAGTATCTCCAACACTAAATTCGTTATTTTCATCATGGGCGTGATATTTTTTAGTTTGTCTAATAATTTTTTTATAAAGTTTATGTCTAATTCTTCTAGTAACATCAACAGTTATCGTTTTATTAGAATTTGAAGAAACAACTATACCAGATAAAACTCTCTTAGGCATTCTTAACTCCATTTGTATTTGATAGTTTAGTTTTTAATCTAGCAATCTCTTTTTTAGTATTTCTGATTTGAGATGTCTTCTCTAATTGACCAGAAGATTTTTGAAAATTCAAATTTAATATTAATTTTTTTAGGTTTAATATTTCTTCTTGGATTTTTTTGCTATCTAGACTATTTTTTTTGTTCATTATATATTTCTTTCAACAAATTTACATTTAATTGGAAGTTTTGCAGCAGCAAGAGTCATGGCTTTTCTAGCATCATTTATATTAACGCCGTCAACTTCAAACATAATTCTTCCTGGCTTAACCCTACAAGCCCAATATTCAATTGAACCTTTACCTTTGCCCATTCTAACCTCAGCAGGTTTTTTTGAGACTGGTACATCAGGAAATATTCTAATCCACATTCTTCCAGCTCTTTTTAAATATCTTGTGATTGCTTTTCTTGCAGCTTCAATCTGTCTAGATGTAACCCTCTCAGGTTCCATAGCCTTAAGACCAAAACTACCATAGTTTAATTTATAATTTCCTTTAGAACTGCCATGTATTCTACCTTTAAACTGTTTTCTAAATTTTGTTTTTTTAGGAGATAACATATTCATTATCTGACACTACCTTGATCAATTTGTTTTTTTTCACTTGCGTATGGATCCTTTAACAATATCTCACCTTTATTAATCCAGACCTTAATTCCACAAATTCCGTATGTTGTTTCAGCTTCAGCTGTAGAGTAATCTATATCCCCTCTAAGTGTATGAAGTGGAACACTTCCTTCATGATATTTTTCAGTTCTTGCTATTTCAGCCCCACCTAATCTTCCACTACAAACAACCTTAACTCCTTTCGCTCCTAATCTCATCGCAGATTGAACAGCTTTTTTCATTGCTCTTCTAAATGAAATTCTTTTCTCTAATTGTGAAGCAATATTTTCAGCAACTAATTTTGCTTCAACTTCTGGCTTTCTAACTTCTTTAATATCTAAAAAAACTTCAAGGTTTGACATTTTTGAAAGATCATTTTTTAATGTTTCGATATCAGCACCTTTTTTTCCGATAATAATACCGGGTCTAGAACTGTAAATTGAAAGTCTTAATTTTTTTGCTGCTCTTTCTATATTAATCTTAGATATGCTTGCATTTTTTAATTTTTTCTCAACGTAGTTTTTAATTCTTAAATCTTGATGAAGCAATTTAGTGTATTGGTTTTTTGAAAACCATCTTGATGACCAAGTTTTATTAATACCAAGCCTAATACCGTAAGGATTAACTTTTTGTCCCATTATTTTTTTTCCTTTTTTATTTCAGATCTTTCTTCAAGAACTATAGTTACTTTACTAAACGGTTTAATGATAGATGCGGCTCTTCCTTTAGCTCTAGGTCTCCATCTTTTCATTCTTAAACTTTTTCCTACAAATGCTTCTTTTACAAATAGTTTATCTATATCTAGTTGTTTGTTATTCTCGGCATTTGCGATAGCAGCATTTAAAACTTTTAGTATTGTTTTTGATATTCTTTTAGAAGAAAATTTAAGCTGATTAATTGCTGAACTAACTTTCATATTTACAATACTATTAACTAATAGTGATAGCTTTGAAGGACTAATTCTAACCATATTATCTCTTGCAATAGCAGTTAAGTTTTGATTCATTTTTGTTCCGCCTTTTTATCTGCAGCTGTGTGCCCTTTGAATGTTCTAGTTGGTGAAAATTCACCTAACTTATGCCCGACCATTTGTTCATTAACTGTTACTGGAACAAACTTTTGCCCATTATAAACGCCGAATGTTAGCCCTACAAATTGTGGAAGTATTGTTGATCTTCTAGACCAAGTTTTTAATACTTCTTTTCTACCAGACTGAGATAACTTTTCAGCCTTTTTAATTAGAGTTACATCAACAAATGGACCTTTCCAAATTGATCTAGACATTATTTTTTCTTCCTTTTGATAATAAATACATTCGTTCTTTTGTTATTTCTTGTTTTTTTGCCTTTAGTTGAAACACCCCAAGGAGTAACTGGATCTCTACCTCCTGAAGTTCTTCCTTCGCCACCCCCATGAGGATGATCGACTGGGTTCATGACAACACCCCTTACCTTGGGTCTAAAACCTAGATATCTTTTTCTACCTGCTTTACCTAATTTAATATTTTTTTGATCAGCATTAGATACTTCGCCAATTGTAGCTTTACAATTTTTATTTATATGTCTAATTTCTCCAGAAATTAGTTTAATTTGAACATATGGTAGTTCTTTTGATACTATTTGAGCTGAGGTACCTGCTGATCTTATTAATTGTGCTCCTGCACCAGGTTTAAGTTCAATATTATGAATGTTTGTACCAACTGGAATATTATTTATAGGTAAACAGTTACCATTTTTAATTGGAACGTTTTCACCAGATATTATTTTTTCACCAACTTTGATATTTTTTGGTGATATAATATAGCTGTGTTCGCCATCTTCATATTTCACTAGAGAAATAAATGCAGATCTATTTGGATCATACTCATTTCTTATAACTTCTCCTAAGATATCAATTTTGGATCTTTTAAAATCAATTAATCTGTACTTTCGTTTAACTCCTCCACCCATTCTTCTTGAAGTTATTCTACCCTGATTATTTCTACCACCTGTAGAATTGAGTTTTTTGGTAAGAGATTTAAAGGGCTTATCTTTTGATAAATCCTTTTTTGAAACTAAAACAGTTCCTCTTAGACCTGGGGTGGTAGGTTTGAATTTAATAAGCATTATTTAATCTCCAATGAGGAGTCAATAGTATTGCCTTCGTTTAGCGTTACAATTGCTTTTTTTGTATCTTTACGGAAACCGAATTGTCCTTTAAAAGTTTTACCTTTACCACGTAAAATAGATGTATTGACTTTAATAACCTTAACTTTAAAAATTTTTTCTATAGCATTTTTGATTTCAAATGCGTTTGTATCTTTAGCTACTAGGAATGAATATTGATTAAATTGTTGAAGATTTGTAGATTTTTCAGTTGTTACAGGCTTCTTTATAATTTCATAAGCTCTTTCAAGAGAAACGTTTTTATTTATCATGATAGCCTCTTTGAAATTTCATTTATAGAATTTTTCTCAATAAAAATTTTATCAAAAGTAATAAGATCTTTAACATTTATACCTTTTTGGTTTAATATAGATACTTTGGGTAAATTTGAGGAAGCAAGCTTGAAATTTTTATCTAATCCATTTTCAGAATGAATAAATAGTGCAGATTCATATTCAAATTTTTTTAAATCTGAAAATAAATCCTTGGTTTTGAAACTTTTGATCTCAAAAGTATCAATTATTATAATTTTATTTTCTTTATTTTTAATTGATAATGCTGATTTTAAAGCTAATTTCTTCTCCTTTTTATTTAAAGAAAATGAATGATCTCTATTTAAAGGACCCATAGAAACTGCTCCACCCCTAAAATTAGGAGGTTTATTACTACCTTGCCTAGCATTTCCGGTACCTTTTTGAGAAAAAGGTTTTTTACTTCTTCCATTAACTTCAGATCTAGATTTCGTCTTATGCGAACCTTGTCTGGATTTAGCATTTTGATATCTAATATACTGGTGAACTAAATCAGGAAGATTTTTTATGCCAAATATACTTGTATCTAAATCGATATCACCTACAGTTTTATTTTTTAGATTTAGAACTTCTTTTTTCATTTATGACCTTTTAACTGAATCTTTTAAATATATAATCGAATTTTTTTTTCCAGGTACTGATCCTTTAACTATTAAAAGATTATTTTCATTATCGACTTGAATTATTTTTAAATTTTGTTTTGTAACCTTTCTATTACCCATTCTACCAGCCATTTTCTTTCCTTTAAAAACTCTTCCAGGATCTTGATTTTGACCTGTTGAACCGTGAGAACGATGTGAAATGGATACTCCATGTGAAGCTCTTAATCCCCCAAAGTTATGTCTTTTCATAACCCCTGCAAAACCTTTTCCAATAGAAAAACTACTTGCATCAATAAATTGATTAACCTTAAAATGACTTGCATCTAATTTTGTTCCAATTTCTAAGATATTTTCATTATCAACTTTAAACTCTTTCAAAATTTGTTTTGGGTTAATCTTAATTGAAGAAAAAATTTTTCTTTGTGGTTTTTTTATATTAGAAATATCTTTTAATGTATCAATAGAAGCCAATTGAACTGCATTGTACCCGTCTTTTTCTATAGTTTTGACGCCTGATACTATACACTCATCTACTTTAAGGACTGTTACGTGAGTGTTTGTTCCATCATCATAGTAGTAGGAACTGTTACCCATTTTAGTTGCTATAAGGCCAGATCTTAACATGTTAAATTTTTATATCCACTTCTACCCCAGCGGATAAATCTAATTTCATTAAGGCATCTACTGTCTGAGGTGTTGGATCAATTATATCTAGAAGGCGATTATGTGTTCTTATTTCTAGTTGATCTCTGCTTTTTTTATCGATGTGAGGAGATTTATTTACAGTAAATCTTTCAAATCTTGTAGGTAGTGGAATAGGTCCCTTTACTTTTGCTCCAGTTCTCTTTGCTGTATTAATAATATCTTGAGTACTAGTGTCTAAAAGTGAACTATCAAAACCTCTAAGTCTAATTCTGATATTTTGATTATCCATTATGCTAACTTTGCCTTTACTTCTTCAGCTACATTTGATGGAACTTCCTCGTAGTGATCAAATTGCATTGAATAATTTGCTCTACCTTGTGAGAGTGATCTTAAATTATTTACATAGCCAAACATATTTGCAAGTGGTACCATTGCATCTACTACGTTTGCATTTCCTCTTGTGGACATCTCTTGTACTTGACCTCTTCTGCTGTTAAGATCTCCAATTACATCACCCATATATTCTTCAGGTGTTACAACCTCAACTTTCATCATGGGTTCTAATAAAACAGGTTTTGCTTTTGAGATACCTTCCCTAAAAGCTGCCCTTGCAGCAATTTCGAAAGCTAGAACGCTAGAGTCAACATCATGATAAGCTCCATCATATAATGTTGCTTTAAAATCTATACAAGGAAAACCAGCTATAACTCCGGTCTGTTGTTGAGCTACTAAACCCTTTTCAACTCCAGGAATATGTTCTGTAGGTATGTTCCCACCTTTAATTTGGTTTACAAATTCATAACCACTTCCGGGTTCACCAGGTTCGAATTTAATTTTTACCCTAGCAAATTGACCAGCTCCACCTGATTGTTTTTTGTGTGTGTAGTCAACATCAAATGAGCTTGAAATTGTTTCTCTGTAAGCAACTTGAGGTGCACCAACGTTTGCCTCAACCTTAAACTCTCTTTTCATCCTGTCTACCAATATTTCAAGGTGTAGCTCTCCCATACCTTTTATAATTGTTTGACCGCTTTCATGGTCGGTAGTTACTCTAAAACTTGGATCTTCTTGAGCTAATCTTCCAAGTGCTTGACCCATTTTTTCATGATCAACTTTAGTTTTAGGTTCAACAGCAACTTCTATTACAGGATCTGGAAAATCCATTTTTTCCAATACTATTGGATTATCAGAGGCACATAAAGTTTCACCAGTTGTTACATCTTTTAAACCAACCAACGCAACAATATCGCCAGCATTTGCAGTTTTTATTTCTTCTCTATTATTAGCGTGCATTAAAAGCATTCTTCCAATGTTTTCTTTTTTTCCAGAATTTGAATTTAGAACTGAATCTTTTGTATTAATTGATCCAGAGTAAATTCTTGCAAAAGTAAGACTTCCTACAAATGGGTCAGTCATAATCTTAAATGCTAGAGCACTAAATGGTTCATTATCCTCACATTTTCTTATTAATTCTTTTGAATCATCATTTATGTCAACTCCCCTTACACTTGAAACATCTGTTGGAGAGGGCATATAGTCAATAACTGCATCCAAAAGTGGTTGCACACCTTTATTTTTAAATGCTGATCCTGTCAAAACAGGAACAAAAGTTCCTCTTAAAGTACCTTTTCTAATACATAGCTTTAATTCTTCTATAGATGGTTCATTCCCCTCAAGATATTTCTCCATGATGCTATCATCTTCTTCAACGGCTTTTTCTATTAATTTTAATCTATATTCAGAGGATTGTTCTTTCAAATCTTCAGGTATATCAACAATGTCAAATTTTGCTCCAAGACTTTCATCTTGCCAAATAATAGCTTTGTTTGAAACTAAATCTACAACACCTTTTAAGCTGCTTTCGATTCCAATTGGTAATTGAGTCACTAAAGGATAAGAACCTAAACGTTCTGAAATCATGTCCACACACATAAAAAAGTTTGCGCCGGTTCTATCTAATTTGTTTACAAAGCACATTCTTGGGACTTTATATTTGTCAGCTTGTCTCCACACTGTTTCAGATTGTGGCTCTACTCCAGCAACCCCGTCAAATACAGCTACCGCTCCATCCAATACTTTTAAAGATCTTTCAACCTCAATTGTAAAATCTACGTGCCCCGGAGTATCAATTATATTTATGCGATGATCTTTCCAAAAACATGTTGTTGCTGCTGAAGTAATAGTGATACCTCTTTCTTGTTCTTGCTCCATCCAATCCATAGTTGCCGCACCATCATGAACTTCACCAATTTTGTGAGACTTACCTGTATAGTATAGTATTCTTTCTGTGGTTGTTGTTTTACCAGCATCGATATGTGCCATGATACCTATATTTCTATATTTTGATAATGGATGAGTTCTATTCATATATTTTTACCATCTAAAGTGTGAGAAGGCTCTATTTGCATCAGCCATTTTATGAGTTTCTTCTCTTTTTTTAACTGCATTTCCTTTGTTGTTAAACGCATCTATAATTTCATTAGCAATTCTTTCTCTCATTGTTTTTTCGTTTCTTTTAGTGGCTGAGTCCACTATCCATTTCATTGCTAAAGTTTGAGCTCTCTTCGGTCTGACTTCCATTGGAACTTGATAAGTAGCTCCACCGACTCTACGTGATCTAACTTCTAATGATGGTTTTACATTATTTAATGCTTCATGAAAAAAATCAATTGGTGTCTTATCTGATTTTTTAGATACAATATCAAAAGCGCCATAAACTATTTTTTCTGAAATGGATTTTTTACCATCTAACATAATTCTATTCATAAATTTTGCTAAAACTAGGTCTTTATATTTATGATCTGGAAGGATTGTTCTTTTTTCTGCCGCTCTTCTTCTAGACATAATTATTTTGGACGTTTTGCTCCATAAAGGGAGCGTCTTTGTTTTCTTGCTGAAACACCTTGAGTATCAAGAGTTCCTCTTAAAATATGATATCTTACACCAGGAAGATCTTTAACACGACCTCCTCTTATTAAGACTACAGAATGCTCTTGCAAATTATGGCCTTCTCCAGGAATGTAAGCTGATACCTCCTGACCATTAGTAAGCTTGACCCTTGCAACTTTTCTTAATGCTGAATTTGGCTTTTTTGGTGTTGTTGTATACACCCTAGTGCAAACTCCACGTTTTTGAGGACTTTTATCTAAAGCAGGAACTTTGTTCCTTTTTTTTACTGTGTTTCTACCTTTTCTAACAAGTTGGTTAATAGTTGGCATTTTATCCTCTAGTTAAGTGTTTGGAATTTAATCCACGACCTTTAACAAATCGTAGGGGTCTTTATAAATTGATTGCAATAAAGTCAAGCAGATATCCTATAAAATTAGGAATTTTCTATATTTTCTGTCTGATTTTTTTCAATTATCTCCTTATCTCTTTCAAATGCAATGTTTTCATAATCTGTAGTCATCTTTCCAGTCCCAGCAGGAATTAATCTCCCAACTATGACATTTTCTTTTAAACCATTTAATGTATCTATTTTACCTAACGTAGCTGCATCAGTTAGCACTTTTGTAGTTTCTTGAAATGAAGCAGCTGAAATAAAGGAGTTAGTTTGTAAACTAGCCTTGGTAATTCCTAATAATACAGGCTCATATTTAATTTCATTTTTACCTTCACTAGAAAGTATTTTATTTAATTTTAGAACATCTCTTCTTTGAATTTGTTCTCCGACAATTAAATTTGAATCTCCAGAATTTTTGATAAGAACTTTCTGAAGCATTTGTCTAGCAATGGTTTCAATATGCTTATCATTAATATAAACTCCTTGAAGTTTATAGACAGATTGTACTTCTCTAACTAGATATCTTGCTAATTCTTCAATACCTAAGATTCTAAGAATATCATGAGGAACAGGAGTACCTTCAACTAAAATATCCCCTTTTTTAACAAAATCTCCCTCTTGTACATTTAAATACTTTGATCTTGGAATTAATATTTCAAATTTCTCTTCTTCATCAAGAGAAGTAATAATAACTCTTCTTTTATTTTTATAATCCTTACCAAAAGAAATTTTTCCATCGATCTCACACATTATTGCAGGATCTTTAGGTTTTCTAGCTTCAAATAATTCAGCAACTCTTGGTAAACCACCTGTAATATCTTTTGTTTTTGAAGACTCTTTTGGAATTCTTGCTATAACCTGACCAGCTGAGACTTCTTGTCCGTCCTCAACACTCAATATAGAATCAATTGACATTGGATAATTAGAAAAATTAGTATCTTTCTGATCTTCAGTTAAATTTTCTAAAATATTAATTGCTGGTTTAAAATTTTTACTTTTTTGGTTTTGACTCCAATCAATTACTATTTTACTTGAAATTCCAGTAGTATCATCAATAGACTCTCTAAAGGAAACACCTTGTTTCAAATCATTATATTTAATAAAACCATTTTTCTCTGCAATGATGGGTAAAGTATAAGGGTCCCATTCAGCAATAATTTTATTATTATCAACATTTTCTCCATCATTTACTAGTATTTTAGAACCAAAAGGAATATTTGAAGTATATTTTTCAATATTTTCATCAATAATTTTTATTTTACCATTTCTACTTAAAACTATTTTGTTTTTAAAACGATCCTCTATAATTTTTATATTTTCAAATTTGATTTTTCCCGCTACTGGTGAAGAAGCATTTGATTGTTCCACTGATGAACTAGCCGCACCTCCTATATGAAAAGTACGCATTGTTAGCTGCGTACCTGGTTCTCCAATTGATTGAGCAGCAATTATGCCTACTGCTTCACCAACATTTACTGGTGTACCCCTTGCAAGATCTCTACCATAACATTTTGAACAAATACCATCTTCAGTTTCACAAGTTAAAACTGATCTTATTTTTAAAGATCTGATACCAAGTTTAGAAATAGGGTCTAAGTGGCTTTCAGAAATTATTTCTCCAGACTTAACTATAGTAGTATTGTTTTCATCTATTATATCTTCAACTGGAGTTCTACCTAAAACTCTTTCTGTTAATGGAGAAGTAATGTTTCCAGATTCTACAATTTCTTCAACAATAACTCCATTTTTTGTGTTGCAATCCTCTTCTCGAATCACTGCGTCTTGAGCAACATCAACAAGTCTTCTAGTTAGGTAACCACTACTTGCAGTTTTTAATGCCGTATCAGCAAGTCCTTTTCTTGCTCCATGTGTTGAAGTAAAATATTCTAAAACAGACAAGCCTTCTTTAAAATTGGATTTAATTGGATTTTCAATAATTTCGCCAGAAGGTTTAGCCATAAGGCCTCTCATTCCTGATAATTGCTTTAGTTGTGCAGCAGAACCTCTTGCACCAGAATGAGCCATCATATAAACAGAATTTATTGGTTCATCATCAGCAGGGTTGGAAATAACATCAAGCATTTTATCTGCAACTTTGTTTGTACATTCAGACCATGCGTCAACAACTTTATTGTATTTTTCCCCTTGGGTAATTAAGCCGTCCTGATATTGATTTTCATATTCTTGAACTTTAAGCTGAGTTGCGTTTAATAAACTATCTTTATCAGACGGTATAATTAAATCGTCTTTTCCGAATGATATACCAGCTATTGCTGCGTACTTAAAACCTATTTGCATAATATGATCTGCAAATAGTACTGTTTCTTTTTGACCACAAAACCTATAGACTGAGTCAATGATATTACTTACTTCTTTTTTTGTAAGTATTTTATTAATCATTTCAAAACTTATATTTTTGTTTTTTGGAAGAATATCTCCTAATATCATTCTACCTGGCGTAGTCTGAACTATTTGCTTTTCATCATTATGATTTCTAATTCTTGCGTTTATTTTTGTGTGAAGACTTACATCTCCATTCTCTAAAGCTTTTTCTATCTCATTTAAATCTACGAAAATTCTTCCTTGTCCTTTTTGACTTTCCCTGATGATAGATAGATAATAAATTCCGAGGACTATATCTTGTGAAGGCACAATGATAGGCTTTCCACTAGAAGGAGACAAAATGTTATTAGTACTCATCATTAGAACTCTTGCTTCTAATTGTGCTTCAAGACTAAGTGGTACATGTACAGCCATTTGATCACCATCAAAATCAGCATTGAATGCTGTACAAACTAAAGGATGTAGTTGTATGGATTTACCTTCGATCAAAGTTGGTTCAAATGCTTGAATTCCAAGTCTGTGTAATGTGGGTGCCCTATTTAAAAGTACAGGATGTTCTCGAATTACTTCTTCTAAAATATCCCAGACTCTGGGATCCTCTTTCTCAACTAGTTTTTTTGCAGCTTTAATTGTGTTAGCCCATCCATAAATATCAAGTTTATGGAAAATAAATGGCTTGAATAATTCGAGAGCCATTTTTTTGGGAATACCACATTGATGAAGTTTTAAGTTAGGACCAACTACTATTACAGATCTTCCAGAATAATCTACTCTTTTACCAAGAAGATTTTGTCTGAACCTTCCTTGTTTACCTTTTAACATGTCAGATAATGATTTTAGAGGTCTTTTATTTGTCGAGGTTATTACCCTTCCTCTTCTTCCGTTGTCAAATAGAGCATCAACTGACTCTTGAAGCATTCTTTTTTCATTCCTAATAATTATATCTGGGGCTCTGAGATCAATTAATCTCTTTAATCTATTATTTCTATTAATTACTCTTCTGTATAAATCATTTAAGTCACTTGTTGCAAATCTTCCTCCATCAAGTGGAACCAAAGGTCTTAATTCTGGTGGAATAACAGGTAGTACTCTTAATATCATCCACTCTGGTTTATTTTTTGATAAAATAAATGACTCAATTAATTTTAATCGTTTAGTAATTTTAGTTTTCTTTAACTCTGATTTAGTCTCAGTTAAATCAATTTTCAGTTGATTATATTCTGTGTCTAAATCTATACTCAATAACATTTGTTCGATTGCTTCAGCTCCAATTGCAGCGCTGAAAGAATCTTCACCATACTCATCTTGATAATCAATAAATTGCTCTTCAGAAATAATTTCGCCTTTTTTTAAGTCTGTTAAACCTGGTTCAACAACTATAAATTGTTCGAAATATAAAACTTTTTCAAGATTTTTAATTGTCATGTCTAAAAGAGTCGCAATTCTACTTGGTAAAGATTTCATAAACCAGATGTGCGATACAGGAGCTGCTAACTCTATGTGACCCATTCTATCTCTTCTTACTTTTGAAAGTGTAACTTCTACTCCACATTTTTCACAAATTATTCCTCTAAATTTCATCCTTTTGTATTTTCCACAAAGACATTCATAATCTTTTACAGGACCAAAAATCCTTGAACAAAATAATCCGTCTTTCTCTGGTTTAAAAGTACGATAGTTAATTGTCTCAGGTTTTTTTATTTCACCGAAAGACCATGATCTTATATCATCAGGACTGGCTATTGAAATCTTTAGACTATTAAAATTTTGTACACCTTGATTCTGATTAAAAATATTTGTAAGTTCTTTATTCATTTGATCCTATTAAGTTAGTTAAATTATTTTCTTTAGCATTTTCCTTAAAATCTAAGTTTAAACCAAGAGATCTAAGTTCTTTTACCATTACATTAAAAGACTCAGGGGTTCCTGATTCAAAATTGTTATCTCCTTTTACAATAGATTCATATACTTTTGTTCTACCAGCTACATCATCAGATTTAATTGTAAGAATTTCTTGAAGGGTATATGCAGCTCCATATGCTTCTAAAGCCCACACTTCCATCTCACCAAATCTTTGACCACCAAATTGAGCCTTACCACCAAGTGGTTGTTGAGTAACTAAGCTGTAAGGACCGATAGATCGAGCGTGTATTTTTTCGTCCACAAGATGATGTAATTTAAGCATGTACATGTAACCCACAGTTACAGGTCTATCAAATTTTTGACCAGTTACGCCGTCATATAATATTTCTTGACCAGTTTTAGAAACACCTGATATAGAGAGCAAATTCGTAATATCTTTTTCTTTTGCTCCATCAAATACAGGTGTTGCAAAAGGAATGCCTTCTTTCAAATTATTACCTAGTTCTAAAATTTCATCATCGTTCATATTTTTGATAATTTTTTGATGTTTTTCGAGATTATAAATTTCTAAAAGTTTATTTTTTAAGTTTTTAGTTTGACCTTCTGATTGAATATTTTTTATCATATCATTAACTTGTCTTCCCAAAGAAGCAGAAGCCCAACCTAAATGTGTTTCCAATATTTGACCTATATTCATTCTACTTGGAACTCCTAAGGGGTTTAAAACAATATCAACAGGAGTACCATCTTCTAGGTATGGCATATCCTCAACAGGGCAAATTTTAGAAATTACACCTTTATTTCCATGTCTTCCTGCCATTTTATCTCCAGGTTGGAGTTTTCTTTTGACAGATATAAAAACTTTTATAAGTTTTAATACGCCTGGCAATAATTCATCTCCACTTTGAATCTTATCTATTTTATTTTCAAATTTTTGATTAATATTTCCAAGTTGATTTTCATAATTTTTCACTAACGTTTCAATTTCATTAGTTTTATTATCATCAGAAATATTTATTTTAAGTAAGTCACTTAAATTTAATTTCTCAACATCTTCAAATTTAATTTCGGCATTTTTATTTAGACCTTCATAGCCTGAAATAAAAATTTGATTTGTTAGTAATTCTCTTAGGTGATTTCCAAAACTTTTCTCAAGAATTTTTAATTCATCATCTCTGTCTCGAGCTATTACTTCAATTTGATTATTTTCAATACTTATGGCTCTTTCATCTTTTTCAATACCCCTTCTTGAAAATACTCTTATTTCAACAATAGTTCCTTTAACCCCTGGAGGAACCCTTAAACTAGTATCTTTAACGTCTGCTGCTTTTTCTCCAAATATTGCTCTTAATAATTTTTCTTCTGGGGTCATTGGTGACTCTCCCTTTGGAGTAACTTTTCCAACTAATATATCTCCAGAATTAACTTCAGCTCCAACGTAAACTATTCCTGTTTCATCTAAATTAACTAACATTTCCTCGCTGGCATTTGGTATATCTCGAGTTATTTCTTCAGGACCAAGTTTTGTATCTCGTGACATAACCTCAAATTCTTCAACATGAATTGATGTAAATACATCATCTTGTACAACTTTTTCCGAAATTAGAATTGAATCTTCAAAATTGTATCCATTCCAAGGCATAAAAGCAGCGAGAACATTTCTTCCTAAAGCAAGCTCTCCTAAATCTGTAGCTGGTCCATCAGCTATAACTTGGTTTTTCTTTACCTTGTCACCTACATTTACAAGCGGTCTTTGGGTTATACAAGTGTTTTGGTTTGATCTCTGAAACTTAGCAAGATTATAAATATCAATTTTGTTTAGAGATTTATCATTCTTATCAGTAATTCTGATTACTATTCTCTGTGCATCAAGCTGATCTACTATGCCTTCTCTTTTTGCAACAATTGTTGAGCCACTATCATTCGCTACGGTGTATTCCATACCAGTACCAACTAGTGGTGCTTTTGGTTTAATTAATGGTACTGCCTGTCTCATCATATTTGAACCCATCAATGCTCTATTCGCATCATCATTTTCCAAGAAAGGAATTAAGGAAGATGCAACAGAAACAAGTTGTTGTGGAGAAACATCCATTAAATCAATTGCTTCGATATCCACATTTATAAATTCACCATTTTTTCTGCAACTAACTATACTGTTTGAAAATTTACCCTTTGAGTCAATTTCTGCGTTGGCTTGTGCAATTACAAAATCTTCTTCATCAATGGCACTTAAATATATTACTTTATCAGTAACTTTTCCAGAATTAACTATTCTATATGGAGTTTCAATGAAACCATATTTATTTATTCTTGAATATGAAGCTAAACTATTTATGAGTCCAATATTAGCTCCTTCAGGTGTTTCAATTGGACAAATTCTTCCATAGTGTGTTTGGTGAACATCCCTTACTTCAAAACCTGCTCTTTCTCTATTTAATCCCCCTGGTCCAAGTGCTGAAACTCTTCTTTTATGAGTTATTTCACTTAGTGGATTTGTTTGATCCATAAACTGACTCAACTGACTTAGTCCAAAAAATTCCTTAATCGAAGCAACAACAGGTTTTGCATTAACAATATCCTGCGGCATTATATTATCAACTTCTAAAGAACTTAACCTTTCCTTTATTGCTCTATCCATTTTTAATAAACCAATTCGATATTGATTTTCTAGCAACTCTCCAACAGATCTAACTCTTCTATTTGCTAAATGATCGATGTCATCAATCTCGCCCTTTCCGTCAATTAGATTATGCATATGATTTACAACATCTAATATGTCACTTTTGTCTAAAATTCTTTGATCAATATCTGTCGTTTTTTTAAATTTTGCATTAATCTTAAGTCTTCCTACTGACGACAAATCATATCTGTCAGCGTTAAAAAAAAGATTATTAAAAAGATTTTCTGCAGTTTCTATAGTAGGTGGCTCCCCTGGTCTAAGAATTTTGAATATTTCAAAAAGAGCCTCTTCCCTAGAACGAGCTTTGTCTAACTGTAATGTATTTCTAATGTAAGAACCAATTTCGATATTGTCAGATTTAAGAATATCTAATCTGTTTATTTTATTTTGTTTCAAAAACTCTATAAATATTTCATCAATTTCATAACCTGCTTCAAAAAATATTTTTCCTGTTTTTTCATCAATTATATCTGATGATAAGAAAAAACCTAAAAGTGACTCTTCATTTATAGTCAAGTTAGATAAATTTTTCTTTTTTAAATCATTGATTTTTTTTTGATTAACTTTGGTACCTTTAGTTAAAATTATTTTACCATTTTTAGAATCTAAAATATCAAAATTTAAAATTTTTCCTTTAAAGAAGCTTAGTTCTTGCTTGAAAGACCAACCAAATTCATTTTTTTTGTATTGTACATTATCATAGAATAACGAAAGAATTTCTTCACCAGTCATTCCAAGAATTTTTTTTGAATCAGGTTCTATTTTATTTGATTCACATTCATTGATGTATTTTTCAGATTGTTCACTTAAAAGACATTTGAATAAAGTAGTAACTGGGAATTTTCTTTTTCTATCGATTCTTGCATGAATATTATTTTTAGCATCATGTTCAAAATCTAACCATGAACCTCTGTAAGGAATAATTCTTGCATTAAATAAGTATTTGCCACTTGTGTGAGTCTTTCCAAAGTCATGGTCAAAAAAAACTCCAGGTGATCGATGCATTTGACTTACAACAACTCTTTCAGTACCGTTTACTACAAACGTAGCATTTTTAGTCATTAAAGGAATATCTCCCATATAAACTTCTTGTTCTTTTATGTCTCTTACTGATTTTGTTCCTGCAATTTCATCAATGTCCCAAATAATTAATCTAAAATTTACAAGGAGAGGAGTGCCATAGGTCATTCCTCTTTGAGAACACTCTTCAACATCATATTTAGGGACTCCAAGATTATAACTTACATAGTCAACCGTTGCTCTCTCAGCATAATCATGGATTGGAAAAACAGATTTAAAAATTGAATGTAGTCCAGTATTTTCTCTTTTTTCAGGGTCAGATCTAAGTTGTAAAAAATTATCAAAGGATCTTTTTTGAACTTCAACCAAATTTGGTAAGGATGTTACTAACGGTATTTTACCAAATGATTTTCTAATTTTTTTAAGATTTATATGGTCTAAACTCATTTTGCTTCCTTTGTATATTCATATTTAAGTATTGTAGGCCTATTAAAGGCCTACAATTTATTTCAGTGTAACTTTTGCACCAGCTGCCTCTAATGATTTTTTCATTTCTTCAGCTTCTTCTTTCTTAACCCCTTGTTTTAGTGGTTTTGGTGCGCCCTCTACTAAATCTTTTGCCTCTTTCAGACCTAGACCAGTAATGGTTCTAACTTCTTTAATAACTGCTATTTTGTTTGATCCAGACTCAGATAACTCAATATCAAATTCTGTTTTCTCTTCAGCGGCAGCTTCTCCACCACCAGCTGCTGGTGCTGCAGCGACTGCCACAGGAGCAGCTGCAGAAACACCCCATTTCTCTTCAAGCATTTTACTTAATTCAGCTGCCTCAAGGACTGTAAGGGAAGATAGATCTTCAACAATTTTATTCAAATCAGCCATTTATTTCTCCTTATTTACCTAGTTCGACTCTTGTTTATTGCTACTGTTAGAACTAATTAATCTTGCAACTTGTGCGCCAGGTTCAGCTGTAATTGAAGCTATCTTTTGAGCAGGTGCAGAAATTAATCCTATTATTTTTCCTCTTAATTCATCTAAAGAAGGTAATTTTGCAAGAAAATCAATTCTTTCTTTATCAATTTTCTCTCCGTTATAACCTCCGCCAATAATTTTAAACTTTTCAAATTTTTTCTCAAAACTAACAGCTACTTTTGCTGGTGCTACTGCATCATCAGAATAAGCAATCGCTGTTGGACCTTTGAAAAGTTCTGAAATATCTTTAAAATGAGTTTCAGATATAGCAAGTTTAGTGAGTCTGTTCTTAGTTACTTTAAATTTTGCTCCATTATCTCTCATTTCTTTTCTGAGTTGCTCTGTTTCATTAACTGTTAGCCCAGAATATTCTGCCACAATTACAGAAGTAGCATTTGAAAAGTCTTCTTTGAGATTACTTACAAAATCTTTTTTTTCAGAACGTTTCACGTCAACCTCGGTTTTAATTGAATCCTAAAGATCCAATATTAGCTAAAATTAGTTTGCCCACCAAACTAATTTAAAGCCTGTCAAGAAGCAAATCAATGACTCGCTTCAGTCTATGCAGGAAATTAAGCTAAAAGCTCCTGCAGTCTTTGACAGGTGATGATCAAAGATCATCTATTGGATTAATTAACGCAAGCTAGCTTGATTAATATTTAATCCAACTCCCATAGTTGAAGCTATGGTAACCTTTTTTATAAAAGAACCCTTAACAGCATCAGGTTTACTTTTACTAACTGAAGAATAAAATGTTTTAATATTTTCTAACAAATCTTCTTCGCTAAAATCTAGTTTGCCAACACCAGCGTGAACGATACCAGATTTATCATTTTTAAATTTGACTTGACCTGATTTAGCGTCTTTTACTGATTGAGAAATTTCATTTGTTACAGTACCAAGCTTAGGATTTGGCATTAATCCTTTAGGACCAAGTATTTTTGCTACTTTACCTAACTTAGACATCATATCTGGAGTAGCAATTAGAATATCAAATTCTATTTTTGATTTAGAAATTGTTTCAATTAAATCATCACTTCCTACCAAGTCTGCGCCATTATTTTTTGCATCGTTTTGTTTATCCTCATTTGCAATTACTGCAACCTTTACAGTTTTTCCTGTTCCATTAGGAAGATTCACAACACCTTTAATATTTTGATCAGTTTTGTTACTGTCAATTCCAAGATTAATTGAAATATCAATTGTTTCTTCAAACTTTACATATGATTTTTCTTTTAAAATTTTGATTGCTTCTAGCGGCTCATAAACCTTTGAAGTGTCAAAATTATTTAACATTTGCTTTCTATTTTTTGTCATTTTCATTAACCTACTACCTCCATACCCATTGAAACGGCAGATCCTTTAACCATGTTCATTGCTCCATTTAAATCAATAGCATTTAAATCTTGCATTTTTTCTTTTGCAATTTTTTCTATATCTTGAATTGAAACTTTTCCTACTAGTGTTCTACCTGGGGTTGAATTTCCTTTTTTTATTTTAGCTGCTTTTTTTAAATAATAACTTACTGGTGGTAATTTTGTAGTAAAATCAAAACTTCTATCTTTGTATGCTGTTATAATAACTGGAATTGGGGCACCTTTTTCTAAATCTTTAGTTTTATCATTAAATGCCTTACAAAAATCCATGATGTTGAGCCCTCTTTGTCCTAATGCTGGACCGACGGGAGGTGAAGGATTTGCCCCACCTGCAGGAATTTGTAATTTTATTAATCCTAAAATTTCTTTAGCCATAATTTATACCTTTTCTACCTGAGAGTATTCTAAATCAACAGGTGTTGATCTTCCAAAAATTGAAACAGCTACTCTTAGTCTTGCTTTATCTTCATCAATTTGTTCGACCTCTCCATTAAATGAAGCAAAAGGTCCATCAATTACTTTTACTTGCTCACCAACATCATACATAATTGCTGGTCTAGATTTTTCTACACCATCAATAACTTGTTCAGAGATTCTTTTTGCTTCAGCATTACTTATTGGTACTGGTTGACCTTTATTACCCAAAAATCCACTTAGTTTTGGTGTTGTTTTAATTATATGCCATGTATCATCATTTAAATTCATTTTAATAAGAATATATCCAGGAAAAATTTTTCTTTCTGTATTAACCCTAACACCTCTTTTAACTTCAGTGATGTTTTGAACTGGAACAGATATTTCTTCAATATGTTCTTTAATACCAAGTTTTGTTGCTTGATCTAAAATACTGTCAGCAACTTTTTTTTCATAACCGGAGTAGGCGTGAAGAACGTACCATCTTGCTTTATTCATTAAAATCCAGCTCCAATTTCAATTATTTTTTTTATTGAAAAAGACCAAATTTGATCAGTTAAGAGAAAAAATAAAGAAAATAATATTATCAATAATATTACTATTGCTGAAGAAATAAACGTGTCTCTTCTTTGAGGCCATGTAACTTTTTGTAATTCTTGCCTTACTTGTCTTACAAAAAGGGCTGGTGATGTTTTCTTTTTTTCAATATTCATATTTTCATTTCGTTTGGCAGGAGTGGCAGGACTTGAACCCGCAGCCCCCGGTTTTGGAGACCGGTGCTCTACCAGTTGAGCTACACTCCTAAAGTATTGGCTAACAGATAGAGCGGTCTCTAAAACTATTCAATAATTTCAGCAACAACTCCAGCACCAACTGTTCTTCCACCTTCTCTAATTGCAAATTTTAGACCCTTGTCCATTGCAATTGGAGATAGAAGAGTAACTTCCATAGCAATATTATCACCAGGCATTACCATTTCAGTTCCTTCTGGTAATTTAATTGTTCCAGTTACATCAGTTGTTCTAAAGTAGAATTGAGGTCTGTAATTTGAAAAGAATGGGGTATGTCTTCCACCTTCTTCTTTTTTTAATACATATGCTTCTGCTTTAAATTTTGTATGAGGTTTAATTGAACCAGGTTTTGCTAATACTTGACCACGCTCTACTTCTTCTCTTTTTGTACCACGAAGAAGAACACCAACGTTGTCTCCAGCCTCACCAGAATCTAGAAGTTTTCTAAACATTTCAACTCCAGTACAAGTAGTTTTTTGAGGATCTCTTATTCCTAAGATTTCAATTTCTTCTCCAACTTTAACTTGACCTTGCTCAATTCTTCCAGTTACAACTGTACCTCTACCAGAAATTGAAAATACATCCTCAACTGGCATTAAGAAAGGTTGATCTACAGGTCGGCTAGGTTGTGGTATATGTTCATCAACTGCTTTCATTAATTCCATAATTGAATTTTTTCCAATTTCATCGTCTCTACCTTCAAGAGCTGCTAAAGCTGAACCCTTAATGATTGGGATAGTATCACCAGGGAATTCATATGATGTTAGAAGTTCTCTAATTTCCATTTCAACTAGATCAATTAGTTCTTTGTCATCTACTTGATCAACTTTGTTCATATATACTACGAGAGCAGGTACACCTACCTGTCTAGCTAAAAGTATATGTTCTCTTGTTTGAGGCATTGGCCCATCAGCTGCGTTAACAACTAAGATACCGCCATCCATTTGAGCTGCACCGGTAATCATATTCTTAACATAATCAGCGTGTCCAGGACAATCTACATGAGCATAATGTCTTGCTTCAGTTTCATATTCTACATGTGCAGTAGAAATTGTAATACCACGTTCTCTTTCTTCAGGTGCTTTGTCTATGTTTGCGTAATCAGTAAACTCTGCTCCGCCTGACTCTGCTAATATTTTTGTTATAGCAGCGGTTAATGTTGTTTTACCATGGTCAACGTGACCAACAGTTCCTATGTTACAATGCGGTTTGTTTCTTTCGAATTTTGCTTTAGCCATTTTTTTTACCCCAATAATATTTTGTTATGGAGCGGGTGAAGGGAATCGAACCCTCGTAGCCAGCTTGGAAGGCTGGAGCTTTACCACTAAGCTACACCCGCAACTAAACTGACTGCTTCACACACTCACTTTATTGCTTTCATCCCATTACCTCCAAATGGTGGAGGGGGTAGGATTCGAACCTACGTACGCTCACGCGGGCGGATTTACAGTCCGCTGCCTTTAACCACTCGACCACCCCTCCGTTTGAAGAAATTGGCCAATACTAATAAATTAGTATATATGTCAATCTAAAACAGCAACTTCACCTTTGCAAAATACGTA
>CACHLW010000011.1 GCA_902580765.1 uncultured Alphaproteobacteria bacterium | reverse complement strand
TCATGAATTGAATATAGCTCGTCATGCCGGCGAAGTTGGTATGGCTATGATGGAGGCAGCAAAAAAAACAATTGGCCACAATGTTCCTGAGTATGAGGTTGCACTTGCACAATCACAAGCTGGAACAAGAAAAGCTGCAGATCTTTTAAAAGAATTTTATCCTGATAATATCAATATGTCTCCAAATATTCACTTTTTACCTGTTATGACATCGGGTCATGATTTACCTAAAACTCACCATCGTGCTTCAACCAAAATTATAAAAAAAGGTGATCCCGTATTCGTATGTTATTGTGGTTCTACAAATTTCCATAGGTTTAAATTAGGTTTTGACAGAATATTTTGGGTAGAAGAAATTCAATCCGATGAACAAATAAAAGCTTTTGAGACTGCAGTTAAATCTCAAAAAGCTGCTCTTGAAATTCTTGGCCCTGGAGTAACGGCTGAAGAAGTTCATGCTGCTTATGCAGATACTATACAGTCTGAGGGATACCCTTATCCTACATTTCGATGTGGAAGAGGTACAGGCTTTAGCTTTTTAGAGGAACCACAATTAGTAGTTGGTAATAAAACAGTACTGGAGCCTGGAATGGTATTTGCCGTTGATGGCGGGGCAAGTGCAAATAATTTTAGATCACAAGTTGGTGATAGTTTTATTATAACAAAAGATGGATACGAACAAATTACACATCATTCTAAAAATATTGATGACCTAATAATTCCACATGGATGAAATCACAGTATTTAATACACATTGCTGTGGTGAAATTGGAGATGTAGTAACTGGAATTAAAGGCTTGAAGTTTAATTCACCTGAGGAAGCTTCTAAAAAACTTTTTTTAGACAAAAAATGGAGAAATTTTTTTTTAAATGAACCTCGGGGAGGGGTCTTTAAACATTGTAATATTATTTTAGAACCTTCAAATAAAAATGCAGATGCTGGATTTATAATCATGGAACCAGAAGATAATCCTCCAATGAGCGGATCAAATGCAATTTGTGTAACGACAGTCTTATTAGAAAAAAATATTGTTCAAATGAAATATCCTAAAACCATGCTTACACTTGAAGCTCCCGGTGGTTTAATAAAAGTTGTTGCTGATTGTGCAAATAAGAAAGTTAAAAGTGTCACTTTAACTAATCTTGCGTGCTTTGCAGATAAAATAGATGTAGATTTAAAGACTAAAAATTATGGTACAATTAAAGTAAGTACTGCTTTTGGAGGTGACAGTTTTTTAATTTGTAATGCTAGTGATTTTAATCTTAAAATTGAACCAAAGAATGCAAATAAATTTGTAAATGTTGCTAAAGAATTATTGAAAGAAGCAAACGCATCTATAGGATTTGAACATCCTACTATTAAAGGATTAGACTATCTTTCCTTTTGCCAATTTATTGAACCCTTAAAAAAAAATAATCAATCATTACTTACAGGATTAAATACAGTTGTTATACGACCTGGGAAACTTGATCGTTCACCTTGTGGTACAGGCACTTCAGCAAGATTAGCAGTAATGAAAGAAAAAAATGAAATACAAATAAATGAAGAATTTATATCAAAGTCTATTATAGGATCTTCATTTAAAGCAAGTATTGAAAAGGAAATTAAAATTAATAACAAAAATTGTATTATTCCAAAAATAACAGGTAGTGCATTTATTACTGGAAAACAAAGTTTATATATCGATAAGGATGATCCTTTTCCAGAAGGTTATAGATTAAATGACACATGGCCAGATTCATCAAGTTAACTGTGATTAAATAACACTAGCATGGCAAGTTAATTCATTTTACTTTCATCAACTATTCTAATAATTAATAAAACAAATGACAAAATTTAATGCCTGGAATGTAATTAAAAACGGTTTAAATGGTCAGTCTTATTGGACTAGACAATGGCGTGATCCAGAACCAAAAAGTAGTTATGATGTTGTAATAATTGGAGGAGGTTTACACGGTCTTGCCACAGCATATTATTTAGCAAAGAATCATAATATAAAAAATGTAGCTGTCTTAGAAAAAGGCTGGATTGGTGGAGGAAACGCTGGACGTAATACAACTATTGTAAGATCAAATTATATGATGCCAGGCAACCACGAATTTTATGAACATTCTTTAAAGTTATGGGAAAATTTAAGTCACGAATTAAATTATAATGTAATGTTTAGCCAACGAGCTCATGTCTCGTTATTTCATAGCCCTGGTGCTAAAGATTCAGTTTCACGGATTTATAATATTATGCGACTCCATGGAACTGATGCAGAACTTTGGGATTTAAAAACTTTAAAGAAAAAAATTCCGCATTTAAATTATCATAATTCTAGATTTCCAATACTTGGAGCTGCAGTTCAAAAAAGAGCAGGCAATGCAAGACACGATGCAGTTGCATGGGGTTATGCAAGGGCTGCAGATACATTAGGTGTAGACATTCTTCAAAATTGTGAAGTTACAGGTTTTACAAGAAAGAATGGAAATATTGAAAGTATTCAAACTTCAAAAGGAATTATAAAAGGAAAGAAAATAGGATTTGCTGTTGCAGGCAATACTTCAGTGTTATGGCAAATGGCAGAATTAGGTAATTTGCCAATTGAGTCTCATAAATTACAAGCATTTGTATCTGAGGCAGTTAAACCACTTCTAGATCAGGTTGTTGTTTACGGTGTAGGTGGTGCACATTTCTATATATCGCAGTCTGATAAAGGAAGCATGGTATTTGGTGGTGATCTTGACTGGTATAAATCATATGCGCAAAGAGGAAATCTTCCTATGGTTCAAGATGTTGCCGAAGCGGCTATGGCAATATTTCCTTCACTTGGAAGAATAAGATTACTTCGTCATTGGGCAGGTGTTATGGATATGACAATGGACGGATCATTTTTTATTTGTAAAACGCCAATATCTAATCTCTATTTAAATGCCGGTTGGAACTATGGAGGTTTTAAAGCTAGTCCAGCATCCGGTTGGTATTTTGCTGACTTAATTGCAAATGAAAGCCCACATAACTACGTGCAAAATCATAATTTAGAAAGATTTGAAAAAGGTATCAATATTGATGAACGTGGCGCAGGACCTGATCCGAAATTGCACGGTTAAATGATTAGAATCAATTGTCCTTATTGTGGTGAAAGAGATCATAGTGAATTTAGTTATGGAGGAGATGCAACAATCAATTATCCTTCGTTAGATGCATCTGAGAAAGAATGGACTGAAGCTATATTTTTTAGAAAAAACATAAAAGGGTATCAATTTGAAACATGGCATCATTCGAATGGATGCAGAATGTGGTTAGTAGTTGAACGTTCTACAGTCACTCATGAAATAAAAAGTGTCAAACCATGCCATCCAAATTTACAGAAGGTTGTAGAAAATAATAAATGAAAACACGAAGATTAGATAACTATGGAAAAATTAATAGAGATAAAATTTTATCCTTTAGTTGGGATAAAAAAAATTACAAAGGTTTTGAAGGAGATACA
This sequence comes from uncultured Alphaproteobacteria bacterium, assembly GCA_902580765.1. Taxonomy (GTDB): domain Bacteria; phylum Pseudomonadota; class Alphaproteobacteria; order HIMB59; genus CACPNW01. Next base: position 30,908 of record CACHLW010000011.1, on the reverse strand, counting down.
CTAGCATCGGCATTACTAGCAAATAAAATCGGCATAGTTGGTAGAAGTTTTAAATATCATAGACCAAGGGGAATATTTTCTAGTGGAGTCGAGGAATCCGGCGCCTTAGTCACAATTGGTTCAAAAGATAGAAGAGATCCAAATGTAAGAGCAACAACACAAGAATTATATAATGGTTTGGAAGCAAGTGGTCAAAATGCATTTCCAAATGTAAATTTTGATTTAGCTGGAATAAATAATTACTTAGGTAGGTTTTTTGCAGCTGGTTTTTATTATAAAACTTTTATGGGAATACCTCCACTTGAATGGGGTAAAGGAACAGCCATATGGATGTTTTTTGAAAAGTTTATTAGAAAAGCTGCGGGAATGGGAAGTGCTTCTGGATTACCTGATCCAGATACTTATGAGCATGCTCATGATTTTTGTGATTTAATTGTTGTAGGATCAGGACCTGCTGGTGTTGCAGCTGCAATAGAGGCAGCAGAAAAAAAATTAGATGTTATTTTAGTTGAGCAAGATAGTCTTATTGGAGGAAATCAACTTGCAGAAAATGATTTTGATAACTCACAAATTAAAAATCAACTTGAAAATCTAGGCATAAAAATAATGACTAGAACTACTGCATTCGGATTATATGATAATTGTGTTGTTGGTTTATTAGAGAGAGTAACAGACCATATATCAGCACCAAATGTAAAAATTCCACGCCAAAGATTTTGGACCATTAGATCAAAGCATATAATTGTTGGTGCTGGAGCAATTGAAAGACACATTGCATTTAATAATAATGATATTCCTGGTGTAATGACCGTAAATGCATCAAAGCATTATTTGAATAGATATGGTGTACTCACCGGAAAAAGAATTGTGATAGCTACAAATAATGATTCTGTTTATGAAACAGCACATCAATTATCAGAAGCTGGGGCCAATGTAACTGTTCTTGATTCACGAACTAATTTTGAAATTGAGACAAATAAAAGTTTTGAAATTAGAAAAGGGTATGTACCTTATAATATTAATGGTTCAAAAAAAATTAATAGTTTAGATATATCAAAAAGTGAAACTATTAATAAATCTGAAACTATAAATTGTGATCAGGTTCTATTATCAGGTGGCTGGTCACCTGCTGTACATTTGTTATCTCACAGAGGCGTAAAGCCTAAATGGGATTATAACAATGCTTGTTTTTTACCAAGTGACACAAAAGAAAATATTACAATGGTAGGTTCTTCTAGAGGTTTATGGAATAAAAATGATTGTATTGCTTCTGGGATAGCAGGAACTACTGATGCGTTGAACCGTTTAGGTATTTCTAAAACAAATTATTTTTTCCCAAAACCTGGTGGATGGAAAAATTCCATACAACCACTTTATGAAGTAAAATATAAAAAAACTAGATCAAAAAGTTTTGTAGATTATCAACATGATGTAACAACAGATGACGTAAGACTCGCACATCGTGAAGGTTTCATTTCGGTAGAGCATCTTAAAAGATACACAACTTTAGGTATGGCAAACGATCAAGGAAAAATGGGAAATATAATTGGATTATCTTTAATGGCTGAACTTTTAAATAAAGAAATTCCAGAAGTTGGAACTACTGTTTTTAGGCCTCCTTATACTCCTGTATCTATAGGTGCATTAAGCGGAAGAAATGTTGGAAAACATTTTAGGCCGTTAAGAGTAACACCAATGCATCAATGGAATATTGATCATGGTGCAAAAATGATTGAAGTTGGATTGTATCAAAGACCTTGGTATTATCCCAAAGAAAATGAAACTTTAAGTGACTCTTATATAAGAGAAGCATCAACAGTAAGAAAAACAGTTGGAATTTGTGATGTAACATCATTAGGCAAAATAGCTATTCAAGGACCAGACTCTACCGAATTTTTAAATAGAATTTATTCGAATGGTTTTTCAAAACTACAAGTTGGAAAAGCTAGATACGGTATCATGTTGCGTGATGACGGTATTGTAATGGATGATGGCACATCTTGGAGACTAGCAGAAAATGAATATTTTATGACGACGTCTACAGGTGAAGCTGCAAAAGTGATGTCATGGTTAGAAGAATTACTTCAAACTAGATGGACAGATCTTAATGTTAATGTGACTAGTGTTTCTGAACAATGGGCAGGCGTATCAGTTGCAGGACCTAAATCTAGAGAAGTTCTCAATAATTGTGTCGATGATTCTTTGGTTATAACTAATAATAACTTACCTTTTATGGGTGTTACTTCAACATTTCTTAAAGGTAATATTCCTTGTAGAATTGCAAGAATTAGTTTCTCCGGTGAATTAGCTTTTGAAGTTTATGTCAAATCAGATTTTGCCAATACAATGATGGACTTACTTTGGAAAAATGCAAAAAAATATAATGGATGTTTATATGGATTAGAAGCTTTAGGTGCACTTAGAATTGAAAAAGGTCATGTAACAGCTGCAGAGCTTGATGGAAGGGTAACTATTGATGATGCAGGTTTAAGCAGAATGGCTTCTACAAAAAAATCATATATTGGAAGCGCAATGAGAAAACGAGGAGTATTAAAAAATAATGATCGAGAAATTCTAGTAGGTTTCTTTCCTGCAAACTTAAAGGAAACTTTTAATGCTGGAACTATCGTGTGTGAAAAAAATAATATTAAAGGACAGGGTATCGGAAGAATTACCTCAGTTACTTTTTCTCCAGAACTTGGACATTGGATTGGATTAGGTTTTGTTAAAGGTGGTTTAGATAAATGGAAAGACACCAATTTAGTTGGGGCAGATCCAGTAAGAAATAAACAAATGAATTTGAAAGTTGTTTCACCACATATGATTGATCCTAAAGGAGAACGAATGTATGCATAGACATTCTGCACTAGAAACAATTTATAAAGTTGGAAAATATTCAACAAACGAGAAACAATCTTTAACATTTAAAGAATTAAAAAGTTTAGAAATTCTGCAAATTGCTTGTTGGCCTGACAAAATTGATGAAATGAATAATTTACTATCAAAAGAACTAAAAATTAAAAATATTCCTAGTTTTAATAAAGGGATAATTTTTGAAAATAAATCATTATGGAGAATGGAACCTTTGAAATGGTGGTTATTTAATAAAGACGTTGAAGTAAGTGAGCAAATTGCAACAATTTTAGACATGTCTCATGCTTTCACAGGTATTGAAATTACAGGAGATAATTCAACATTATTTTTAAATAGACATCTTCCAATTGATTTAAGAGCTAAGAATTTTCCTGATCTATCGTCTGCTAGCACAGCCATTCATCATGTCAGTGTTAAGTTATTTAAAATAACCTCTAATAATTATTGTCTATATATACCAAGAGGTTTTGCCTTATCAATTTGGGAGATCCTTCTTGAAACAGCAGATCAGTTTGGATATGAAGTGTTAGAAAGATAAGAGACTTAATTAGGGTAACTGAAACTGGTTATGAACTAATTACTTATGTATTTAGCGATTTGCATAAATTAAATTAATCATTTGCATCACCACCTCCTGCACCTTTTGCTCTAGACTCCTCTGATTCGGGAACAAAAGTTCTAAAAGCTATTTTAGATATTTGCTCCCAAGATTCTTTATCAGGATTAATACCCTTAGAGAGCAAGTTATTTATATTTGATGATGAAATATTGATATCTAACTTTTGTTCCTTTAAAATATTCTTTGTGAGTACAAGATCAAAATTTCTTTGATAATTTGTAGAGATAATATCACTATTAATTCTAATATTTTTATTTGTTATTTGTGCATCAACTTTTTGATCTAACAAAAACTGTGAATTGATATTTTTTTTGGCATATTTGTAAAGTAAGGGTATTAAGAATATAGGGTCATTACAATTTTTTAAAGTTAATTTAAAATTATCCCTTTTATCTATTTTTGATATTAAATAATCGATTAATCCTGGGCCTATAACCAAAGAAGATCTATTTTTACAATCAAACTCATCATTTATTTTTGATGGATCTATACTGGCATTAAAAGTGTTATCTAATTCTTCAATTTTTAATTTTAATAATTTGATTCCATCGAAACCAAATAGTTCAAGCCAAGTGGTAATAAATGCAGCATCCTCATCTGATCCATAAGTGAACCCCAAACCTGAAAAAGCTCGTTGTGTATTAGTGTAGACTTCATAGTAAGAATAACTCACAGATATTAATATGAACTCATTGTTGCAAAACCCCATTCATCAACATTTTTATTATTTAGGTCAGATAAATAAGGGGCTCCAGAAAAAAAACTTACTCTTAACCATCTGTCTGACTTAGGATCATAACGATTGGCACCAAAAAAGGATAATTTAAATCTTAACATATCAATTGGTATTGTTTTTCTATCAAGAACATTATCTTGAACTTCTGAAAAAGGATAATTTTTTAAAGATTGAATTCTTTTAACAATTCCTCTGTATTTAGGGTGTGCTAATAAAAATTCACAAATTAATTGATTTTCATCTACATTTTTTATTTGCTTAAATAAGTCACTGACCATTTTTGCAATTCCTAAATTTTGCTCCAATTCACTTCCTTGCTCATTAAATCTTTCACCCAGCCTAGGTTCTAACTTTGCGGCTGAAACATACCAAAACAAATAATTGCTATCTTTATTATTAAAATCAATATCTTTTATCCAAGAATATTTATCATTGATTATTTTTTTTAAATCTCCGATAGATTTATTCCCATCAATTTCCATTATCTCCTCATCTGCCATATCTTCTGCTAACCCTTCTGATATTTGAGGATACAATTCAATTAGTTGTACTCTTGCAATTTCCTTAGTATCATTATTAAAATTTGAATCACAATAATCTAGAATATCTAACCATTTAAATTTTTGAGAAAGATCTAAGTCATTAATATAGAAAATATATTTTTTTAAATCTTCAGTAGTTAATTTATTTTTATTAATTTGGAATTCATCACTTGTGTTTACTTCCTCAAGATAATTAAGAGCTTTATTCAAAAGTTTTTTATATTTTTCAAAAATTATACTATCTAACTCAATTTGAGAAATTTCTTCTAATGTCTTTGTGTACTGTTTCATCCACTTATTAATCAACTTTGGATGTTTAATGATAAAAGGCGCCATACCTAAACCTGTCGAATTACCAATACCTAAATGTTGTTTAATTTTTCTATCTAACTTCACTGCTTTTTTTGGATTAATTTGCCTTGCAACATGCTCAACTAATTCAATACTAAATTCTCTAATTAAATAAACTGATAACATTTCTGCTCTAAAGGGTTGATTGAAAATAGTTGTTTTTTTTGTGTTAGTAAAATCTGATAATCCAAATTTACCACTACCATAAACAGCAGTAGTTCTTAGTAAGTACCCAACTTTATTTATTTCATAAATATCTGGCTGGTTACCATTTGAAAGACAATCGACAACATACTGAAACAATCTTACACTTTTATTTGCTCTGCTAAGAATTAATTCATCTGGAGAATTGCGACCTGATTCTTGCAGAGGAATTGTTTTTTTTAATCTATTTAGATCTTGCTCAGATAATTTACCTACATGTAACGTATAGGCTGTATCCCATTTTTTAGCGATAACTCTATCACTTCTATCCTTATCATCTAGGAAAGCAGAGAAACATACAAGTGAATAAGTTTGTTTATTAATAATAATTTCATAAACAACTGTACCGTAACCATCTTTATCTAGATCAAATTTTGATTTATGTATTTCCCAATTGTCGTTAATCAATCTTCTTAACATACTTCTGGAAAAACTAAGACGAGAAGGATAGCGTGAACCCATTCTTGATAGTTTCATGTAGTTATCGTTTTCTCTTACTTTTTGTAACATTTATTAAATATGTATAGTTAATTTTGGTTTTTTCATTAATAGAAGTATTAATCTATGTCAAAAATAAGTGAAGATATACTTCTAATTGATGGATTGGAATATTGTAATTGGAATAGGGAATTATTTGAAAATGCCCACCACGCTGGATTAACTGCAATCCATGCGACATTAGTGTATTGGGAAAATACTGAAGAGTCTTTCGAAAAAATAAATTATTGGCACCGTCTTTTTAAAGAGCATCATGACATTATTGCTCATGCAAAAACTACCGAAGATATTTTGGCTGCTAAAAAAAATAATAAAGTTGCAATTATTTTTGGTTTTCAAAATTCTGCTCCTATTGCGAATGATATATTTTTAATTGAAAAATTTTTTGAAGCAGGTGTAAGATTTATGCAACTCACCTATAATAATCAAACCCCACTTGCTGGAGGATGTTTTGAACCTAAAGACTCAGGTGTTTCACGATTTGGAAAAGCTGTTATTGAAGAAATGAATAGACTTGGTATGATTGTAGATTTAAGTCATGCAGGAAAGCAAACTTGTCTTGATGCTATTGAAGTCTCAAATAAACCTGTGGCAATTTCTCATGCTAACCCAAATTTCTTTCATAAATCTAAAAGAAACATTGATACTGATATTTTACAAAAACTTGTTAAAAAAAATGGTTTTATTGGGTTAAGTTTATATCCTTACCACCTTAAAAATTTAGGTGATTGTACCATAGAAGATTTTTGTGAAATGGTTAAGGAGCTAGTAAACCTAATTGGTGAAGACAATATTGGAATAGGCTCTGATCTTTGTTTAAATTGGCCTGATGATGTAGTTATGTGGATGAGAAATGGAAAGTGGACCAAAAATATCGACTATGGAGAATCTAAAGATAAAAATCCAAAATGGCCTAAGTTACCAAGTTGGTATAAGCAACCAAGTGACTTAAATAATTTATTTTATTTAATGTGTGAAAATAATATTCCAGAAAAAGTTTCTACAAAAATAATAGGTCAGAATTGGTTTAACTTCATGAAAAATCAATTTTAGTTTCTAAGACTAATAAAAGAAGCTGATAGCAAACTTATTATTACAATCGAAGCACCAATCATTTGATAAATTTCTAAATTTTCTTTTAATAAAAAAACAGCTCCAAGAACACCGACCACTGGTTCTAAATACAAAAATAAAGCGGTATATGATTGTCCAATCTTTGGGATAGCAATTAATTGTGATAAAAGTGCAAAGCTATAACACACCGAAGGAATCAAAATTAAAAGATAAATATTGATATCAAAATTAAAATTTAAAGAAAAAAATATTTTTAATATTACAAAGAAGAAAAAAGTATTAAAAAAATTTATAAAGATATTAATTGGTATCGGTGAAATACCTTTAATAGACATTTTTTGATTTACTATAATCATACTAGTTGATCCAAGTGAGGCAAGAAAAGCTAAAAGAATACCTACTATATTTATGACTTTAAAAGATGGTCCTATAACTAAAACAATTCCTAAAAATGTTACAAAAAAGAGAATCTTTACAGTTAATGAAATTTTTTCTTTATCGACAATAATAGAAAATAGAAGAACATATATTGGATATAGGCAAAAAATAAGAATTGTTAAACTAACTTCAATAAATATAACTGAAGTCAATAATCCAAGCGTTAATAATATTGAACCCGCTGATATAGATAAAAAGTATTTGAGGTTCTTTTTAAAAATTTCTAATAGATTCTTTTGATATGGGATAAAAGATACTATAATTATCGAAGCAACTGCGTAACGTAAAAAAATAGTTAATGCTACAGAGGCTCCTGAATTATATGCTATTTTTGTAGTAGGGCCAATTAAGCCAAACAAAATTCCAGCAACTAAAGCAAAAATAACTCCAAATATGAACATTTTTTTAAATTAACTTTTGACTATTTGTTTTCATGCAGTTATTCAAGCTTCATTACAAAATATATTATGAATGACATATCTCAAAGTTTCGTTAAATTTGAAAAGATAGATAAAAGTTATGATGGAGAAGTACTAGTAGTAAAAAACTTAAACTTGGACATTGCTAAGGGTGAATTTGTAACAATGTTAGGTCCATCAGGGTCAGGTAAAACAACAACTTTGATGATGTTAGCTGGCTTTGAAACCCCTACAAATGGTGAAATATTTTTAGATACTAAACCAATAAGTAAAATACCTCCTTATGAAAGAGAAATTGGAATGGTATTTCAAAACTATGCTTTATTTCCCCATATGACTGTTGCGGAAAATTTATCATTCCCTCTAGAAGTGAGAAAAATTTCAAAACCAGATATTAAAGAAAAAGTACAGAAAGCTCTTGATATGGTAGAGTTAGGTAATTTTGGTACTAGATTTCCTGCTCAATTATCTGGTGGACAACAACAAAGAGTTGCTTTGGCAAGAGCGCTTGTATTTGAACCTCGCCTAGTATTAATGGACGAACCTTTAGGTGCACTCGATAAGAATTTACGTGAACAGATGCAATACGAAATAAAACATATTCATGATAGAATTGGCATAACAGTTGTGTATGTTACTCATGACCAAAGTGAAGCACTAACAATGTCCAATAGAATTGCAGTATTCAATGATGGAGTTGTACAACAATTGTCTACACCTGATATCTTGTATGAAAAACCTGAAAATTCTTTTGTTGCAAAATTTATAGGTGAAAATAATACACTTAATGGTGTTGTTAGGGAAGTGAATGGATCATCATGTACTGTTGAATTGGATGGTGGTTTTGGAATGGTGAAAGCATTAAAAATTAATGTGAATGAAGTTGGAGAAAAAACCCAACTATCTATAAGACCAGAACGTGTTTCAATTGATAAAACAACATCTGACTCCAACAATTTTTCAGGTAAAATTGAAGAACTAATTTACCTAGGAGATCACATCAGAGCTAGGCTTGATGTTTGTGGTAATAATGAGTTTATAGTCAAGGTTCCAAATGAAGGAAGTTTTAATCATAAAGAGGGTGATGAACTTAAATTAAGCTGGAATTCTGAAGATGTTCGAGCATTAGATCTATAATTATACTTTTTTCTTTATATTTAGCCAAAATTTTTTACTTTTACCCCTTTTTTTTCATTTAACGACATGTTATTACACGAGCATTACAGACATAATCTTAAGATTAAATAATTAAAAATAGGAGGATATATATGTCTAAATTTTTAAAAGCCTTCTTATTTGTGTCACTTGTATTTGCTCCTTTTGCAGCTAGCGCTGTAACGGTTGCTTCATGGGGTGGTGCTTATACAGAAAGTCAACAAAAAGCTTATGCTGATACATATTCTGATCCTAGCTCAATTGTCTTTGAAAACTACAATGGAGGTTTAGGTGAAGTAAGAGCTCAAGTAGAAAGTGGAAGTGTTACTTGGGATTTAGTAGATGTATTACCATCTGATGCAATCACAGGTTGTGATGAAGGTCTATTTGAAGATATTTCTTCTGAAATTGCTGAATTATCAACTCCAGGCCCTGATGGTGAATCAATGTTAGAAGATATGGAAAATAATGGTCTTGAATACCACTCTGGTTGGGACTGTTGTGTACCACAAATCTTTTGGACATACGTTGTATTTTATGACCCAGATGCATTCCCTGGAGAGAAGCCAGACAGTATGGCAGACTTTTTTGATACAGAAAAATTTCCTGGTAAAAGAGGTATTCATACTTGGGCAACAGGTGTAATCGAAAAAGCTATGGTAGCAGATGGAGTAAGTCCAAATGCAGTTCCTACAGTTTTAGCTAACCAAACAGGTGCTATTGATAGAGCATTTGAAGTTATGGACAGAATTAAGGACGATGTTGTTTTCTGGTCTGCTGGTTCACAACCACTTGAGTTAGTAAAAAGTGGTGAAGTAATTATGGCTATTGCATATAACGGTCGTGTAGGTGCAGCAAACTTAGCTGAAGGTGAAAACTTTGAGTATATTTGGGAAGGTCAGGTTTTAGACCAAGAGTATCTTTGTCTAACTGCTGGAGCTCCTAATAGAGATGCAGCTATTGACTTTATGATGCATGCTTCAACTCCTGAAGCACAAGCTGAACAAGCTAAATATATTACATATGGACCAATGAGAGCATCTGGTATTCCAATCATTGAAAACAATGAGCCTTGGGGACCAGGAGGTGTTGATATTATGCCTCATATGCCCAACACACCAGAACGTTTAAAAGTTTCAATCGTGAGTGATCCACAATGGTGGTCAGATTACGGTGCAGAAATTGACGAGCGTTATGCTGCATGGATGGGTAACTAAGCTTGATAAATTAAAATTTGTAATTTAATCTAAAGGCGAGAATTATCTCGCCTTTTTATTTGGAGGTTACTATTTCTACAGCTGAATTATTAACTACTGACGGTATCCCACTTAAACAAAGTCTTCGCAAAGCTGAAAGAAGAAATAAACTTCGAGCTTTTCTTCTAGTTTTTCCTTTACTTCTTTTTATTATTGTTACTTTTGTAATGCCAATCGGAGATATGCTTCTCAGGAGTGTTGACGATAGCCAAATTAATTCAGTTTTTCCCAATACTTTTGAAGAATATAAAAACTGGGATAAAGGAGCAGACGAACTACCTCCAGAAGAAGTATATAAAAGTCTTTTTTTCGAACTAGCCAATGGAGACAAAAGGCAGATAGGTAAAGCTTTAACAAGAATGAATTATGCTAAATCTGGCTGGAAAAGTTTAATAAAAAAAACCACTAGAGAAATAAAAAAAATTGTAAAAAAGGGCGAAGAGCCTGTTTCGTACAAAGATACATTTATAAAAATAAATAAGTTTTGGGGTGATCCAACTTACTGGTACTCTTTTAACCAAATGGTAAATGATAGATCTTCAATTTATTATTGGAACGCACTTGATAGAACATTTGATGAAGATGGAGATGTTGTTCTACAAGATGAAAAAAGAAGAATGTATATAAAAACTTGGCTTAGAACTTTTAAGGTAAGTGTATATGTTACAATTTTTTGCTTAATTCTTGGTTTTCCGGTTGCTCATCTATTAGCTAATCTACCTCTTAGATACAGTAATCTTTTAATGATTTTTGTACTATTACCCTTTTGGACTTCCTTACTTGTGAGAACAACAGCATGGATTGTAATGCTTCAACAAAATGGCGTTATCAATGGAATTTTAGTTTGGTTAGGTGTTATAAGCGATGATGGTCGTATTCAAATGGTTTACAATGAGGCTGGAACTTTAATTGCTATGACTCAAATTTTATTACCATTTATGATTTTACCTTTGTATAGCGTAATGAGAGTAATTCCTAAAAGTCATATGAGAGCAGCTCAAAACTTAGGCGCTAAACCTGCAATGGCATTTTGGCGTGTTTACTTGCCACAGACTATTCCTGGAATAAGTGCTGGAGGTTTATTAGTATTTGTTCTTGCAATTGGATATTTTATAACCCCTGAATTAGTTGGAGGAAAAGATGGTAAATTAATTGGAAGTTGGATAGCATACCATTTAAAAACTACACTCAATTGGGGATTGTGTGCTGCTCTTGGAGGTATACTTCTTGGTATAATGCTGATCTTCTATTGGCTTTACAATAAAATTGTTGGAATAGACAACATAAAGTTAGGATAATAATATGGCTCTCCCAAGTTACGCATCACCAGTTCAAAGAACATACTATTACTTTTATTTATTTTTTTGCACTGTAGTTTTCTTCTTTTTAATAGCACCACTATTTGCAATTATTCCAATATCTTTCAGCGTTTCACCTTTTATGGTTTTTACAGAAGGAATGCTGGCTTGGCCCCCTGATCCTGAAGCTTGGTCGATACGATGGTATAAAAATATGATTGGTGATTGTAGTGCTGACGTCGTTTCATCTACAGTCCCATGTTCAACAAAGTGGATGGTTGGTACAGTAAATAGTTTTTATATAGGTATTATTGCAACTGTTATTGCTACAGCTTTAGGAACACTGGCAGCTCTTGGTTTAAGTAGACCACATATGCCATATAAAGGTTTGATAATGGCAATATTAATTTCACCAATGATTGTTCCATTAATTATAACAGCTGCAGGAATGTTCTTCTTCTATGCAAGAATAAATCTTGTTTATACTTTCACAGGTGTAATTCTTGCACATGTTGCTCTTGCTACACCTTTTGTAGTAATCACTGTAACGGCAACATTAGTTGGTTTTGATATGAATATGTTAAAAGCAGCTCAAAGCTTAGGTGCTAAACCAATTAGAACATTTTTTAAAGTCATTATGCCATTGATTTTACCAGGTATTATATCAGGAGCTTTATTTGCGTTTATTACATCGTTTGATGAAGTTGTTATAGTTATGTTTATGGCTAGTATTGATCAATTAACTATTCCAAAACAAATGTGGGCCGGGATACGACAAGAAATTAGCCCTGTTATTTTATGTATGGCTACTTGTTTAGTGCTTCTTTCTATATTTTTATTAACTACAGTTGAGCTACTTAGAAGAAGGTCTGAAAAACTCAGAGGTATTAAAGCTCGATAGAACAGTGAAGAACATTGCTGTTATTGGTGCTGGCATAGTTGGTATATGTAGCGCATATTTTTTAAAAAAATCTGGATTTAATGTAACTTTAATTGACAGGGAGCAGCCTGGTTCAATGACAAGTTTTGGTCATGCTTGTACTTTTGCAGACTATGCAAATGTTCCTGTAAATTATCCTGGATTGATTTGGGATATACCATCAATGCTCTTAAAAAAAGATGGACCTTTGGCAGTTGATTTTTTTTATATTTTAAAGAACTTGCCTTGGGCAATAAGTTTTTTAAAAAACTGTAAAAAAGAAAAAGTTAATGAAATAGCAAACTCTCTTACCAACCTATTAAAACACTCACAAATATCTTACGATGAAATTTTTCAAGATGTAAATGTAAAAGAATATATTAGTCATGAAGAAAATCTTTATCTTTTTGATTCAAAAAAATCTTATGAAAATTATGAATACGCAAACATTATTAGAAAAAATAATAACGTTAAAGTAAGAAATTTAAATAAAGATGAAGTTAAAGAATTAGAACCAAATTTAGCTGATGTTTATTATTCTGGGCAAGTCTTTACTGGATCGAGACACACAACAAATCCATTAGCAATAAGTACTAAAATTTTTGAAAAGTTTTTAGAATTAGGTGGTATTTATATAAATCAAAATATAAAAAATTTAACGCAGAAAGAAAAAAATATTGAATTATTTTTAGAAAATAAAAAACTTTATTTTGATAAAATAATTGTAAGTGCTGGTGCTTGGTCCAATGAAATTGCAAACAAGCTTGGAGATAAATTCCCTCTTGACACCGAAAGAGGATATCACCTTTTATTTGAAACTGATGAGAAATTAATAAATCGTCCCGTTGCTTGGTCTGAGTCTGGATTTTATTTAATACAAATTCATAATGGTATAAGAGCTGCTGGTACAGTTGAAATAGCAGGTTTAAATAAACCACCTAATAAAAAACGTCTTGAAATGATAGAAAGACAATCAAGAAAGGTTTTACCTCAATTGAAAGAAGTAAGATCAACATGGATGGGTAGACGGCCTACTTTACCAGACTCATTACCTGTTATTGGAAAGTCTCGCAAAAATAATAATGTCATTTATGCATTTGGACATCAACATATTGGCTGGACTTTAGGAGCTGTTACGGGAAAAATTATTGATAGTTTATCAAAAGATCAATTGCCAAATATAGATATTAGCGCTTATTCTCCTAACCGATTTTAACCTAAACTAATTCCAACATTTTTGACTTGAAGATAAGATTTAAGTCCATCTACTCCTTTTTCACGGCTATATCCTGATTGTTTATAACCTCCAAAAGGAGTTGCATGATTTCCAGTAAACCATTTATTTACATATACTTGACCAGCTTCTAATTTGCTTGCAGTCCAAGATGCTTTTTTAAGATCTTTTGTAAACACTCCAGCACCTAAACCATACTCAGTATCATTAGCAATATCAATTGCTTCTTCTTGATCTTCATATTCAAGAACTGATAGTACTGGACCAAAAATTTCTTCTCTGGCTACAGTCATACTTTGTTTAACATTGTTTAGAACTGTTGGTTCCATAAAATATCCTTCACGTTCTAATCTTTTTCCACCATATGCTGCTTCTGCTCCTTCTTGGATTCCTGATCTTGCATAACCTTCAACTTTTTGAAGCTGATTTTCAGATATAACCGGAGTTAGGTCTGTATCTTTTTCTATACCAGGTCCAATTTTTAAAGTTTTACTCATATCAACAAGCTTATCAACTAATTCATCTTTGATTGATTTATGAACTACCAATCTAGACATCGCTGTACAAATTTGTCCTGCAACACTAAATATTCCTGAACGTGCACTCTCTAAAACTTCATTTAGATCTGCGTCAGGGTACACTATACCAGCTGACTTACCACCTAATTCAACTACAGCAGGTATAGCTTTATCAGCACAAGCATGAAGTATCTTTTTTCCAGTTGCGACTGAACCTGTAAATACTACGTGATTTACATCTTCATGAGATACAAGATAAGATCCTGCCTCATTCCCATATCCACAAATTATGTTTATTAATCCTTCAGGTACTCCAGCATTTTGTATTGCTTTAGCAAAAACTGTTGCTGACAATGGGGTTAATTCTGCAGTTTTAATAATTGTTGAATTTCCTGTAGCAAAAGAACATGACAGTGATCTTCCAATCATTGATAATGGAAAATTCCATGGCACAACATGTGCTGATACACCAAATGGTTCTAAAACTGTGTAATCAAAAACATTTTTTGCAACAGGTATTGTTTTACCCTCAAGTTTATCTGTTAAGCCTGCATAATAATCAAACATATCTGCTACATCATTGAATTCTTTAATTGCTGAAGCGATATTTTTTCCATTTTCATAACAAAGAAGCTCACCACCTTCTTTTGAAACCTTTCTTGTCTCTTCTGCAATTTTTCTCATTAGTTTCGCTCTTGAAAGTAAAGGCATATCTACAAGTACTCTGCTGTTATAAGAATTTTTAGCTGCCTCAACCGCAAGATCAACTTCATTTTTTTTTGCACATGAAATTTCGCCAATGATTTTACCATTTGAAGGATCATCAACCTTTATTGTTTCTTTGGACTCACTTTCAATCCATTTATTATTTATAAAATTCTTATATTTTTCCATTTTCTGCGTTTTTTAATCAATTATTTTTGTTTCATTCTTTATCATTTAGGATATGAAAATGATACAAATTTAATTTTTAGAAACATGAGTATTTCATTTAATCAGTTAAAAAAACTAATAACAAAAAAAGAAATAGATACAGTTTTAGTTTGCGTGTCAGATATGCAAGGTAGACTAAATGGTAAAAGAGTTACTGGAAAAGCTTTTATTGATTATGTCTATAAAGAAACGCATATGTGCGATTATCTCTATACCGTCGATATGGATATGTTTACTGTACCCGGATATAAATCTTCTTCATGGGAAACTGGTTATGGAGATATGACTGTAATTCCAGATCTCAAAACGATAAAGATAGCAAATTGGTTAAATAAAACAGCTATAGTAATATGTGATTGTTTAGACCATTCAGGAAAAAAACCACTTATTCATTCAACAAGACAGATATTAAAAGATGTTTTAGCTAAGGCGGACAAAATGGGATTTCAATCTATGGTTGGTTCAGAATTAGAATTTTTTCTTTTTAATCAAACTTATGAAGAAATTCATAATAATAATTATACAAAACTTAAAGAGTCTTCTTGGTATATTGAAGATTATATGATTTTCCAAACTACGAAAGAAGAGGATGTGATGCAGGAATTAAGGAATTCTCTTCTGGATAGTGGAATTTATGTAGAATGTTCAAAGGGTGAAGCAGCTCCAGGACAAGAAGAAATCAATGTTGTTTTTTCCGATGCATTAAACATGGCTGACAATCATATTTTAATTAAAAATGCGACAAAAGAAATTGCTTATAAACATAACAAAGCTGTAACCTTTATGGCTAAATATAACAAAGAAGTTTGTGGAAGCTCATGTCATATTCATAACTCTTTATTTGATAAGAAAACAAAGAAAAATATTTTTTATAACCCTAAGGATCAATATGGAATGTCTGATATTTTTAAAAGTTATCTTGCGGGACAAATTAAATTATTACCAGATATTTCAATTTTTTTAGCACCAAATATTAATTCTTATAAAAGATTTCAAGATGGATCATTTGCTCCTACAAAATCTGTTTGGGGCATTGATAATCGTACTGCTGGGTTTAGACTAGCTGGTCATGGATCATCCATAAGAATTGAATGTCGAGTCCCAGGAGCGGATGTTAATCCTTATCTTTCTTTTGCAGCTTTAGTTGGTGCTGGGTTATACGGTATTAAAAATAAACTTAAATTAGATAAACCTTACTCAGGGAATATATATGAGAAAAAAGTAAATGAAGTTCCTAAAACACTTAATGAAGCAATCCAAATTGCTAAAAAATCTAAATTTTTAAAAGAGATATTTCCACAAGATGTACTTGATCATTATATCCATGCTGCTGAATGGGAGCAAAAAGATTATGATGGTTCAGTTAATGATTGGCAATTACGAAGATATTTCGAACGAGGCTAATTTTACTAAATGTTTGAGACTATTACTCCAATAGACAACTCCGTCTTAGTTAAAAGAGAATATGCAACAGAAGAAGATATTGAAAAAAGTCTCAGTAATTCCTATTCTGTAAGAGAGCATTGGAAAAATATATCTCTAGAAGAAAGAAAAAAGTCAGTTTTAAATTTTGTAGAAATATTTTTAAAAAATAAGGATGTTTCTAGTAATTTATGTAAGCAAATAGGCAGACCTATAGCACAGTGCCCAGGAGAGATGCGAGGTTTTGAAGAAAGAGCTCGTTATATGATTGAAAATGCTGATAGAGCACTATCAAGAGTTGTGTCAATTAAAAATGATGAATTTGATAATTATATAAACAAAGAACCACTAGGGACTATATTTGTAATTGCACCATGGAATTACCCTTTCAACACTTCTGTTAATTCAATTGTACCAAGTTTACTTGCAGGTAATGCAGTTATATTAAAACATTCTTCTCAAACTCCACTTTGTGCTGAAGAATTATATGAGGCAGCTAAACAATCTTCATTACCAAAAAATATTTTTCAGTATTTACATTTAGATCATGATCAAACATCAAGAATAATTTCAGATTCAAGAATTAATCATGTTTTATTTACAGGTTCTGTAAGTGGCGGAAAAAAAATAAAAAAATCTATAGGCACTAGATTTATTGGAGCCGGTCTAGAGTTAGGTGGAAAAGATCCAGCTTATGTTAGAGCTGATTGTGACTTAGATCATGCTGTTGAAAATTTAGTTGATGGATCATACTTCAATTCTGGTCAATCTTGTTGTGGTATCGAAAGAATTTATGTTGATAAAAAAATATACAATACATTTGTAGAAAAATTTAAAGATGTAACTGAGAAATATATTTTAGGAAATCCACTAGAGATGGAGACAAATTTAGGTCCAGTAGTGAGGCAATCTGCTGCAAATTATATTAGATCTGAAGTTAACAACGCAATTAGTCAAGGTGGAAAGAATATTATAGATAACAAAAAATTTAATTTAGATGATGGTAATAATTGTTATGTAAGCCCAAGTGCACTCATTGATGTCGATCATTCGATGAAATATATGATGGAAGAAATATTCGGTCCTTCAGTTGGAATAATGAAAGTAGAAAATGAAAATGAAGCTTTATCTCTAATGAATGATAGTTCTTATGGGTTAACAGCAAGTATTTGGACAAATGATAAGTCTTTTGCAGAAAATTTTGGAAAAAATGTTGAGACAGGAACTTTTTTTATGAATAGATGTGATTACTTAGATCCCGGCTTAGCATGGACCGGTGTAAAAGATACTGGAATTGGCGTTACTTTATCTGTTCTAGGATTTGACCATTTAACAAGAGCAAAAAGCTATCATATAAGAAATATTTAAGATTATGGAAATTATTAATTGGAATTATCCTACTACAATCTGGTTTGGTGTTGATAGAATAAAAGAAATACAAAAAGCCTGTGAAGAATTAAATATTCAAAAACCATTAATTGTTACTGATAATGGAATTTTAAAAACAAACATTATTAATAAGTTAAATGATTGTTTAGATAAACAGGCAATTGTTTATAGTGATGTTAAATCAAATCCTACAGGTAAGAATGTTGAAGATGGTGTTAAAGCATTTAATGAAAATAAACATGATGGAGTAATAGCTGTTGGTGGAGGATCGGGTATGGATACAGGAAAGGCAATTGCATTCATGGCCAAGCAAGAAAGACCAATCTGGGATTTTGAAGATATTGGTGACTGGTGGACTAGAGCTAATGCAGATTCAATTTTTCCTATAATTGCTCTACCTACTACAGCTGGAACAGGTTCTGAAACTGGAAGAGCGTCAGTCTTTACAAACGAACAAACACAAGAAAAAAAAATAATTTTCCATCCAAAAATGCTTCCATCAATTGTTATCCTTGATCCAAATTTGACAATTCCACTTCCTGCAAATCTAACAGCTTTTACAGGAATGGACGCGCTTGCTCATTGCTTAGAAGCATATTTGTCGAATATTTTTCATCCTTATTCACAAGGTATTGCATTAGAGGGCATTAGATTAGTAAAAAATAATCTTGTTCTTGCTTTTAATGATGGATCAAATCTAGAAGCTAGATCGCATATGCTAGCATCTTCATCTATGGGCTCAATAGCTTTTCAAAAGGGTTTAGGTGCTATCCATTCTTTAAGTCATCCTGTTGGTGCAATTTATAATACACATCATGGATTAACCAATGCAGTATTTATGCCATATGTTTTACAATATAATAAAAAAGGAATTGAAGAAAAAATTATTGATATTTCAAGATATATAAATTTAAAATCAGCAACATTTAATAATTTTATGGATTGGATTTTAGAGCTTAGATCTAATTTAAATATTCCTCATACTTTAAGTGAAATAATTGATGATGACAAAAATTTAGAAAAAATGAGTTTAATGGCTTTTAATGATCCATCAACAAGTACAAATCCTATACCAGTTAACGCAGAAGATTTTTTAAAAATGTATATAAACGCCTTTAAAGGTGATTTATAAATTTATAGCGTTGCTCCAATTATCCAAGGATTAAATTCATCGTCACCATAATCATTTATTTCACTCTTTGATTTTTCACCCGATGCAACTGAAATTATTTTATCAAATATTTCTTTGCCAACTTCATTAACGCTTGCGACATTATCCATAATAGTACCAGCATTGATGTCCATATCTTCACTAAGTTTATTATACATATTTGTATTTGTTGCTATTTTAATACTCGGAGTGGGTTTAAATCCAAAGCACGAACCTCGACCAGTAGTAAAACAAATAACATTAGCGCCAGAAGCAACTTGACCAGTTACAGATACAGGATCATAACCTGGAGAATTCATAAAGTTAAAACCTTTGGTTTTTACCTGTTCAGCATAATCGAGAACATCAACCATATTTCTATTTCCAGCTTTGGATACTGCACCTAATGACTTTTCCAGAATTGTAGTTAAACCTCCTTTTTTATTACCAGGACTTGGATTATTATCTAATGTGCTATCGTTGCTAGCAACATATTTTTTCCACCATTCAATTTGTTTATTTAGTTTTTCTATATTTTTTTCGTTTAATGATTTTTCAAATAATAAATGTTCGGCTCCATATATTTCTGGAGTCTCTGATAGTAATGTTGTTCCACCATGATCAATAATCATATCTGAAGCAAAGCCTAGTGCAGGATTTGCAGTTATCCCAGAATACGAATCTGAACCACCACATTGCAAAGCAACTGTTAGTTCTGAAATGGGTATATTTGTTCTAGAAATACTATTAATTTCATTTAGTTGATTAAAAATTTTTGAAGTTACTTTCGTTATTATTTCATTTGTTCCACCTTCATCTTGAATATTCAAATATTCAATATTTCTTTTTTCCTGATCATTGTTGTACAAACTTATTTGGGCACATTCGCATCCAAGTCCAATAACAAAAACTTTTCCAAAATTAGGATGAATTTTAAAACCTTCAATAGTTCTGTTAAATACATTCATGGCATATCCAGAAGTATTCATCCCACAACCTGATGAATGTTTTAAACAAACTGCCCCATCAATGTTATCAAAATTATTATCTTTTAAATAATTATTTATTTTATCAGATATTTTTTTAACAACTGTTGCCGAACAATTAACTGTACTAATTAAACCTATATAATTCCTAGTACCTGATGATCCATTATTCCTTTTAAAGCCTTTAAAGTATTCTGTTTTTTCACTTTTATTAATATCATTTCTAATATCTTTACGGATATATTCTCTTTTGAATTCACTATATCCCATATTATGGGAATGTACATGTTCACCAGGTTCTATATTTTTATTTGAGATTCCTATTATCTGACCATACTTAAAAATAAAATCACCACTTTTAATTTTTTTTAAAGAAATTTTATGGCCATAAGGAATATTATTTATAGATTTAATTCCATAATTTATATTAATATTCTGAGGAATATCCATTGGAGCAATTCCAATATTATCTTTTTCATTTAATTTGATTATGTTAAACATAACTTAGATTAATATATCATAAATAATCATGAACGAAATCGCAACTTATCCATCACTAAAAGATAGAGTAGTGCTTATTACAGGAGGTGCCTCAGGAATTGGGGAAAGTATTGTCGAACAATTTGCTTCTCAAAAATCAAAAATTGCATTTTTAGATATAAATGATGAGTTAGGTAACGAATTATCAAAAAAAATTAAAAACAAATATGATATTGATAGTCTATTTGTAAAATGTGATTTAAAAAATATAGAACAACTTAAAAGTTCATTAGAGAAAGTAAAAAAAGAAATTGGGCCAATTTCAATTCTGGTAAATAATGCAGCAAATGATGAGAGACATGATCTAGATAGTGTCACCCCTGAATATTGGGATGATAGAATGAATATTAATTTAAGACATTATTTTTTTGCAACCCAAGCCGTCTATAAAGACATGAAAGATTTAGGTAAAGGTTCTGTTGTAAATATAGGTAGTTTTTCATGGATGATTTCTCAAGGCGGTATGCCTGGATATACCACTGCAAAATCTGCTATTATGGGATTAACAAGAACTTTAGCAAGAGATTTAGGTGTCTATAACATTAGAGTAAATTGTATTGTTCCTGGTTGGATCATTACGGAGAGGCAAAAAAAATTATGGCTTACTCCAGAAATCAAAAAAACTCAACTTGAGAGACAATGTATTAAGAGAATGCTTATGCCTGAAGATATATCAAAGCCAGTTTTGTTTTTTGCATCCGATCAAAGTTCTGGTTGTACCGCACAAAATTATGTAATTGATGGTGGCATAGTTAATTAATGAAAAAAAAATCCAAAATTGCTTTTGGTAGATTAGACTTACTTAGAAATGATACTTTAAATAATAAAAATAAAATTAGAATTGGTTTTATTGGTGGAGGTCCTAATTCATTTATTGGATACACTCATAGGTTATCAGCAAGATTTGATAATAAATTTGAATTTGTTGCTGGAATATTTTCAAAAGATAAAAAAAAATCTAAATCTTTTGGTTCTTCATTAGGATTAGCTGATGATCGTTGTTACAGTGATTATAAGTCTATGGCATCCGCTGAGTCAAAAAGAAATGATGGTATTCAAGCGCTTGGAATAATGACTCCATCGGGTGATCATTATAAGATAGCAAAAGTATTTATTGAAAAAGGAATACATATTATTTGTGACAAACCTTTAACCGCAACGGTTGAGGATGCTGTTAAATTAAAAAAAGTAATTTTAAAAAATAAAATTGTATTTGCATTAACACACAATTACTCAAGCTATCCAATGCTACGAGAGGCAAAAAATATTATTTCAAATCATAAATTAGGAAAAATCAATTTAATAAATGTTGAGTACCCCCAAGGTTATACAGTCGCAGTAAAAAAGAAAGACGAAAAAAGAACATTAAAATGGAGACTAGATAAAAAACAATCTGGGCCCTCAATGATATTATCTGAAATTGGAACTCACGCGTATCATTTGTTGAGATATGTGACTGGATTAGAAGCAAATGAAATATCAGCAGAAGTAAATTCATTATCCTCAGAAATTTCAGTTGATGATAATGCTTTTGTATTATTAAGAATGCGAAATAAGGCAAGAGGTATAATCTGGGTATCGTCTGCTGCTACTGGTGGAGAAAATGGTCTAAAAATTAGAGTGTATGGAACAAAAGGTTCAATAGAATGGTTACAGGATGATCCAAATAATCTAAAGTTTACAGAACTAGATAAACCAATGAAAGTTATAACAAGAGCAAGTAAATTAGTATCTAAATTTTCACTATCATCTTCAAGAATTGCTGCTGGTCACCCAGAAGGTTTCTTTGAAGCTTTTGCAAATATTTATTCAGAATTTGCTGATCAGATTCATAATAAAAATAAAAAATATTCATTTCCAACAATTGATGATGGTGTCGCTGGTATTAAATTTATTTATGCAGCAAAAAAATCTTCTAATTTAAATTCAAAGTGGATAAAAATCTAAAATGATTAATTTTACCTTATTAGGAACAGGAAGAATTGGGAAATTACATGCGTCAATCATAAATGATCATCCAGAAGCGAGCCTCAAATATGTTTATGACATTGATACAAGCTCTGCTAAAAAAATTGCAAAAAAATATAGTTGTGAAATTGCAAAGACTGCAAAGGAAGCAATTTCTTCAGATCAAATAAATGCTATTTTAATTGCTTCTGCCACACCGACTCATACAGATTATATTTCTCTAGGAGCAGAATGTAATAAAGCTATATTATGTGAAAAGCCAATTGATTTAGATATAAATAAAGTAAATAAATGCTGGCAAAAAATTAAAAAATATAAACCAACTATACAAATTGGTTTTAATCGTAGATTTGATCCTAATCATAATAAAGTACAAAGTGAGGTTCTATCAGGAAAGATTGGTAAAATTGAAATGATTGTAATCACAAGTAGAGATCCTTCTCCACCTGGTATTGATTATTTAAAACAATCGGGTGGAATTTTTAGAGATTGTTCAATTCATGATTTTGATTTGGCACGATTTATTCTTTATAATGATCCAATTGTAGAAGTTTTTGCACAAGGTTCTGTAAATGTCTCAAATGATTTTAAGGTTACCAATGATTATGACACAACTATGTGTTTTATGAAATCAAAAAAAGGTGTTTTAGTTCATATAAATAATTCAAGAAGAGCCGTCTATGGTTATGATCAAAGACTCGAAGTATTTGGAAGTAATGGAATGTTAATTTCTGATAATGTTCCAAATAATGATATCAATTACTATAATCAAAATTTATCATTTGCAAAAAAACCTATTAAAAATTTTTTTATTGAAAGATACAAAGATGCTTATCAAATACAATTAGATCAATTTATTAAATCAATAAAAAATAAAAAAAATATATCAGTCACTTTTGAGGATGGAAAGAATGCTCTAATTCTTGCTAATTCAGCTACTAAATCAGCAAAATTAAATAAAGTTGTAAAACCAAAATTTTAGTTATAGATAAATTCTATGAATGAACAATTTAAAGATAAGGTCATTATAGTTACAGGTAGTACACAAGGTAGTGGTGCTGAAACAGCGAGATTATTAGCTAGCAGAGGTGCTAAAGCAATTACAATTTGTGGGAGACAAGAAAATAAAGGTCTTGAAGTTAAAAATCAGATTGAAAAATTAGGCACTGAGTGCTTGTATATAAAAGCAGACCTTAAAAATGTTGATGATTGCAAAAAAATTGTTTTAGAGACTGATAAAAAATTTGGAACAATAAATTCTTTAATTAATGTTGCAGGATACACAGAAAGAGGAACAATTCTAAGTGCTACTCTAGAAAATTATGAAAATAATTATAATATTAATACCCGTGCACCTTTCATATTAATGCAAGAGACAATTAAAATAATGATTAGAGATAAGAACAAAGGAACAATTGCAAATGTATTATCTATGGCAATGTATAGTGGTATGCCATTTATTGTTGCTTATAGTGGTTCAAAAGCTGCTTTAGCTACAATGACAAAAAATATTGCAAATTCTGTCGCTAGTTATCAAATAAGAGTAAATGCCTTAAATATTGGATGGACAGACACTCCTGCTGAACATGATATTCAAACAAGAGTTCATAAAAAAAATCCTAATTGGTTGCAAGATGAAGAAAAAAAAGTTCCTTTTAACAGATTGATTAAGCCTATCGATGTAGCAAAGGGATTAGCTTTTATGTGCTCAGAAGAATCTGGATTAATGACAGGTAGTGTAATTGATTTTGATCAAACAGTACATGGCTGGCACTCTTACTCAGCATATGAAACTAGAGTTTTGGATGATTCTCTACTAGGAGAATAATTAATCACTTATTTCTCAACCATTTTTTAATTTTTAACTATAATTTATAATTTACACAAATTTAAATATTAATTAATAAACTAAAAATGGGAAAAAAAATAATTTCTATTAATGAAGGAAAATTATCAGAGTTTAAACTTCATAGCATTTGGCTTCGTGAAAGATTAAATGGGAGTGAATTTGTAGACCAAAATAATTTACAACGTTTATATGAACCAAGCCTTTTAGATGATAATCTATTTATAAATTCTCATAATGTTAACGAAAATATATTAAATGTTGAATTTAGTGATGGAGCAAAAGGATCTTTTAATATTGATGATCTTTATAATGAAATCAATAATATTGATGTCATACCTGAAAAAAAAATATGGAATGTCAGTGAACAAAATTTGGAAATTTTTGATAATAATAAAATCTTTGAGAATAAAAAGGAACTTATCAATATGCTTAAAGTATTTTATCAATATGGTTATGTAATAATTGAAAATACAAAAGCAGAAGAAGATGAAGTTATAAATTTTGCTGAAAAATTAGGCCCAGTTCGAGCAACAAATTTTGGAAAATTATTTAACGTTGTCTCAAAACCAAATCCAAATGACCTTGCCTATACTGCATTAGAGTTAACTTCGCATTCTGATAACCCATATAGAAAGCCTGTTCCTGGAATTCAATTACTTCATTGTATTGCTAATGAATCTACAGGAGGAGACTCAAGTTTAGTTGATGGTTTTAGTGTTGCAAATTTTTTAAAACATAACCAACCTGAATTTTATAAAGTATTAACTGAAACTAATGTTACTTTTAAATTTACAGATATTGATACTATTTTAGTCGATGAAGCAAAATTAATTGAGCTAGACCATAATAATAACTTTAGACAAATACGATTTAGTGGAAGACTTGATTATGTTCCATTATTAGAGGAAAACAATCTTGATCTCTTTTATAATGCTAGAAAATATATGTTCAAACTTTGTAACTCTGATGATTTCAAAATTAAATTTAGATTATCTAGAGGAATGATTGCAATGTTTGATAACCTGAGATTATTACATGGAAGAACTAAATTTGATCCAAATACTGGTTTTAGACATCTACAAGGATGTTATATTGATCATGATGTCACTGAGGGTAAGCTTAGAAGGTTACTAAAACCCTAATTGACTTCGAAGATCTTTTCAGCAGGATAAAAATTTAATATTTTACTATACCAATTACTATAATTATTTCTTTCAATTAATGAAACTGTAAAACCACCAAATCCACCACCAGTCAATCTGGCGCCTAGAGCACCACATTCAACCGATCTCTGAACAATTAAATCAACATCTAAAGTAGATGCTTCAAAATCTTTAGAATATGATACGTGACTTTCATTCATTAATTTTCCAAACTCCTGAATATTATTTTCTATTAAATTTTTTTTCGCATTAATCACTCTATCATTTTCAAAAACTACATGCTTTGCTCTTTTTGCTATAGTATTATTGTCAAATTTATTTGTTTGAAAATTTTCTTTTTTAACTTCACCTAAATATTCTACACCAAGTTTTTTTTCAGCCTCTTGGAGTTCAGCAAATCTTTCATTATAAGAGCTATCTCTTAAATTGCGTTGTACTTCAGAGTCAATCAAACAAAATTTCCAATTTTCTGGAAAATTAATAAGTTCGTATTCTAAATTCTTACAATTCATAAAAAATGCTTTGCCATGAATACCAATAGAAGAGACCATTTGATCCATTATTCCACCAGAAACACCTATATAGTTGAATTCTACTTTCTTTGCTAATTTTGCAATTTCTGGATCTTTGATTTTTGTTTCAAAAAAAGTATTAAGTGCTTTTAGTGTAGCAACACACAATGCTGAAGATGATGAAATACCTCTTTCTAAAGGTATATCAGATGAAATAAAAATGTTTAAAAATCTAGATGAAATCTTATTTTCATCAAAAAAAATATGCAAACAACCTTTTATATAATCAACCCACTCATTGTTTATTGATTTTTTGAAATCATTGAATGTTTTTTTTTCTTTAAAATGTTGAGAATAAACTGTGAATTCATTTGAATTATTTTGAGATATCTCAATGGTATTTTTAAAAGATAAAAGTGTAGGCATGACATATCCACCAGTATAATCGGTATGTTCACCAATTAAATTTACTCTTGCATGAGCACTTTCCTTTACTTCTGCGTCTATATTAAATATATCTTTAAAACTCATATAATTACTAGTTATGACTAATCAAATTAATATATCTTTTACAAATGAAAATAAATTAAAAATTATTCTTGATGATAAATTAGTAGTTTCAAATTTGAAACTGTGTTTCTCATTAGTTTATTCAATAAAATCTATATCAGGAGGTGAAATAACAAAGCAAATTGGACGTTATTACGAGTTATCTATAAAAAAAAATACAATTTTATTAGATTTACAAATTCCTAAAATTGGTAACTTCAACCTTTCGTGTGGTCCGGAAGGTATTTTCATTATTGATACATTAAACAATAGTAAATTAAATATAAATGTTTCAGATTTGATATTTGAAAAACCAATTAAAAAGAAAACTTATGAAGATTTAAAAACAAAAAATTTTATACCTATTATTCCTGAGCCAGAAAAAATTTATTTACAAAATGAATTTGTAAATATTGAAAATAAAACTTTTAATCTAAATACGGAAATTGAAATTATTTCTAATTTGCAAAATATTATTTACAAATTGGATATTAATTTTACTTCTGAAAAAGGATTTCCAATTTTTTTTAAAAAAGATGATCAGTTATTAAACGATCAATATTTTATGCAGATTACAAAAGATAATATTGAGATTAAATACAATACTTATGGTGGAAAGCTATATGGTCTTATATCTTTAGTTCATTTAATTGATTTCTATCAAACAAAGCTTCCAATTTGTACAATTCACGATAATCCAAAATATCAATGGAGAGGAATGCATCTCGATTGTGCAAGACAATTCTATACTATTAATGAAATCAAACGTTTATTTAATTACATGGCATTATTTAAGCTTAATAGATTTCATTGGCATTTAACAGATAACGAAGCGTGGAGAATTGAAATTAGAAAATATCCAGATCTAGCATTAAATGGGGGATACAGAGGATATAATTTTAAAATACCACCATTGTACGGAAGTGGTTATGATAAATACGGCGGATATTACTCACAGGAAGATATCAAAGATTTAATTATATATGCAAAAAAATTAAATATCGAAATTATGCCTGAAATTGATTTACCAGCACATTCTTGGGCATTACTAGAAATTATGCCAGAACTTAGAGAACAGTCTTCAAATATAGTTAGTGAAGATGTTGGTTCGTATAAGAATAATACAATAAATCCTTCCTTAGAAAAAACTATAACTTTTTTAAAAGATATGTTGAATGAAGTAAGTGATATTTTCTCATATGATGTAATTCATGTTGGCGTTGATGAAAGACCAAGTAATGCCTGGGAAGGTTCTCCAGCAATTATCGAGTTTATGAAAAAAAATAATATTAAATCACAAGAGGAATATCAAGATTACTATATGAATTTTTTAATAGATTTTCTAAAATCAAAAAATAAAAGAACAGCTGCATGGAATGAGGCGGCAGTTTCTCCTCATATCGATCATGGTGTGGGTGGAAGTGCTGGAAAAATTGATAAATCATGTTTGATCTTTTCATGGGAGCATTCAGATGTTGCAAAAGAAACTACAAATAAGGGATTTGAAACAATACTTTGTCCCGGTCAAAAAACATATTTTGATATGGCTTATAATAATTCAACTGAAGAAAGAGGTATTTGTTGGGCTGCAACTATAGAAGTAAAAGATATTTATGAATGGGACCCAATAAAAGATTTAAATAAATCAGAATTGATAAAAGGGTTACAAGGTCAACTGTGGTCAGAGACAATTACAGATAAAAAATTTTTTGATCAAATGATCAACCCAAGATTAGCAACTTTATCAGAAGTTGCATGGAAAGGAAAAATTTCAAGAAAATGGATAGAATTTCGTTCAGCACTTCTACATTCTATGGATTTTTTAAAAAAATTAGGCTGGCGATATCACAATTTTTAATGTTAAAGTAAAATAAATATGAAAATAGGCGCAGTCGGTTTTGGGAGTAGGACAGCAGGTGTTTATAATGAATTTTCAAAAGTTAATCCAAATTTTGAAATGGTTGCTTATGTAGATCCTCAGCCAATAGGTAAAGATTTTGCTGAGAAAAATAATTTTTTTCCAAATAAATCATATTCAAGTTTAAACGAAATGTTGGATCGAGAGAAACTAGATATGTTAATGATTGGGTCCCCCAATCATTTACATTTAGATCATATTAAGCTTGGATTAAAAGCAGGATTACAAATATTTGCTGAGAAACCTATAGTAATAAGCGAACAAGAAACTTTTGAGTTAGCAAAATTAATAAAAGAATATGGCAAAGAAAGAATTATTGTTGGCTTAGTTTTAAGATATTCACAGCAAGCAAGATCTGTGAGAAAATTATTAAATCAAAATGCTATTGGAAATATAATATCGATTGAAGCTTCAGAACATATCGTACCTTCGCACGGTGCTTTTTTTATGAGAAACTGGAGAAGAAAACAAAAATATTCTGGAGGCTTTATGCTGGAAAAATGTTGTCATGACATTGACTTTTATTCAATGATTACGAAGAGCAGACCTATTAAAGTTGCTAGTTTTGGTTCAAGAAGATCATTTATACCCGAAAATCTTCCAGAGGGTTCTCATGAACAATATACAAAAGACAGGTTAAAAGGTTGGGAGTCAAAATCAAATGTTTTTGATAGTGATGCTGATATTGTCGATCATCAAGTAGCAATAATAGAATATGCAAATAAAGCAGTACTATCTTTTCATACTAATATGAAAGTTCCTGACGAATTTAGAAGATTTGCAGTCATAGGATCTGCAGGAATGATTGAGGGAGATTTTGTTAAAGGATTTATGAAAGCTCATGATGAAAATAATAATGTACTTATTGACGAAGATTATGGCGCAGCTTTTGGAAAAGAAATTAAAGGTCATTATGGCGCAGATAGTATGATGGCTCAAGACATTAACAATTATTTATTAAAAAATAATAAAGAATTACCAGTTGGTGTAATAGAATGTATGGAGGCAGGAATTGTTGCTATGAAAATTGACGAAGCTAGAAATACTGGTAAAGTAATTGACTTAACAAGCACTTGGGATAAGTTCGACTCCCTATTAAATTAGTAATTATGAACCAAAAATTAAAATCATATACCGCCCAAACATATATAGCATATGCACTAATTGCTCCTGCTGCTATTTATATAATTCTTATTGTTGCTTGGCCATTATTAGAAACAATTAGATTATCTTTTACAAATTCTAGTTTAGCAGGAGAAGATTATGTTGGCTTAGAAAATTATCAAAAAATGTTTTCTAGTAAAAAATTTAATGGAATAGTGACCAGAACATTTGTTTGGATGTTTTTTTCAGTCTCTTTAAAACTTATCATAGGTTTAATTGGAGCTGTTTTACTTAATGCTAATTTAAAAGGAAGATCAATTTTCAGAGTGCTTGTAATGCCTCCATGGGTAGTTCCTATTGCAATTGGTATGCTTGGCTGGTTATGGTTATATAACGGGTATTTTGGAATTATCGCAGGTGTAGGTATGCGAACTGGTATTTTGGACGGTCCTTTTGGATTTCTTGCTTACAAACAAAGTGCCTTTATTTCTACAATCATTGCCGATGTTTGGGTTGGAACACCAATGGTAACCGTTTTCTTTCTAGCTGCAATGCAGGGTGTACCAAGAGATTTGTATGAAGCTGCTTATTGTGATGGTGCTTCAAGATGGGATAGATTTTTTAAAATTACATTACCTCAAATCACTCCAGTAATTATTACAATGTCATTATTATCTGCTATTTGGACATTCAACTCATTTGAAATAATTTGGATATTGACTGAAGGTGGGCCAAGAGGTTCTACAACTACATTAATTATCGACACCTATAAACAAGCATTAGGAAATTATAAATTTGGAAGAGGTGCTGCTAGAGCCGTAGTCGTAATGATTTTACTAATGTTATTTGCAGGATTTTACTTAGCTTTACTTGCTAGAATTAATAAGAAAATTTCTCATGAATAAATATAATCCTTTTGAAAAAATATTGATCTATTTTGGCATCTTTGTCTTCATGACTTTTATTCTTTTGCCTTTTATTGAAATGTTTTATGCATCACTTCGTCCATTAGATCATTTATTTCGCTCACCATACCAATTTTATTCAGATGATTTATCTTTTTGGGCTTATCGAGAAATGTGGAATACAGTACCAATGCTTGGAAGATATATCTTTAATAGTTTTTTTCTGGCTTCCTGCGTTGCTATACTAACTCTTATCTTTGTTATTCCTGCAGCTTACGCATACGCACGTTTTAAATTTCCAGCTAAGAATACGAGCTTATACGTTCTCCTAGCAATTAATATGTTTTCAGGAGCAGTAATTTTAATACCTCTATATAAATTGTTA
>CACHLW010000010.1 GCA_902580765.1 uncultured Alphaproteobacteria bacterium | reverse complement strand
TTGACCAAAGACGAAATTTTTCAAATCTCTCTCTAAATTTTTTAAACTGTTCTTATCGCTTTGATTAACAGATTTTGTCGGAATTCTTGCCATTAACGCAACTACTGCTTCAATATCTTTAGAAAGAATAATTTTTTTTCTCTTTTCTTCTGGTAATAAATATTGAGATGCTCCTGCTTCATCGATAACATCAATAGCTTTATCTGGAAGCTTTCTATCACCTATATATTTATTAGATAACTCAACCGCGCTAATAATTGCTTCTGGTGAATATTTAATATTATGGTGTTCTTCATAGTAAGTTTTTAAACCCTCAAGAATTTTAACAGTCTCATCTTTTGATGGTTCCTTAACATCAATTTTTTGGAATCTTCTGACCAAAGCTCTATCTTTTTCAAAATAGTTTTTAAACTCCTTATAAGTAGTTGACCCAATACATTTAAGAGTACCGTTGCCTAGAGAAGGTTTTAATAAGTTACTAGCATCCATTGATCCTCCACTGGTAGCTCCTGCACCAATAACAGTATGGATTTCATCTATAAATAAAACAGCTTTGTCTTTTTTTTGTAACTCTTTAAGAACTGCTTTCAATCTTTCTTCAAAATCACCTCTGTATCTTGTGCCTGCTAGTAATGCGCCCATATCTAAAGAATAAATTACTGCATCCTCCATAATTTTAGGAACTTTTTTTTCTGTAATTCTTTTTGCTAAACCTTCAGCAATAGCTGTTTTTCCAACACCAGGGTCTCCAACAAATAAAGGATTATTTTTTTGTCTTCTGCATAAAATTTGAATTGTTCTATCTAGCTCTTTGCTTCTCCCGATTAGCTTATCAATTTTACCATCTTTTGATTTTTCATTTAAGTTAATACAAAACTGACCTAAAGCACTTTTCGGTTTTTGTTGTTCATTATTGTCATTTGTTTGACTGTCTACAAATTCTTCATTTTCAAAACTTTCATTACTCTTAGAAATACCATGTGAAATATATTGAACAGCATCTAATCTGCTCATATTTTGTTGATGAAGAAAGTATACTGCATGGCTTTCTTTCTCAGAAAATAAAGCTACAATCATGTTAGCTCCTGTAACACTCTCTCTCCCACTCGATTGCACGTGAATAGCAGCTCTTTGTAAAACTCTTTGAAAACCATTTGTTAATTTTGGCTCTCCAGTAAAGTTCTCTTTAAGATTTTCTAAATCATTAATAATAAATTTCTCAACACTTTCTTTTAAATTTGAAATATCTACTGCGCACGCCTTAAGAACACTAATTGCATCTTGGTCTTCTAAAAGAGAAAATAATAAATGCTCTAGAGTTACATACTCATGCTTATAAGTAGTCGCTAGTTGATACGCTTCTCTTAATGTTTTTTCTAAATTTTGTGACAGCATTAACTTTTTTCCATTGTGCATTGTAAAGGATGTTCATTTTTTTTTGCCATATCCATTACTGATTTACATTTAGACTCAGCCACTTCATAAGTAAATGTTCCACAAACACCAATACCATTTTTGTGAACATGTAGCATGATTTGTGTAGCCTCCTCTTGTTTTTTATTAAATATTTTTTCTAATACCATAACAACAAACTCCATAGGGGTATAGTCATCATTTAAAAGTAGAACATTATACATGGATGGTTTTTTTGTCTTAGGCTTTGTATCTAATAAAAGGCCCCTTTGAAAATCGTCCTTATTATTGTTATTATTTTGATCTTCATTTGCCATATTTCTTAAATAATATGTTTTAGAATATTTTAAAGTATTTTTCTGTTTGAAAGCATCGAAAATCTTATGTTAATCAAGAAAAAATGAAAAAAAATTTATTATTAATCATAATTTTAAATAGCTTTTTAATATTAGGTTTTTCATCAAATCTTTTTGCTAAAAAAGCAGCAATCGTTATTGATTTTGACACAGAAGAAGTACTATTCGAAGTTAACGCCGATACGAGGAATTATCCAGCATCCTTAACAAAAATAATGACTCTCTACATAGTATTTGATTATATCAAAAAAGGAAAACTTAGTTATGATAGTCAATTAAGTGTCTCAAATATTGCCGCTTCAAGATCACCAAGCAAACTTTATTTAGAAGCGGGATCAAGTATAAAAGTTAGAGATGCAATTTATGCGCTTATAATTAAATCAGCAAATGATGTAGCAACTGTAGTTTCTGAAAATATATCGGGTAGTGAAAAAGAATTTGCTAAACTTATGACAAGCTATGCAAAAAATTTAGGTATGAATAATACAACATTTAAAAATGCGTCAGGTCTGCCTAATAGAGGACAATTAACAACTGCAAGAGATATAGCAAAACTTTCACATGCACTAATTTTAAATTTTCCAGAAGAGTATAAATTGTTTAGTAAAACAAAATTTACTTATAAGGGAAAGACGTACAAAACACATAATAAATTAATGTTAAGCTACGATGGTGCTGATGGAATTAAAACAGGATATATCAAAGCATCTGGTTTTCAGTTAGCTTTTTCAGCTGTTAGAGATGATAAAAGGTTAATAGGAATTATTTTTGGAGGTGATACAGGAAGTCAACGAAACAAATCTTTAAAAATAATAATGGATAAAGAATTTGCTGAATTAAATATTAAGACAAAAAGTAGTAATAAAAAAATAGTTAAAAAAGATGAGATTCCAAACAAAAAAATTGAAAAGAAAAAAAATACTTATTCCATTGTTGTTGGAACATTTAAGTATAGAAATAATGCAGAGAAACAAATCAAATTAATTAAAAGTAAATATCCAGTTTCTACTAAAGATAAAATTTCAAATGTTGTGCTGATAAAAGTTAGCGGTAAACAACTTTATGAATCTAGATTTGAAAATTTTTCTAAAAAAGAAGCGTATACAGCCTGTAAAAGACTAAAAAAATATAATCGTGATTGTTTTGTTAGGCTGTAAACTTATAATTTACACCGCTTAAAGATAACTGATTTTCTATAATTTCTATCAAAGACTTAAGGCCTTCTTGAGAAGTAGACTCTGCTCTACAAGTTAGTTGGTTTTGGGTATTACTAGCTCGCATTAAAAACCATCCATCATTATTTTCCACTCTTATACCGTCAATATCTATTATTTTACCTTCTGTATTTTTTATTCTTTCTTTTATTTCTTCTATAATTAAAAATTTTTTTGTTTCATCTACATCAAACCTTGTTTCAGGGGTTGAATAAGTTTTTGGATATATATTAATTAACTCATTCAAGGATTTTTCTTGATTACATAATATTCGTAATAGGCGTAACGCAACATACATTGCATCATCGTAACCATAAAAATCATCTGCATAACATACATGACCGCTCATTTCTCCTGATAAAGGGGATTTTAATTCTTTCATTTTTTCTTTTATTGGAGAGTGACCAGTTTTAGACATAATAGGATCGCAGTTAAGTTTTTTTGCTTCATCAAAAAAAACTTTACTACATTTAACATCCATAATTATTTTTGGGTTATCGTATAAGTTAGCAATTTCAGTGCATAGTAATAACATGTACTGATCCGCCCAAACTAAATTGCCTAAGTTGTCTACAACACCTAAACGATCTCCATCTCCATCAAAAGCCAGACCTATATCACAACTGTTATCTTTGACTGACTTTATCAATTGCTCCATATTTTTTGGAACAGTTGGGTCTGGATGATGGTTAGGGAAATTACCATCAACTTCTTCATTAATTAATATGTTTTCAGAATTATTTAAATTATTTGTAACTTCCTTAATGACAGCTCCCATCGCACCATTACCAATATCCCAAGCAATTTTAATTTTTTTATTGAGATTAATATTCTGTAATAATCTTTCGGTATAATCTTTTTTAATATCTTTATTACTGATCTCACCATCTTTTAATTTTAAATCATTTTGATCAATTAGTTTTTGAAGGCTTTGAATGTCTTCAGCATAAAAAGAATGCTTATTTAAAACCATTTTAAAGCCATTGTATTCTGAAGGATTATGAGAGCCTGTAACCATTATAGCTGCGTCTGCATTAAGATGGTAATGAGCAAAGTAAGTCATTGGCGTAGGACCCATACCAATATTAATAACTTTAGCACCTGAGTCTTTTAAGCCTTCACAAAGTGCTGAATGTAAATCTGGTGATGTTAATCTTCCATCAAAACCAGTAGCAATTATATTAGATTTTAATCGATTAATTACTGTGTAAGCAAACGTCCTTCCAATAGTATAGGCGGTATTTTGATTGATATTGTTACCGACCACTCCTCGGATATCATACTCTCTCAAAACCTCTTTATCAAAATTTTCAATTTCCAACTTATTTACCTGTTCCATAATATTCAAATCCCATTTCTTTTAAATCTTCTGGAATATAAATATTTCTTAAATCAAAAATTATTTTTTCTTGTAACAAATTTGATATTTTTTTAAAATTTAAAGCTCTGAATTCATTCCATTCTGTTCCAATTATTATTGCAGAAGATCCTTCACAAGCTTCGTAGGCAGAATTAAAAAAAATGAGATTAGTATTTTCTTTTTTTGCATTATCCATTGCTTCAGGGTCATAACACTGTACTTTAAATCCTTGATCAAAAAGATTTGATGCAATTTTCATTGATGTGGAATCTCTTACATCATCTGTATTAGGTTTAAAACTTAAACCAAGAAAAGTAATTGTAGAATTATTTTTTATTTTTGAAGTAATTTTATTGGCAATTTTAATTATACGATCTTGATTAGATTTATTCACCGCATTAATTATAGTTAAATCAATATTTTTCTTTTTAGCTGTTGAATATAATGCTTTTACATCTTTTGGAAAACATGATCCTCCAAATCCCGGTCCAGCATTTAAAAATTTAGAACCAATACGTTTATCTATCCCCATTGCATTTGCTACTTGCTGAACGTCAGCTCCCACTACTTCACATAAATCAGCAACTTCATTGATAAAGGCTATTTTAGTTGCTAAAAAACTATTGGATGCATATTTAATTATTTCTGAAGTTTCTATTGATGTGGAGACAATTGGAGTTTCTTTGAGAAATAATGGTCTATAAAGTTCTTTCATTATATTTTCAGATTTTTGATTATCTGTTCCTATCACAACTCTATCTGGTCTAATGAAATCATCAATTGCAGATCCTTCACGCAAAAATTCAGGATTAGAAACAACATCAAAAAATTTTTGATTAACTTTATTTGAAATAATTTTTTTTACTTCTCTTGTTGTTCCAACTGGTACTGTGGATTTAGTTACAACTAAACAATATTTTTTTATGTTTTCTGATATTTCTTCTGCAACTTGCCATACAAAACTTAGATCAGCTTCATCCTCCAATCTTCTTGTAGGTGTTCCAACAGTAATAAATATAATATCTGTATTATCTAAATTACTTTTTACACTAGAAGCAAAGGATAATAACTTTGTTTTATTAATGTGCTTGTCTAAAAGTTCATCCATTCCAGGTTCAAAAAATGGGCACTTTCCAGATTTAAGCTTCTCGAGACGATTATTATCTTTATCGATACATGTTACAGAGTAACCAAATTCAGCAAAACATGCTCCAGTTACCAAACCAACGTAACCAGTACCAACGATTGTAAGATTCATCATATTGCAGGATTTATTAAAATTTCTGTCTCAATAACCTAAATATTTATCATTTGTTATAAAATAAATAAGAGATTTTTACTGGAAAAAACTCAAATTTTTATTATTTATATCGTAATTATGTCAGAAACTAAAAAAATTCAAACAGGTATAAATAATATATCAGACGAATGGTTTAGAGCTAATATAGATAGAAAAACTCTAAAAAAACTTTCTAAAAGATCAGATTTTGAGGGCTGGAAACATATAATTATTTTTTCACTTTCATTAGGATCTCTAGGCTTATTATCGATATATACATGGCATAGCTTATGGTTTTTACCTGTGTACCTGGCCTACTGTACGATGTGGGGTGGAGCTGATGCTATTTGGCACGAGTGTGGTCATGGAACTGCTTTCAGAAATAGAAGATTAAATAAATTCTTTTATAACATTGCTAGTTTTATGAATAATTTTGAACCTGTTAGATGGAAGTGGAGTCACTCTCTTCATCATAGCTATACTGCTTCAGTTGATCCTCATGACTACGAAGTTGATGGTAGTATTTTTGCTAAACATACATTTTTAAGTTTTATTTTAAATTTTATTCCTGGAATTGGTTTTTTTACAATTCATAAATCTCTTTATGTAGAAATTATTAAACATGCTTTAGGCATTAGGACTGATGTGATGGAAGATTGCATCCCAGAAGATAAAATTAATGATTGTATAAATAGCTCTAGAATTTTTGTTCTTCTATGGATTACAATAATAGGTGTCTCAATTTACTTTTCTACCTTTTTGCCAATATTTTTATTTTTAATACCAAAGTTCTTTGGCATTAATGGTATCTGGGGTGTAACACAACATATGGGTCTAAAAGAAAACGCCAAAGATCACCGACTATCAACAAGATCAGTTAGACTTAATCCGATCTTTAGTTTTATATATTGGAAAATGGAATACCATATTGAACATCATATGTTTCCTATGATACCTTCATACAATCTTCCTAAATTATATGAAGTAATAAAAGATCAAATGCCAGAACCACAAACACTGTATTCTGCGTATAAAGAAATAATACCCGCTGTTATAAAAAAATCTAAAAATCCAGACTATTTTATTCCTGTTCAAGTTCCGAATAATTAAACTATACTTGACACATCTTCAGCTTTAGTTTTATCTATATCTTTATATGGAGTTAAGAAATTTTATTGATGGTAAATTCATTGATTCACTCTCAAAGAAAAATATTCCTGTATTAAATCCGGCTAATCAAAAAATTGTTGGTAATATTGATGAGGCTTTGGATGAAGAAATAGATTTAGCTTTTCAGGCTGCAAAAAGAGCATTCGACAAAAGAATTTTAGTAGACATGGATGCAAAAGATAAATCGAATATGATGAGAGCTATTGCTCAAAAATTAAGAGAGCGCAAAGAAGAAGGAGGCAAACTCCTTAGCCAAGAAAATGGCAAAACGATTAAACAATGTATTGATGAATTTAAAGGTGCTGCCGATACTTTTGATTTTTATGCTGGGCTAACAGATAAAATAGAAAATAAATTAATTCCATCTGGTAAAGATACTTTAAACTATGTTGTTTTAGAACCTTTTGGAGTTGCGCTTCAAATTGTACCTTGGAATTATCCTGTTTCTATATTTTCTGGAATGGTTGCGCAGAATTGGATAGTGGGAAATACCATAGTTATAAAACCTCCTGAACTTTGTCCTATATCGTCTAATTTTTATGGTCAAATTTTTGAGGATGTTGGTGTTCCAAAAGGAATTATAAATATTCTTCACGGTTATGGAGAAACAACTGGAAGAAAACTGGTTCAACATTCTGGAAGTGATTATATTGTTTTTACAGGATCGCCTGAAGTTGCATCTGAAATTCTAAAAGAAACAGCAGATAGAATTATTCCTACTCATTTTGAATTAGGAGGAAAGTCTGCAGCAATAATCTATCCCGATGCTGACATTGATAAAGCTGTAGACAGTACAGTTAAAGGAATTTTTAAACCAAATGCAGGTCAAATATGTGTAGCAATGTCTAGAGTTATTGTTCATCCAAAAATTAAAGATGAGTATATGACAAAGCTTGTTGCAAAAACCCAAAAATTAAAAATAGGTGCAGGCGACGAAGATGGAACAGAGGTAACACCTTTAATCTCAACTGATCAAATGCAAAGGGTTTCAAACTATGTAAAATCTGGTGTACAATCAGGTGCTACATTAACAATAGGCGGGGATAAAGCTCAGAGAGAAGATGGTAATTTTTACCAACCAACTATTTTTGATAATGTTAAAGTTGATGCAACAATTGCTCAGGAAGAAATATTTGGCCCTGTAACATCAATATTTGATTTTGAAGATGAAGAAGAGGCAATAAGTATAGCTAATTCAACAAAATACGGTCTTGCTTCCGGAGTATTTACTTCAGATGATCAAAAAGCAAAATGGACTGCTGATAGAATTCAGGCTGGAATAATTTGGCAAAACGATTGGTTTGTTGATGGAAATAATCTTCCAGGTGGTGGTTACAAAAGATCAGGTTATGGAAGAGATGGTGGCGTAGATGGGGTGTATAGTCACGGACAGACTAAAAGGATTAGTAAAAGACTCTACTAGGTTGACATTATTAATTTAATTTTTTAAGTTCATTTACATTATATTTATTCAAGGGAGGAATAATGAAAATATTAAAAATTTTATTATCAACACTCTTCGTTTTTTCTTTCAGTGGTTCAGTTTATGCTATTGATAAAAACTTAGGTGATGGATGGTGTAGTGATGTAAGAATTCACTTCTTTGCTGGTGGAGCTGAAGGCGATGGTTTCGCAGGAATAGTTCAAACTGGTGCGGAAAATGCTATAAGAGATACTGGTGCTGATGCAGAAATTCTTTATTCAGAATGGCAGTCAGACAGAATGATTCAACAACTAAGAGAAGCAATTGGTGCTGGCGTTGATGGTATCGGTATGATGGGTCACCCTGGTGATGATGCAATTATGCCTCTAGCTAAAATGGCTAGTGAAGCTGGTATCTTAATGATGTATCAAAACGTTGATGTTCCTGCAGTAAGAGCTGCTTTTGGGGGTGGATACGTTGGTGCAAATCTTGCAACTCAAGGCAAAGAATTAGCAAGAGAAGCGATTAGAAGATTTGATCTTAAAGCTGGTGATACAGCTATTGTAATGGTTCCAATTGGAGATTATTCAAGAGCGCAAAGAGAAGACGGTGCTAGAATAATTTTTGAAGAACATGGAATGAACGTTGTAGTTCTAGATGGTACTCCAGAACAAGCAACTGATCCAAATCTTGCAATCCCTGTATTTTCAGCTGCACTAGCTGCAAATCCTGATACAAAAATTATTGTACATGATGGTGGTCAGAAACTAGGAAATGCTGAAGCATATGCTAAAGCTGCTGGATATGGTCCAGGAGAATTATTGCAAATCGGCTTTGATACTAGTCCACAAATCATGACGGCTTTTGAAAATGGTTATGTTCATTTAACTTCTGATCAGCAACCATTCTTACAAGGTTACCTACCTGTACTTGCTTTATGTCAAATGAAAGTTCTTGGAACTGGGGCATTAAATCAAGATACTGGTGCAGGATTTGTACATACTGAGAATTACAAATCAGTTATGGAACTTGCTAACGCAGGTTTAAGATAAAGATATCAAACAGAGCTGATCTACTGTAAGTAGATCAGCTACATATATGAGCGCAATAATAGAACTTAAAAATGTTTCCAAAAGTTTTGGCGGAATCACAGCTTTAAAAAAAGCATCAATAAAAGTTGATGTTGGAGAAGTTGTTGGGCTAATTGGAGATAATGGAGCTGGTAAATCTACCTTAATTAAAACGTTAGTTGGTGTTCATGCTCCAGATGATGGTCAAATTATGATTAGAGGAAATGAAGTTAAAAATTGGAATGCCTCAAAAGCTAGAGAGGCTGGAATAGAAACTGTTTTTCAAGACAGAGCTTTATGTCCACAGCAATCGATAGTGTGGAATATTTTTATGGGTAAAGAATTAAAACATAGATTTGGTTTTATAAGGGAAAAGGAACAAGTAAGAGAAGCAAACAAATTAATTAGAGAAATTGGATTTACATCAAAACTGATTGATGCTGAATCACCTGTTGGTAATTTATCAGGCGGTGAAAGACAAGGAGTAGCAATAGCAAGAGCAATTTATAATAATGCAGAGTTAATTGTATTGGATGAGCCAACTACAGCCCTTTCACTCATTGAAACTCAAAAAGTTTTTGATTTCGTAGATAATGTTAAAAAATCTGGAAGATCAGTTTTATTTATTGGTCATAATATTTATCATGTCTATGATATCTCTGATAGATTTATTGTTTTAGACAGAGGTGAAGTTGTTCATCAATTGAATAAAAATGATATTGAAGGGCCTGAAGCACTTATGAAAGTTATGAAAGATGCAGTGAGTAAACATTAATGAGTACCAAAGAAAATACATTTAAAAATTTAATTGGAAAAAATGGAAGAGCATTAGGAAGCTTAGGTTACTTTATAATTTTAATGTTGGTTTTCCTAATTGGTGCTCCAGAAGTAATGATGAGACCAAATTTACATCAATCTGTTTTTGTAATGCTTCCAGTAATTATGTTTATGGTTATCCCTCTTGTTTTTTTAGTTACTGCTGGAGAAATAGACTTGTCTTTTGCCTCTACTTTTGGATTGTCAGCATACATTTTTGCTCTTTTATTAAAGGCAGGGCTTGATCCATTATTATGTATTCTTATAGGAATACTCTCTGGTGCAGTGGTTGGAATACTTATGGGATGTTTAGTTGTTTACGGACGCCTTTCATCGTTGGTTGCTTCTCTTGGAGCATTATTTTTTATAAGAGGATTTTTGTTTGTTGCTAGTGATAGTAAATCAATTTCTTTTATGGAAATTTCTGATCACTGGATCTACGATGTGTTAGTTGGGAAACTTTTTGGGGTACCAATGCAAGTTTACTGGGCAGCATTATTTACAATATTTTCCTATTATCTTTATAGGAAACATGTGTTTGGAATCCATATTCATCATGTTGGAGATAATCCAGACTCAGCTGCACAAATGGGGATTAATGTTAACTGGGTAAGAATTAGTGCGTTCATGTATGTTGGTTTAGGTGCGGCACTTGCAGGAATTTTTTCATGTTTAATTAATTTTACCTGGTGGCCAACACAAGGATTTGGCTACTTATTACTTGCTCTGGCTGCAGTATTTATTGGAGGCACACCTACATGGGGTGGTGTTGGAACTATAGTTGGTGCTGTTTTTGGAGTTGGCGTTATTGCATATATGGAAGTTGGTGTTGTAGCTATGGGTATGAGTGGAGTATGGAGACAATTTTTTAATGGATTGATTATTATACTAGCAATTCTTGGTCACAGATTTCATGGAGGAAGAGTAAGGTAGCAATGGTAAACCTTGTTATATGGAATGAATTTGTTCATGAACAAGAAGATGAGCACGTAAAATCAATTTATCCAAAAGGAATTCATGGTTGTATTAAAGAATTTTTATCTGATGATAAAAGTCTAAATATTAAAACTGCAACATTAGAAGAAAAAGATCATGGGTTAAGTGAAGAATTATTAGATAAAACGGATGTGTTAATTTGGTGGGGTCATAAAGCGCATAAGTTGGTTGAAGATAAAATTGTCGATAGAGTACAGCAAAGAGTTTTAGAAGGAATGGGTCTTTTAGTTTTACATTCAGGACATCATTCTAAAATTTTTAAACGAATGATGGGTACAACTGCAAATATTAGATGGGCTGAAAGAGGTGAAATGGAAAGAGTTTGGGTTTGTAATCCAGGTCATCCTATTGCAGAGGGCTTAGGAGAATATTTTGAAATTGAGATGACCGAAATGTATGGTGAGCCTTTTCAGGTCCCTGCCCCAGATGAAACAGTTTTTGTGAGTTGGTTTGAAGGAGGAGAGGTATTTAGATCTGGCCTTTGTTACAAAAGAGGAAATGGAAAAATATTTTATTTCAGACCAGGACATGAATCTTATCCTGTTTATTATAATAAAGATGTTCAAAGAGTAATTAAAAATTCTATTCATTGGGTTTGTCCTGAAAAAACATCTGGTTTGTGGATAGACAGAATAGCAAAAGGTATTGATAACATGGAAAGAAAAGATCCTGTTCAACCAATTGAAGTAAAAGGCTATCAAGTAGATCATAATTATAAAAAATGATTAAGTTAGCAATTGTTGGTACTGGAGGGATGGCCAATGCCCATGCGGCAGCATTTAAAAATATTCAAGATGTAGAAATAGTTGCGGTTTGTGATGTCATTGAAGAAAGAGTCTTAAATTTTGCTAAAGAATATAATATTGATAAAACGTTCACATCTTTTGATGAAATGCTTGATAAGTGTGAACTTGATGCAATAAGCAATGTAACCCCTGATTCATTTCACAAAGAAATTGCTTTAAAATCTTTAAATAAAAATATGCACATTTTTTCAGAAAAACCTTTAGCAGAAAACTATCCAGATGCAGAGGAAATGTACAAAGCATCAGCAAATACAAACTGTATTAATATGGTTAATCTGAGTTACAGAAATTCCTC
The DNA here is from genome assembly GCA_902580765.1 of uncultured Alphaproteobacteria bacterium. Lineage (GTDB taxonomy): Bacteria > Pseudomonadota > Alphaproteobacteria > HIMB59 > CACPNW01. The sequence goes on along the minus strand of CACHLW010000010.1, from coordinate 24,175 downwards.
TGGGTGGCAAAACTTAAGTAAAGTTTTGCATAATAATGAATTAGGTAAAGTCAGACATGTTGATGCTAGTTATTATCAATCTTGGTTAACATGTAAGTATTGGGGTGATTGGAAAGAGGAACAAAAATGGTTATGGAGATTATCAGAAAAGCATGGCAGTAAAGGAGTTCTTGGAGATCTTGGTGTTCATATATTTGATTTTGCATCGTATCCAGTTGGTAATATTAAAAAAATAAATTGTCGACTTAAAACCTTTAAAGATAAGGGCGAAAAAATTGATGAATATGTTTTAGATGCTAATGACTCTTTTATCTCAATGGTAGAATTTGATAATGGTGCCATAGGAACAATAAATTCAACTAGATTTGCAACAGGTAATGTTAATAGATTAGAGTTAAAGATATATTGTGACAAAGGTGCAGTAGCTATGAAATTTGATGATCCTATAACTCAGGGAAATTACTACTCAATTTGCACTGATATAAATGCCACCTCTCCTAATGATGAAAAAAGTTTGGATTGGGAAATTGTAAAAACTAACCCTACTCCCTCTAACTATGAAAGATTTATAACGTCAATTATTTCTGGTAAAAATGATCAACCTGATTTCAAAAGAGGTGCTGATATTCAAAAAATTTTAGATAGTTGTTTTTTAAGTTCAGAAAAAAATGAATGGATAGATCTAAGTTAAATACTATCCTTTAATTCCTCCTGCAGTTAAGCCTCCAGTTAAGTATCTTTCAGCCCATAAAAAAACTGCTATTACAGGTACGGTTGCAATAACTGAACCAGCCATCAAATGCTGTCTTGGCACCTCTGTTCCATCTAATTGTTCTAAACCTCTTGGAAGTGTAAATATAGCTGGAGTATCTAAAAACATATATGCAAATAAATATTCATTCCACGCTACCATAAAAATAAATAGAGAAACTGAAGCTATTGCTGGAAGTGATAAAGGTAAAGTAATTTTTAATATAACCCCAGTTCTTGATAACCCATCAACTAAACCAGCTTCTTCCAGTTCTTGTGGTATTGTTTGAAAATATCCCTGTAACATATAAATTGCCACGGGAATAGTAACAGCAGGATAAACAATTATTAGTCCAAATAAAGAATCTCTTAAGTTTATAAAAGTAAAAAATGAATACAAAGGGATTAACAATGTAATCATAGGAATTAAATAAATTAATAATATTGAGTTAATCATTAATAATTTTCCTGGAAAATTAAATCTTGCAACTGCATAAGCACCCGGTATTGCAAAAATTAAAGCAATAAAAATTGAAGACAAAGAAACTATTAATGAATTGAGTAAGTAATAACCAAATCCCCAATCAGTAAATAGTTCGATATAGCTTCTAAACATATTTAATCCTCGTGTAATATCAATTGATAGATCAAGAGGATTAAGAATTAATAACTGATGAGTTTTTAAGCTCATCAAAATCATTACATAAAATGGAAATAATACAATTGTTAAGAAGAAAGTAAAACCAAAACCTTTTAAAACCCTAAGAAATAAAATTTCTAAAAATAATCTATTAAAAGACATTTTATTGATTCCAGATAGACAAATAATATTGCCTATTAATATTATAAATGATTGGATTAATAAAAATAATATCTGCAAAAAACTATTTTCATTTATATTTAAACCATAAGGAGAAAGGCCTGTAAAAATCAAGATCAATATAAAAGTTAAAATAAATAAACTAATATAAATTTGTAGGCTTTTTCTATCATAAAAAACAATCAATAATGTGATTATTGAAGATGAAATAATGTAAGAAAAATAATTAAATTGAATTGTACTACCAATAAGAAGAATAAAAAATACTCCTAAAACAATATTACTGATTAACCCCCAAAATGAACTAATTATTAAAGAAATTAAAATTTTTTGACTATTGTTCATTCTTATTCTTTCGGTGAAAATCTTATTATAAATATTGCAGCAAAAACTAATATTAAGAAAACTAATACTGCATTCGCCGCTCCAGTTCCTAAATTACCAATATTAAAACCTGTTTCATAAACATCTACAGTTAAAGTTTTAGTTCCAGCGGCACCTCCAGTTAATAAAAAAATGTCATCAAATTTATTAAATGTCCAAATAAATCTTAGAAGAAACAAAACAAATAACACTCCTAGAATTAAGGGCCATGTAATACTTCTAAATTTTTGCAAAGGTGTAGCACCATCAATTTCAGCAGCTTCAAAAAGTTCTTTTGGAACAGATTGTAATCTTGCTAAGATAAAAATCATCGCTAAAGGAAAATATCTCCAAGACTCAAATAAAATAACAAATGATAAAGCAACTGGGAAACTAAATTCAAAACCTAGGAAATTAATTGTCATATCTCTTACTTGTAAGAAACTAATAGGTTCATTTAAAATTTGTAATTGCGTAAGAATTCCATTGATTGTTCCAAAAAAAGGATCAGTTAAAATTTTCCAAGTAATAGTAACGGCTATAATTGGTGCAATATATGGAAATAAAAAAATACCTCGTATTATACCTCTGCCAATAAAAGTGGTCATAAGTAGTTGTGCAGCTAAAATACCAAGTGTTAACGATCCAATTGCAGAGAATAAAGAATACGCAAAACTTATTCTAATAGTTTTCCAAAAGTTTGGTGAAGTAAATATTTCTTCAAAATTTTTTAATTTTAATTCAAGGTTTAATAATCTATTTTCTGATTTTCCTTTAACAATTGGTGAAGTATCTTTTGGATTTTCCTGACTAATAAAATAATCATTCTCTGCGATTGTTTCAAATTTTATTTTCTTTTTTTCTTTTGGTTTAAAATCACCTAATTGACAGTTTATTATATTATCTGAGATAGAACAGTTATTAGGTAATTCTTTAATTACTAAACCTTTAGGTAAAATATCTTTGAAGTTTACATTTTTTATATTTGAACTTTTTGAAAAATTATTAAATCGATACTCTACTTTAGAAATATCTCCTTTTGTTTTTGGTTTTTTTTGAAATTTTTCGGTTACTTTTATTTCAGCTATTCTTAAATCAGATACAGTAACATCCTTAAAACTTATCCAAAAATTAGCAATAAGTGGAAATAATACAATAGCCATAACAATGGCCACAGTTGGGACAAGCATTGTATAGGCTTGTACTACTCCTTGTTTTTCAATGGGCCCCATTCTTTTTTTATAAGAACTGGAGCCCATTAAGATTAATTAATATAAATTACAGTTTTGCTGCTTCTGAATTTAGCATATCAACAGTATCTTCCGCAGAACGATCGCCGTTAATATATTCCATCATCAGCCTATTCATTAATCCACTATTTACTAACTTAGCCGCAACAGGAAGTTGGCCTTCTTTAGCACCCCATCTTGTACCAACAGCTAATCCATTAATAAGCGATTCAATAATTTCTTCTGAATAGATTTGGTTTATTGGAATTTTTCTATCTACTCCAATTGGCAAATTACCCCATTCTTCAATAAAAATTTTTGAACCAGCATTTGGTCCTGGTCTAATAGGGAAACTACCTTCAGGAGCCATTCCTAACCAAGTAACATACTCTTCGTTCATAACATATTCAATGAATGCTGCTGCTTCATCAGTATTAGCATCAACAGTTACACCAAAGTTGTGAACTTCAACCCATGTTCCACCATCTGGATTAGAAGGACCAGCCATACCTACTATAACATTAGTATCTTGTGCTAATGCTAGAGATTGTGGATTGTCATCTACCATAATTGGAACATTGTCTCTTGTTCCTGCAATATCATCTAAAAGATAAGAAGCCCAAAAAGTTAATGGAACAACATCACTTGCGTAAAAGTCTCTACCATTTTGCCAGTGATGAATACCCTCAGGTGACATTTCAACTAAAGCTTTATAAGTTTCTAACATTTCGATAGTTTTTTTCTTATCAAAGTTAATTGATCCATCTTCTTTTACTGGGTGTAATCCATTAGCAATAGCAAAAGTTTCCATCCATTGACTCATAAAACCAGCTGCAACATCAGTAGGAACAATTGCCCCGTAACGATTTGGCGGATTATGAAGAGCTTTAGCTCCAGCTAAAATATTTGCATAATTGGTTGGTGTAGCTAAACCATTATCATTGTAATAGCTCATACGATAGTAAGTAGCATTTGGCCATGCACCTGAAGGTACAGAAGCATATACTCCTGGCTCAACCTCTGACATAGCTAATACACCTTTTGCACTATATGTATCAATTCCTAATGAATTAACAATTTCTGTTGCAGCATCTGAATCGAATACTCCTTCATCATAAGCCCATGCACAAAAATTAACGCACGCAGCATTAAAAATTACATCAGGTAAACTATTTGCAGCAAAAGCAGCAGAAGCTTTTTCAATTAATTCGTCTTCTTCCTGAGGAACTAATTTAACTTCAATTCCAGTTTTTGCTGTAAATCTTGCAATTAACTCTTCTTGAATTTGCATTCTTCCTGGTTGTGTTTCAGTAGTCCATAGTGTCATACTGAAAACTGAATTAGAAAATAACAAAATAGAAGAAATAAAAGTAAATAGTATTTTTTTCATACTTAACCCTCCTAAAATAAGGAAAATTAATCACAAAAAATACTAAATTAAAATACTAATTTTTAAGGATATTTAATTATATTAATTAAGTAATTTAGCCTTTTTTTTAAATTTTTGAAGCTCACTATTATTTATCTTTACTATATTTCGAGATGTGACAAATTTAGTTTTTTTGGCTTTTTTATTAAATTTATGCACAGCTTTAACTTTATCTCTGTAAATCTTGTCTCTTAATTTATAAATTTTAGCCAAACTAAAAGCGTGTCTTGGTATTTCTTCATTCTCCCCACAAATATCATCCATAAACAAATAATTTACATCACCGTAGTTTCCCGATCCTAAAGATACTGTAATTAAATTCACATTTGCAGAAATAAATTTTAGTGTTTGATCTGCAATCACCTCTGCTTCAACAGCAAATGCTCCAGCACTTTCCATCGTTTTAAATTCTTCAAATAACTTTAAAGCCTCCGATGCAGTTTTTCCTACTCCTCTTAGTCCTCCAATCCAAATTGATTTTCTTGGTACCAAGCCTAAATGTGCCATTACTGGAATTGACTCTTTTGCCAAATATTCAACTACTCTTGGTGATCTTGCAGTGTAGATTGCATCAGCACCGTTATTAAGAGCTTCTAAAGCTGCCTTTAAAATCTCATCATTCGTTTTAAACTCAGTGAAAGGTATTGCGACTGTTATAAAATTATTTTTTGCAATTGATCTCACTTTTTTAATAGCAGCAAGACCTGTAATTAATAAATCAACTTTAGCATCAATAGCAATATTAGCCTCCTCTTCATTTTTTACATTTATTTGAGAAAGTTTTTTTTTACCTTTATTGTCAAAAAGATCTTTGATGGTATAATTTCTATAACTAAGATTCCCTGCAAAGTTATAAATTTTTTTCATATTTACATTAAATACGCTCTACCTCTTTGAATACCATTGAAAGGGTCAATAATATTTTCAGAAGAGTATTGAGATAAATATGCTTTACGATTTTTCTTGGTAATATTGGCACTAGATGAATGAGGTGTTAAGCTTGAAAAGATTATTAAAGTTCCTGCACTAACACAAAGCTGAATTGCTTTTTTTTCATTTACTTTAATACCTAAATCTTTTGATTTATTTTGCCACTTATGTGATTTTGCATTTTTTGTTATTTTTAAATTTGTAGGAATAATACTCAAAGCTCCATTTTTTTCATTTGTATCTGTTAAAGCAAGCCAAACAGATATATAAGGTTTGTGTTTGAAATGAATATAACCTGAGTCTTGGTGCCAACTAAAAGAGCTTGGTGTATTTGGATTCTTATTTACTAGTTGTTCATTAAATAAAAAAATTTTTTTGCCCAAAAGTTTTGAGACGATATTTTTTATAAAATTTCCCTTTGCGTATGCATTTATGTGTGGATAATACTCACACTGGTTACCAAAAAATATCTTTCCATTTTTACTAATATCACCGTGCTTTTTTCTATCATTATTATTTGATTGTTTTCTGTTAATACCTTTTTTAAAATCATATATCATTTGATCAGCATTTTTATTGAGTTTAATTAAAGTCGACTTAGGAACAATGTTTGGTAAAACAAGATATCCATTTAGCTCAAAATATGTTTTATCTATTTTCATCATGTTATTTAAATATCGTATCTAAAAAGACAAAAAAATCAATAAATTTGGAAAATTGATTTTAGATCTAAAAATTTTATTTTTCATTTAATTTCTTCATTGTGACAAAAAATAGCTAATTTTGTATTAAAATATTGCTAGATTAATAGTATAAGTAATCATGGAAGAGAAACTCGATAATGTAAATGATAAATGGTTTAGAGCTGAAATAAGTAAGAAAGATTTAAAACAATTATCAAAAAAAAGTGATCTTAAGGGATTACAACATGTTACTTTATATTTCTTATTACTATTTTTCTTTGGATACATGTCTATCGCAACTTGGGGTACATGGTGGACGGTTCTATGGTTATGGTTGTATGGAGTTTTATTCTATGCAAGTAATCCAATCTGGCACGAATGTGGTCATAGAACAGCTTTCAAATCAAAATATTTAAATGAAATTTTTTATCAAATAGGTTCTTTTATGACTGATTTTGAGCCTACAAGATGGACATGGAGTCATTTCAGACATCATAGTAACACTGCTTCAGTAGCAGACCCTCATGATTACGAAGCTGCATTATTCCATCAATATCCAACCTTACAAAGTTTTCTGTTTAGTTTTGTGCCATTTGCTGAGTTAATAAAATTTAAAAACTCATGGAAATTTGAAACAATTAAACATGCTATGGGACTTACAACCCCGGTTATGAGAGATTGCATACCCCAAAATGAAATTTGGAAATGCAGACTTATATCAAGGATTCACGTTGCAATATGGATAGCATCTTTTGCAATTTCTCTATATTTAATGAATCCACTTCCTGCGTTATTAATTTTCTTTCCAAGATACTGGGGAAATATAATTGAACTTTTCAATCAAACACAACATATTGGTCTTCCAGAAAATGTAAAGGATCATAGATACACAACAAGATCAGTACGCTTTAATCCGATATTTAGTTTTTTATATTGGCACATGGAATATCATGTTGAGCATCATATGTTTCCATCTGTACCCTCTTATAATTTACCAAAACTGAGTAAGTTAATAAAAGATCAGCTACCTAAAGCTAACACTAGCTTATTTGATGCTTATAAAGAAATAATACCGGCCATAATAAAACAACATAAAGATAATAGTTATTACATTCGCAAAGAAATTGCTTCTTAAAATAACAAAAAATTATTTTAACTTACAATATGGACTGAGCCTCTTTCAATGATTTCTGTATTTGCTAAATAGTTATCTGATACATTTTTACTTTTACTTTTATTTAGCAAAATATTTATTGCTCTTTTACCTAATTCTTTTACTGGAAAAGATACAGCAGTTATTGGGGGTGAGCTCAAATCTTTAACTAGAGCACCGTCAAAAGTAATAATTGATATATCCTTTCCAATTTTATAATTTAAATGATTACATGCTTTTATTGCACTTAATGCTGAAAATTCTGTCGAACAAATTATTGCGGAGATATTTTTATTTTTTTTAAGCATTTTTTTTATTACTTCAAAACTTTTTTCAGGTTCTTCCAGTTTTACTGAAGCATAGTAATTTGGATTAAATTTTATATTATTTAATTTTAAATTTTTGAGAAAAGATGATTTACGCTCATTTGCAAAATTATATTTTTCTGAAATATTGATATAAGCAATATGACTATGATTTTTTTTGATTAAATAATTTATAATTATTTTTATTGCATTATCATTATCTAAATCTACCCAAGAATAGTTTCTTTTTTCTTTTGTTTTTCCCCAAGCTACAAAATTTATATTGTAGTTATTAAGAATCTCTATGCGTTTATCATTTGTCTTTATATTTTGTAATACAATATTCTTAATTTTATGTTCAGTTATTAGTTTTTCATATGCTGTTAATTCTTCTCTCTCACTTTTTGCAAATAAAATCTGAAGTTGTATACTCTCTGAAAGTAATTCTTCTGACATACCTGAAATAAAAAGAAAAAAATTTCCCTGATTCAGAGTACTTGTATTTTCTCCGTAAATTGGAAGAACATATCCAACTGTTTTTGTATTACCTGATGCTAAAGTGCTAGCATAAGGGTTAGGTCTATATTTATATTTATCGGCAAATTTTTTTACTCTTTCTCTAGTTTTTTCGCTTACATCTGAATATCCTCCAAGAGCTCTTGAAACTGTTGTGATTGATAGATTTAATTTTTTTGCCAATCCTTTAATATTCATAAAATTATGAATAACTGAGAAATAATGAATTGACAACCAAAACGTTTTGGTAAATTATCAAAAATATATTTTATCTTATTAAAAATATGGAGGAATAATGAAAAAATTATATAAAATTTTATTAATCATTTTCTCATCTTTGATTTTTAGTTTTTCAGCTTATGCTGGAGGTCACAAATATACTGGTCCAGATCTTAGTGGACAAAAAGTAGTAATGTTTGGTCCTTGGTTATCACCAGAGCAAGAAATAATGAGAGAAGTTGGTGCTATATTTGAAAAAGCCACAGGTGCTACTTTTGAATATGGTGGTTCAGATAGTTTTGAACAACAAGTAATGATTGATTTAAAAGCAGGAAGTGCTGCTGACTTAGTTGTATTTCCACAACCAGGTCTTGCTGCTAATGCTGCAGCTATGGGAGGATTAGTTCCTCTCGGAGATGATATTAAGCAAATGGTTTTAGATAACTATGCTGCTGGTCAATCATGGATTGATCTATCAACTTACGATGATGAAAATGGTAACGAGCAATTTAATGCAATCTTCTTTAGAACTAATGTAAAAAGTTTAGTTTGGTATTCACCAGATAACTTTGAAGATAATGGTTATGAAGTACCTTCATCTATGGAAGAGCTTATGGCATTAACTGAGCAGATGGCATCAGATGGAAATACTCCTTGGTGTATTGGTCTAGGGTCTGGAGCAGCTACAGGTTGGCCTGCAACTGACTGGATGGAAGACATAATGCTTAGAACTCATTCTCCAGATGTTTATGACATGTGGGTGTCAAACGAAATGCCTTTCAATGACCCAAGAGTTCTTGAAGCAATGGATTTCTTTGGTTCAATAGCTCTAAACGATAGTTATGTTAATGGTGGATCAAAAGCAGTTGCTACAACTGATTTCAGAGATGCTCCAAATGGTTTATTTACTTCTCCTGCTGAGTGTATGATGCATCGTCAGGCAAGTTTTATTCCTGCATTCTTTCCTGAAGGTGTTGAAGCTGGTGTAGATTATGACTTTTTCTACTTTCCTGCGTTTGCTGGAAAAGATTTAGGTACTCCAGTTTTAGGAGCAGGAACATTGGTGGCAGCTACAAATGACAATGCTGCAACTATAGAATTCATGAAATTCTTAATGCATCCTGAGCCACACGAATATTGGATGGCTAAGGGAGGTTTCTTAACTCCTCACAAAGGTGTTGATGGCAGTAAATATGCTAGTGATACTTTTAGAAAACTTGGAGAAATATTAACTGGGGCAACAACTTTTAGATTTGATGCTTCTGATTTAATGCCAGGTGCTATTGGAGCTGGAACTTTCTGGACTGGTATGGTTGATTATACCAACGGAAAATCAGCAAAAGATGTTGCTGATGCAATCCAAGACAGTTGGGACGCAATTAAATAACTACCTCCTTAAAACAGGCGGACAATTAACTTGTTCGCCTGTTTTTTTTATATATTTAATCATTAATGACTATCCTGAATTTATTATTCATCGTTTTTTTAGGAATATTATTTTTTATCGCTTATTTTCATATCTCAAATTATCTTTTGGATAGTTATGGAGGGAGCAGTGTAAAAAGATATAATTTTGAAAACTCCATAAGAGTAATCGTTTTTATAGCTCCAGCATTTATTGTTTTATTTATTTTTATTTTATATCCAGTTTTTGAAACTATTAGACTAAGTTTCTATGATAAATTTGGAAGAGAATTTGTTGGGCTATATAATTATAAATGGGCAGTAAATGATCCTGAATTTAGAAGAAGTATTTTAAATAATCTTGTTTGGTTGCTTGTTGTTCCAACATTAAGTACTTTTTTTGGTTTAGTTATAGCAAACCTAGCAGATAGAATTTGGTGGGGCTCAATTGCAAAATCAATAATATTTATGCCTATGGCAATTTCATTTGTTGGGGCAGGAGTAATCTGGAAATTTATTTATGAGTATCGAGGACCAGATAATACGCAAATTGGTTTACTTAATGCAATAATAGTTTCACTTGGTTATGAACCTCAGGCATGGTTAACAATTCCAATATGGAATAATTTTTTTTTAATGGCGATAATGATTTGGATACAGACTGGACTAGCTCTTGTAATTTTTAGTGCTGCTTTAAGAAGCATACCTAAAGAAATGCTGGAAGCTGCAAGAATTGATGGAGCAAGTGAATTAAAAATATTTTTTTCAATTATTATACCTTATTTAGAACAAACAATTCTTGTTATTTGGACTCTAATTACAATTATTGTTCTCAGAATTTTTGATATTATTTTTGCTATGACCAATGGTGAATGGCAAACTGGAGTATTAGCTAATTTAATGTACGATTGGATGTTTAGAGGAGGTGGAGATTCTGGAAGAGGTAGTGTTTTAGCTATTGTCATTATGATTGGAGTAATACCAATCCTAGCATGGAATTTATACAAACATAGACAGGAGCAAAAAATATAATGAAGAAAATTTCATTATCGTCAATCTTATCACAATTATTGTTATTGTTTTTTGTGATTGTATGGATCATTCCCACTTTTGGACTCTTTATAAGTTCTTTAAGAGATAAAGATTTGCTAGCTATAAGTGGTTGGTGGACAGCTTTAACTACAACTGAAATAAATGAAATATACAGAATGTCGGGAATGGAATCTCAAATTGAGGAAGATGGTTATTTTAAAATTAAAGGAACATTATTTGAAGACAATTCAGGAAAAAAAATTGAAAGCTTTGGTATAAATTCTAAAAAAATAAATGAATTCAAGATTGGTGATATTGCTATTTTTAAAGATGAGAGTGAAGTCATACTAGATGAGAATGGAAATTATGAATGGAGATCAAAAAGTGAATTTCAAAAGAAAAAAGGGAAACGATTATTTACTACATCATTGAGCCCACCTTCATTTACTTTTGAAAATTATAGAGAAGTTTTATTCAAAGAAGGGATTGGAAGAGCATTTGTTAACACAATGGCTGTTGCTCTACCTTCAACGTTGATACCATTAATAATATGTTCCTTTTTTGCATATTCCTTAACTTGGATGAGATTTTATGGAAGAGACACTCTTTTAGCGATAATAATTGCGTCTCTTGTTGTTCCTCTTCAAATGTCTTTAATACCAATACTAACGATCTATAATGATTTTGGTGCATTATTTGGCGTAGCAGCAAAATCATATCCTGGAGTATGGATGGCGCATACTGGTTTTGGATTAGCTTCGACTACTTTCTTATTGAGAAATTTCTTAAAAAGCTTGCCTAATGAAATGATGGAAGCTGCTAAAGTTGATGGCGCTTCTCATTATGATATTTTTTTACGTATAATTATTCCTTTATCAATACCTGCATTTGCTTCAATATTTATATTGCAATTTTTATGGTGCTGGAATGATTTATTGGTAGGTCTAGTGTTCTTAGACCAGGTTCCAAGTGAAATAATTTTAACTGCTAAACTAAAAGAATTACTTGGATCAAGGGGAGAAAATTGGGAAATACTGACAACTGGAGCGTTTGTTTCAATGACAGTACCTTTATTTATCTTTTTTGCCCTACAGAGATATTTTATAAGAGGATTAGTAGCAGGATCAGTTAAGGGATAGTTTTAAAAACTATTGATTTTTCTTTTAAATTATCGTTTAATAAATTCATATTTGTATGATGATGTATTCATACACTTGAAAGATCGCTCAAAGGAGGATGAAGTGGCAGATATAAATATAAATACTGTTAATAAATATTTTGGAGACGTCCACGTAATTAAAGACGTATCTCTAGATATCAAAAGTCAATCGTTCACAGTTCTAGTTGGACCTAGTGGTTGTGGAAAATCAACTATGTTAAGAATGATCGCAGGACTTGAAGATATAAATTCAGGTACAATTTCAATTGATGGTCAAGTAGTTAATGATTTACCACCAAAACAAAGAAATATTGCAATGGTGTTTCAATCATATGCTTTATACCCTCACATGACTGTATTTGATAACATGGCTTTTGGTTTGAAATTAGAAAAAAGATCAAAAGATGAAATTAATGAAAGAGTTAATGAGGCAGCAAGAATTCTTCAAATAGAAGATTATCTTCAAAGAAAGCCAAAACAACTTTCAGGTGGTCAAAGACAACGTGTTGCTATTGGAAGAGCAATTACAAGAAAACCAAAAGTTTTCTTATTTGATGAACCACTTTCAAACCTTGATGCTGCATTAAGGGTTCAAATGAGAGTTGAATTAGCTAAACTTCATAATGAATTAGAAGCTACTATGATCTACGTTACTCACGATCAGACAGAAGCAATGACACTTGCTGATGATATTGTTGTTCTTGATACAGGTATCGTTTCACAAAAAGGATCTCCTCTAGAACTTTATGATAGACCAAATAATATGTTCGTAGGTGGATTTATTGGATCACCAAAAATGAACTTTATTTCTAGTAAGATATTAAGCAAAAGTTCTGATGCTACAGAAGTTGATATTATGGGAATGTCAAAAATATCAGTTTCAAAAATGTCAGCATCCTCCTCAGAAGGTGATTCAGTAACTCTAGGTATTAGACCTGAACACTTAGTAGTAAACGGTGATTCAGATGGATCTTGGGAAAGTAAAGTATTTGTTGTCGAAAAACTTGGTGACGTTACTTACCTATACCTTGAAAAAGATGGAGAGCCATTAGTTGCTGAAACTGAAGGACATTCAGAAATTAAAGTTGGTGATACTGTAAAAGTTGGTTTTCCTGCTGGAAGATGCCAGTTATTTGACAGTTCAGGACAAGCATTTAAATAATAGAATCGTCTTGATTATTGCCCCTAATATAAGGGGCAATACATCCCTTTTTTGAAAATTTTCAATAAATATCAAAAATTTAAACTAAAATGATAATGGGCAGAGGGTTCATATTATTTCCTCCTATAAGAAGTATTCCTCTTATAAAACTTTTCTGCCCGCCAGATTTGAAAAGTTATTTAAGAGGGATACCAATTATAGTTTTTGTTTAGCAGTCCAAGAACTTTCCTTATTTATTGGAATATGTTTATTAAGAGTTAAAAGAACATTTTCAGCTAATTTTCTATATGTCGTGAGCTTTCCTCCATAAATATTTAGAAGTGGGGCTTGAGAGTCGTCCTCATTTAAGTCAAATATATAATCTCTCGTAACTTTTGAAGCTTCTTTGAAATCTTCAATAAGTGGTCTAATTCCAGAATAAGAACTTACCACATCAACTCTCGATATTTGTTTAATGAAATATTTATTTACTGAATTTAATAAATAATCAATTTCACTTTCATCAATTTTTGGATTTTCTGGTGAGAAAACTTCTGTTTCGGTAGTGCCAATAAGAGAATATTCATCTTTATAAGGTATTACAAAAATTATTCTGTTATCTTCATTTTGTAAAGTGAAAGCTTTTTTCTGACTGTAAAGACTCTTAGTTATTATGTGACTACCTTTTACAAGTCGAATTGATTTATTTGAATTTAACTTAATAACATTACTTAAAACTTTATTTATCCAAGGTCCGGCAGCATTTATAAGGATTTTAGATTTAAGTATAGTATTATCATCTAAAGTTATATCCCAAAAATTTTTATTTCGTTTTGCATCTATTACTTTTTTATTTTGAATAATCGTAGCACCTTTTTTCTTTGCATCTTCAACATTTAACTGAACAAGTTTTTTATCATCAACTTGTAAATCATAATATTGGAAACCAATTTTAAATTGATCTTTTAAAATATTAGGCATTTCCTTTATAATATTTATAGTTGAAGATTTTGGTATAGTCATTTTACCACCAAGATTATCGTATAAAAATAATCCTAATTTAATTAACCATTTAGGTCTTAAAGATTTTTGATAAGGTATAATAAAAGGTATTGGTGTTGTTATATTACTGGCAATTTTTTTAATTACCTCTCTTTCCTTAAGAGATTCACGTACAAGGCGAAATTCATAATTTTCAAGATACCTTAATCCGCCATGTATTAATTTTGTAGACCAAGATGAAGTGGCGGAGCCAACTGTGTTTTTTTCAACTAAACAAACTTTTAAATTTCTGCCTGATGCATCTCTAACAATTCCAGCACCATTAATACCTCCACCAATTACTAAAATATCAAAAGTTTCATTCATGCTTAAATTAAATAAATCTATTAATTTCGTGATTTATTATTTCAGGGTCAGTTAAATGTATAGTTAAAAAACCAAGTTTCTTTGCAGCCTCAATATTCTCTTTTTTATCATCAATAAATACAGTTTCCTCTGGAATTAGATTAAAACGACTTGTAGCTAATTTATATATTTCAGCATTAGGTTTAACCAATTTTTCTTTTCCAGATATTATTAGGCCATCAAATTTATTTAAGAATGGATATTTTTTATCCATATCTTGAAATGTTTCCCAAGACCAATTTGACAAAACATAACACTCATATTTTTTATTTTTTAAATGATCTAAAACATCTACTGAATACTGAAAGATTTTTCTGAACATTTTATGATGATTTTTATAATATAATTTAATTTTATCTTCATAATCAGGATAAGTTTTGATTAGATCAGTTTCAGCATCTTTTATAAGTCTTCCGGCATCTTGTTGGATATTCCATTCATCATTGCAAATATTATTAAGAAAATTGTCTCTTTCTTCTTTGTTTTTAATTACATCTTTATAAAAATAATGAGGATCCCAATCAAAAAAAACACCCCCTAAATCAAAAAGAAATTTCATGTATAAGTATTTTGTTTATAAATAAGTATTAAATGAGTGCATTAATAGACTATATTCAAATAGAAATACACAAAACATATAATAAAAAATATTCCAGGAAGTATATAGAAGATAAATTAATTCCAATAATAAATTATGTTTGCTCTAGTAAATCAAAAAAATTCCTATTTGGAGGCTCTCAAGGTATTGGAAAATCATCATTTATTAATATTATCTCTAAAGCTATTGAAAAATTTTATAATAAGAAAATACTTTTGCTTAGTTTAGATAATTATTATTTATCAAGAAAACAAAGATATCAATTATCAAAAAAAATACATCAATTGTTAATAACTCGAGGTGTTCCTGGCACACATGATATTGAAAAATTACTTAAAAATATAAAACAATTCAATGAAAGTAAATACCCTATCACAACCCCTATATTTGATAAGTTAATTGATGATACTACTAAATCAACTAAAATAACTAAATCTAAATGTGATATTCTTTTCTTAGAAGGTTGGTGTTGTGGAAGTTCAGAAATCCCAAAAAAAATTCTTCATAAAAATATAAATAATTTAGAAAAAATTAAAGATCCAAAATATCAATGGAGAAATTTCTATAATAATAAATTAAAATTAGAATATAAAAAATTATTTAAATTATTTGATGAACTTATTTTTTTGAAAACATCCTCTTTTGATAATGTTTTTAAATGGCGGTTAAAGCAGGAAAAAACTAATCAATCAAAAAACAAAAAATCAAAAAGAATGACTTCAAATGAAATTAAATATTTTGTTCAACATTATGAGAAAATAACTAAATGGATGATGAAGGATCTAAATAAAAAGGCTCAGATCGTTATTAAATTTGAAAAAAATCATAAAATTTCTTCAATAAATTTTAACTAGAAAAAAATCCATCTTTTAACCGAATTACAATATCTTTCAAATTCATCACCAAATTTATCTTTTAAATATTTCTCCTCTTCATATATTACAAAATTATTTAACCAAAAAAATAATCCTATAGAACAAATAAAATACATAATGTTTTCAAAAGTAAGAAACATACCAAAATGAAATAAAACAAAACATAGATAAATTGGATTTCTAGAGTAAGCATAAATTCCAGTTTTTATAATTCTATTTGTTTCAGTTTGAGGAGGTAATTTTTCTTCATGTGCATTAAATGCATTTCTTGAGGAAAAAAATACAATTGGCATTAAAATTATAATTAATAATCCAAAAAGATTAAGAATATATAGAAGTGGATATTTAGGAAAAATAAATTCACCTAAAATATAGGAGGCTATCAAAAGATAGACTGAAATATAAAGTGGATTTCCTTTTACATCTGGCCCCATTTAAAGCTCCTCTATTGCCTTACCTAAACTTTCATAATCACTAAATACATTCAAAGCACCATTGTCAAATAATTCATTTGTATCTCTATCTGAATGCCAATGTTTTCCAGCAGTAAGACCAAATACCCTTACTCCTGCTGCAGTTGCTGCTTTAACACCTACGCCACTATCTTCAATAATAACTGACTCTTCTCTAATAAGTGAATTATCATTTAAAACCTTTAAGTATATATCTGGATCAGGTTTTGGTCTTTTTACCATATCGAATGAATAAACCTGATCACTTAAAAAAAATTTATCTAACTCAACAAGCTTCAATCCATCAAGAATTCTATCCTTATTACTGTTAGATCCAATAAAGTGATTTCTATCTGATTTACTTATGTAATTTTTTGCTCCATCAACTAATTTTAAATCCTTGGAATAAACTTCTGATACAATATCAAATATTTCGTTTGTAAATTTTTCTTTGTTTTCAATCTTATATTTAGAAGACAATAAATCTATTACTTCGACTGTTTTTTTTCCAGCATATTTATAAAATTGCTCCTCTTTAATTGATTGATCAAATTTACTAAAATATTTAGAAAATGCCTTAGAAGCTAAGACCTCACTATCAACTATTACTCCATCAAAATCAAAAATTATATTTTTAATCATTATTTTATATTTCTGTCTTTTTATATTCTGATTTCTCTAACCAATCAGGATTAATCTCTATACCCCAACCAGGAGTATCTTCAATTTTAACCATTCCATTAGATATCTTAAAAGGATCACCTAAAAATAAATTCTGCTGCCATGGATAATAATCTTTACCTTCAATTGAAAATTCAAGATAGGGGCCTGAATTATTTATTGCTTTTAAAAAATGCATTGTACAAATTGTTACTAAAGATAAATTAGCTGTATGTGGAGTACATATAAAACCACCCTTTTCAATAATTTTAGCAACCTTCAAAGCTTTTGTTAATCCTCCCATGTACATAACATCTGGCTGAAAAATATTTACAATTTTTCTGTTAACCATATCTCTCCATATTCGCAGATCACAATCTTGTTCTCCCCCAGTAACATCTATCTTCAAACTATTAGTAACTTTTTTAGTTTCTTCTGGTTTCCAGTAAGGACAAGGTTCTTCAAAATGAGTAACATTATTATCTTCTAAAAGTTTTCCAATTTCTATTGCTTGAACAGAATTATAACAACTGTTTGCGTCGACCATCTTAATTACACTTTTATCTAGAGTCGAATTTATTGTTTTTACTATACTAGGCGTTCTACCTTCCCATTCATCGATCCCTCTTCCACATTCGGAACCAACTCTAAATTTAAATGCATCAACACCCTTTTCATCAAAGAGTTTTTTAAATCTATTTGCTTCATCATTTGGTGTAATATCTCTTTTCATTGATGAACCATATATTCTTAAATTTCCTGGAGATCCTCCTATCAATGAGACTACAGGTTTACTTTCGATTTTACCTTTCAAATCCCACAACGCTGTATCTAAACCAGCAATTGCACGTAAAAGATAAGATCCTGGAAATTTATGCTCTCTTTCAAAGACAAAATCTTCTAAATCATCGAAATCAAAATATTCTTTTCCTAAAACCCAAGGTGCTACTTGTTTGTGAAAAATTTGAGCTGTGATATCTGCATGATAAGTTGACATTTGACCATAACCGATTGAACCATCCTCAACTGTTATTTTTACAAAACTTACATATGGTTTTGTGAATGTTTCAAGTTTAACTATTTTCATAAATTAAATCTTATTTAAATCCTCAATAATAAATTTACTTCCAAGATTAGCAAGCATCATTACAGGGGCATTTATATTGCCAGAAGTAATATTTGGAAAAACAGATGCATCAGCAATCCAAAGATTCTCCATTCCATGAACTTTTAATCTTTCAGAAACCACCCCTTTTTTAGGATCTTCATCCATTTTACAAGTACCACAAGGGTGATATATAGAAACTGCATTAGATTTAAAGTGATCAATCATTTCTTCTTCAGTAGCATTTAAAAGATCATGCGTAACACTTTCATTTCTTATTTTTTTTATACTATTTGTATTTGCCAAAACTTGAGAAAAATTAATTGCGCATTTAACATCATATATATCTTCTTCATGTGATAGAAAATTTGGATCAATTAATGGAGCATCTTCAAAATTAGGAGAGTTCAATGCAACTTTACCCAAACTTTTTGGTCGACAAGAATTATAACCAATAATAAAACCATTAAATTTGTCAGTTTTTAGAAGAGGTCTTTTATTTTTATGAGTGATAGAATAAGTCAATGGATTGAAATATATCTGCAAGTTGGGATAATGATGTTTTGAATTCCAATTTACATATCCTCCAGACTGATTAATACTTAGTGATAATGGTCCTTTCCTATTATAAATATATTTTAATACAGAAGTAATTCTGCCTGGCCAAGTTCCTAACGATTTATTTAGTGAATGATGATGAGTTTTAAATAAATAATCTAACCCAAGATGATCCTGAAGATTTCTTCCAACATTAGAATTATCAATTATTATTTGTTTATCAAATTGTTTTAAATGTTCTTTATCACCAATACCAGAATGCATTAACAAATAAGGTGTCATTATAGAACCAGAGCATAAAATTGCTCCATGAGATAAGTGTATGATTTGTTCTATTGATTTATTTTGAATTTTAATACCAGTAATTTTTTTATCTTTAATTAATAAATTTTTAACTTGAGTATTGTCTAATATTGTTAGTCTTGGATTTTTTAATACAGGCTTTAAAAATACTTTTGATGATGAATGTCTAGTACCGTTGTAAGTATTAATATTATAATGACCTACTTGATTTTCGATTGATGTAGTTAAATTTGTATTTTTTTTAATACCAATTTCATTACTAGCATTAAAAAAATATTCTAAAATTGGATGATGATGCTTGCTTACATTATTTACTGGAATCTTTTCTTTTGTAAGAAATTCTTTATCATGATTTATTTGTTGCTCCATAGAACTGTATACTTTTTTTATATTTTCAAAACTCCATTCCTTATTGCTACCCCAATTTTCATAATCTGTTTCTAATCCTCTTGCATAGACCATTGCATTTATTGAGCCAGAGCCACCTAAAACTTTACCTCTCGGATAATATATTTGCCTATTGAATAAATTATCTTGTTTTTCCGAGTAGAAGTTCCAATTAATTTTTTTATTATAAAATGTCATTCCATAACCAAGAGGAACGTCAATGATAGGATTGTTATCTTTAGGCCCAGCCTCAATAAGAGCTATATTAAAATTAGTTTTAGTCAGAAGTTTATTTGCTATTATACTTCCTGCAGAACCTGCTCCAATAATTGCTATATCAATATTATTCAAATTAGAATGTTTGTGTTACTTTAGTTAAATATCTAGGATTGTCTGGATCTAATCCTTTTTCAAAAGAGTAATTAACTATCCATGGATAAAATTTTGATAGTACTATAATTGGATCTAATTCTATCATTTCACTAGTGTTATATCTTAGTTTTGTATTTGAGTTTTCATCATAGGTAATTTCATAGTGAAGATTAGTTAGTGAAATAATTTGATTAGAATCTTTTGCTACTATCATCCCACTTTTATCTCTTAGTGATATAGTAAATAACTTGAATGAGTTTTCTATCAAGCTTTTTGGTCCATGCATTACTTCAGCACTACTAAAAGGTTCTATCATTTCTTGACATAACTCTTTAAACTTTAAAGATATTTCATTAGAAATTGCATATCCAACACCCCTACTAATTATATAACCATTGCTTATGGTTTTATCTAATAGATTAGGATTCCATTGATTTTTACTATCTAAAATTAAATGATCACTTAGCTTTTCAATATGCTTATTAATATCTTTTTTATTAAGAGTACAAAAAACAAGCTTTAAAATTATTAGTAAAGATAAAACAAAAGTTTTTGTTGCTGCAACACTTTTTTCTTCTCCAGCATTTATATCAAAAAAATAATTGGATTTTTTTATTATGGGGCTATTTAAGTTATTACTTATTAGTATGGTCCTTGCTCCCATTTTTTTTACCATTTTATGACATTCAACCAAATCTTCACTTTTTCCAGATTGAGAAATAATGAATACTAATGCTCTCGAAAAATCAAATTTTGATTCTTCTAAAGTTATTATAGATGGGGGCATGCTGTATGTTGGTAAACCAAGATATTTTGCAAACATATAAGACAAATAAAGAGCAGCACAATCTGAAGTACCTCTTGCAACAGTAACAACATAATCAATTTTTTTTTCTGATATTAAATTTGATATTTCCTGATAATTATTTTTATCATTCAAGCTAAAATGATTAATTTTATTTGGAATTGAAAGTGCTTCCGATAAAACTTGAGAGCTAGACATTAATTTTTTTTCCTCTTAAATAAACTTCCTTAAGATTAAATTCTTTATCTAAAATAAGAAAATTACTTAAAAAATTTTTTTGGATTATACCGACATTATCTAGTTTCAAATATTTAGAAGCATTATAACTTGTTAAAGCAACTGCTTCTTCTAATGAAAAGTCCATTGAAATTAAATTTTTAAAAGTTTGATCCATAGTAATAATACTTCCTGCTAAAGTACCATCAGATTTAATTTTTACTGAATTTTTTTCTTTTTTTATATTATTTTTTGCAAAAATATATTCTCCATCATTGAGTCCACTAGCATTAATAGAATCTGTAATTGCATACAGCCCGGGAATACATTTTTTTGCAATTTTAATTGCTTCTTTACTAACATGAATATTATCACAGATTATTTCAGCATATTTTCCTTTTGAAAGAGCAGCTGATAAAACTCCTGGAGATCTATGATCATTACCAGACATAGCATTATACAAATGTGTAAAACCAACTTCATAATCTTTCATAATTTTATCACAGCAAGAAAAATCTGCTAAAGTGTGTCCAAATTGAACCTTAATATTTAGATTTACTAAATCATTTATAAATTCTTGCATCCCATCAATTTCAGGAGCTAAAGTAATAATTTTTACATCAGAGATTTCGAGAATTTTTTTTATAAAATCTAAAGATGGTTTCTCAGTTAAATTTGGTTGAGCGCCAAGTTTATTAGGATTAATAAAAGGCCCCTCCAAATGGATACCAAGAACATTTTGATTATCATTCTTTATTTCATTAAATCCTTTTAATGCTGAAATAGTATTTTCTAGGGTATTAGTCCAAGTAGTTGGCATAATTGAAGTTGTTCCATGCATCAGATGATATTTTGACATTTCAATAATTGATTTAGATCCCTCCATTACATCAAATCCATTACCACCATGACAATGGAGATCAATAAAACCAGGAATTATAATATTATTATAATCATCAGAGTCCTTTATTTTTAACTCATTAATTTTTTCACTGAAATATACATCGCCAATATAGGTAGAATTATGATTTATTATTTTTCCACTAACTTTATTTTGATCAGTCATCTAAATTTAATATCTTATATAGTAATTTGTTGATTTTTTAAAAAATTAAAGAAATTTATAAGTGAGGGTTAATCTTACTAAATTTTTTCTCTAATTTATCATTATTTTTTTTAGCATTTGGCATATTTACACTGATATAGAATGGAAATAATTTTTCATTTTTTAAGATATTTGCAACTTCAATTAAAATTGAATTTAAAATAAAAGATCCTGTAATTGTTGAAGCTGGTCCAACCATATTATCTTTAATATTTATAATTGCATCACCTGGCGGTATCTTATTATCAATAAATATATCCGTTATTTCAAATAATCTTTTATTCAATTTAGAAAGAGGAGCTTGTTTTGAGTATTTTACAGATGTTATTGAAATAGTTTTTATTTTCTTTTTCTTAGCAATCAAAGCCGCTTCAACTGGTGCGTGGTTGACACCTGAATTAGATACAATCATCAAAATATCTTTGCTAGTAATTTTATATTTAGCTAGAGCTTTTTTTGCAATATTAGGAGTTCTTTCTAAAGCAGTAGCTTTTCTTGCTCCTTTTTTAAAACTGAGATCATCATCTCTTATTGGACATGCGGCAGCAAAACCTCCTGCTCTGTGAAATGACTCTTCTCCGAGTAATCTAGAGTGTCCAGTTCCAAAAATATATAACTGCCCACCTTTTTTATATGATTTGCTAATTAATTTAGCACACTGTAAGAATTTTTTTTCTTCTTCTTTTAAAATCTTCTTTAAAATTGAATTAATTTTTGAGGAATAGGATCTTGTTAATTTACTCATTTGAATTTTATAATGATGCTAGGGCAAATATTACCCTAGCACAATAATGTAATTATTTGTATTCTTCTAACTCTTCAGCTGCTTCAGCAACTAAATCCGCAGCATCTCCTTCACCAAGTATTGCACCTTGGATCATAGAGTTCATAACAGTTTGAAAAGCTTTGTAGTCTACAAATAGTGGCTCTGGTCCACCATCGCCAATAGAATCAATAAACATCATCCAATAATCTTCATTGTATGGAGCTTCATTTCCAATTTGAGGATATTGCATAATTGGTGTTAGACCCCAATCAGTATCAAGACTGTATTGAGAATCACCTGATGTGATTATGCTAGCTAATTCCATTGCTTCTTTTTCAACACCTGTGTTTGAGAAAACTGCAACACTATCAGTGATTAAAAGCGTACCTTGGCTTCCTTGTGGTCCAGCTGGAATTCTAACTGTTTTAACATCTAGACCTTCCTTATGCTGACCTCTACCCCAAGGTCCATTAATATACATAGCAATTTTTTCGTCATTAAATAGTTCTGTTAACTGAGATCTCTCCCAAGCTAAAGGACCTTCCTGAGCAACGTTTGCTAACTTTCCATAAAATTCTAATGTTTCAACAGTATTAGATGAATTTAAAGTTATTTCATTTGTCATTGGATCAATAACTTGTCCCCCGTTACTGTATAGGTAGTTTAAGAATTGGTGCATAGTATTATCAAAATCTTTACCAGCTAGCCCAATTCCTGCAGCTCCATCAACATTTTTTGTTACAGCTTCAGCCATTGAATATAATTCATCCCAACTTTGAGGACCTTCACATGCAACACCTGCTTTTTCTAAAAGACCACAATTCATGAAAAGTGCTTTAGTTGAAAACGCATGAGGGAAACCCCAAGTTTTACCCATGTGTGTAACTGTGTTTAGGATTCCTGGTTGATACATTGCTTTTTGAGAATCAGGAATATTTGTTTCTAAAATATGTCCGTTTTCTGCAAGACCTTTTAAAGTTCTTGATCCAACATATGAAAATGCAACAGGATCACCTGCAATAGCAAGATTGATTACTTTATCCTGACATGTTCCCCAAGGAACAGCCTCTAGAGTTACAGTAACCCCAGGATTGTCTTCCATGTACTTATCAGCTATTTCAACATAATTAGGACGAAGCTCACCGCCACAGAATACTCCGTGTACTTCAGCAGCATAAGTTTTAAAACCAACTAGTGAAAGTATAGCTATTGTAAGAAATGAAGATAGTTTTTTGAAATTCATAATTCCTCCATTAAAATATATAAGAGAGATAACATTAACTGGCTCTATGAAGCAAGTTAGTTTTTGGATATTTCTCTAGTTTTTTACTGCCCCAGAAGTTAGTCCAGCAACAATATATTTCTGTAGAAAAAGAAAAATTATTAAAACAGGGGCAATCCCAACAAGAGAGGCTGCCATCATTTCATTCCAT
>CACHLW010000009.1 GCA_902580765.1 uncultured Alphaproteobacteria bacterium | reverse complement strand
CGAACATAAGAATAATGATTAGGCACATGTTACCTAATGCTACTATTGCTACTGTTACTTTTCTTCCATTCAGTTTAAGCGCTTCTGTAACTGCATTATCAGGTCTTGATTTCTTAGGTTTTGGCTTACCACCAGGGTCAGCATCATTAGGAGAAATGGTAAATCAAGGAAGGAATAATTTACAAGCTCCATGGCTTGGAATTACAAGTTTTTTAACCTTAGGTTTGATGTTAGGTCTTTTAGTTTTTGTAGGCGAAGCAATTAGAGACTCTTTAGATCCAAGAAAGACTTTTAATTAAAATGGATAAAATAGTTTCAATACAAAATCTTACAATTGAATTTAATAGAAACATTGAGGTAGTAAAGAATATAAATCTAGATGTTATAAAAGGAAAAACTACTGCTATAGTTGGTGAGTCAGGTTCAGGTAAAACTTTATCTGCACTAAGTATTTTAAAACTTCTACCTAATGGTGCTGAAATTAAAAATGGAAATATATTTTTTAATAATGTCAATTTATTAAAATTAAGTGAAAGTGAAATACAAAAAATAAGAGGAAATAAAATTTCTACAATTTTTCAAGAACCCATGACAAGTTTAAATCCTTTGCACACTATTAACAAACAAATTGAAGAGATTATTACAACTCATAATGTAATTAGTAAGAATGAAGCTAAGAAAAAAACTATAAATTTATTAAAAGAAGTGGGCTTAGATAACATTGCATCAAGGCCAAAAATATATCCATATGAATTATCAGGCGGACAGAGACAGAGAGCTATGATTGCAATGAGTATTGCAAATAACCCAGAAGTTCTTATTGCTGATGAACCCACAACAGCATTAGATGTTACAATTCAATTACAAATTTTAGAACTGTTAAAAAAAATACAATCTAGACTAGGGATGTCTTTAGTTTTTATAAGCCATGATTTATCAGTAGTAAAAAAATTATCAGATTATATTTATGTAATGAAAAATGGTAAAATTGTTGAATTTGGTTCAAATGATGAAATATTTAATAATCCAAAAAATGAGTATACTAAAGAATTAGTTTCCTATCAGAGTAATATTAAAAAGAGTAAAAATTTTGATTCTAATTCAATTTTAAATGTTAAGAATTTAGATGTCTGGTACCCAATTAAGAAGGGTCTTCTAAAAAGAACAGTTGACTATGTAAAAGCAATTAAAAATGTTAGTTTTAATTTAAAAATTGGAGAAAGCATTGGTATTGTTGGAGAGTCGGGCTCAGGAAAAACATCTCTTATTTTAGCAATTTTAAATTTAATAGAATCAAAAGGAAAAATACAGATAAATAACAAAGATATTAGTCAATTAAATAAAAGAGAAATTTTAAGTTTAAGAAAAGAAATGCAGATTGTCTTTCAAGATCCATTTTCATCATTAAGTCCAAGAATGAATATAGAAGATATTATTTCTGAAGGTTTATTAATTCATTATCCAAAAATAAATAAAAAAGAAAAAGAAGAAAAAATAAAAAATATTTTAGATAAAGTTGGGTTAGAGTATAAAAATACAATTGAAAAATATCCTCATGAATTTTCAGGTGGTCAACGGCAGAGAATTGCAATTGCAAGAGCTTTAATTTTGGAACCCAAAATTTTAATCTTAGATGAACCTACATCAGCTTTAGATGTAACAATACAAAATCAAATAATAAGTCTTTTAAATAAGCTTCAAAGACAACTTCAGCTTAGTTACATTTTTATTAGTCATGATATGACAGTCATCAAAGCAATATCAGATAAGATAATCGTATTAAAAGATGGATTAATTGTAGAAGAAAATATTAGTACTAAAATATTTAATTCTCCTAAATCTGAGTATACTAAAAAACTAATTTCTTCTGTTGTATGATGAATTCCACAGAACCCTCAGAAATTAAAATAAAAGAATTAATATCATTATTTAATAAAAAAAATTTTGATGAACTTTTGAGATTGTCAAATGAACTATTAAATATATTTCCTAAATCGATACTTCTTCTAAATATAAAAGGTGTAGTTCATACAGAACTTAAGGATTATAAATTAGCAAGGAACTTATTTATCAAAGTACTTAATCTAAACCCTAAATATACTGATGGTTATTATAATTTAGCTAATGTTTGTAGCAAATTACATGAAAATGAGAAAGCAATAGAAAATTATAATAAGGTCATAGAACTGGACAAAAATTATTTTAAAGCACATAATAATCTTGGAAATATTTATAGAAAAAGAGGTTTAAACAAAAAAGCTATTGAATGTTATTTATCGACTTTAGAAATCAATCCAAATTATAAAACAACATATTACAACTTAGCTGGAGTACTTCAATTTTATATAATCAATAAAGAGAATAAAAATATTAATAAATATCTTTTATTTCTTTTAAAAGAAAAAAATATTGTTAGACCAAATTCTATTGCTACTAATATTTTAAATAATTTATATTTAAATACAGATTTGAGAAAAAATTTATCTTTAATTAAGGATAACATAACTAGTAAAAATTTTAATTTGATTTTAGAGAATTTACAGAAGAACTCTCTTCTAATGCAATTTATGAAAGTCTGCCCTATTCCTGATTATTATATTGAAAAAAAATTTGTAAAGATAAGAAAAGAAATTTTGGATCATATATGTAACTCAAACATTCATGAAACCAATATTAATTTTTTAATTTCTTTATCCATGCAATGTATTCTTAATGAATACATATATGACCAGTCAAAAGATGAAATAGAAAAAGTAAACAAATTAGATGAAAGAGTTAAAATCAATTTAAAGAAAAATAAAAAAATCAGTGATTTAGAAATATTATGTCTATCATGTTATAAACCTTTATCTAATTTTAGTTGGTCTAATAAAATTAAATTTTCAAATAAATTGAATGCAATATATGAATTACATATAAATCAAAATAAAATTGAAAATCAAATATCTGAATCAATAAAATCTATATCAAAAGTTAAAAATCGAGTTTCTATAAATGTAAAAAAACAGTACGAGGAAAATCCCTATCCTAGATGGGAAAATCTTGGATTAAGTATTAAGCCTAGAAATATTCGAGAAGTAATAAATGATAGTGATTTGAATTTAGATCTAGAAAAATTTAAGATCTCTGAAAGTCCTCAAATTCTTATTGCAGGTTGTGGTACAGGCCAACATGCTATTACAACTGCTTCAAAATATAAAAATGCAAAAATACTTGCTCTAGATCTAAGTTTTAAGAGTTTATCTTATGCAAAAAGAAAGGTTGAAGAACTAGGAATTAATAATATTGATTTTGTTCAAGGGGATTTACTAGATTTACAATCTATAGATAGAAAATTTGATATAATTGAATCGGTTGGAGTTCTTCATCATATGGATGATCCATTTAAAGGATGGAAAATATTAACTTCATGTTTGAATAATGAATCTTTAATGCTTATTGGATTGTACAGTGAAAAAGCAAGAAAGCATATAATTCAAATTAAAAATAAAATTAATAAACTCAAACTTCAATCGAATTATAAAAATATAATTAAATTTAGAAAAAATTTAATTGAGAATAATAATGATCAATGGAATGATATTAAATCAAGTCCAGATTTTTATACTGTAAGCGGGGTAAGAGATTTATTATTTCATGTTGTAGAACATAGATTTACAATTAGTGAAATAAAAGAGTATTTAGATAAACTGGGTTTAGTCTTTCTAGGATTTGAAGATAAGTTGGTTAAAGAAAATTTTAAAAAAATTCATAAAAATAAAGTTGATTTATATAATCTTGATAAATGGGAAAAATATGAAAAATTTAATCCCAGAATTTTTGCAGGAATGTATCAATTTTGGTGTAAGAAAATTTGAGCTTGAACATCAAATGGCGGAGAGAGAGGGATTCGAACCCTCGGTAGTATTGCTACTACACACGCTTTCCAAGCGTGCTGATTAAACCACTCTCACATCTCTCCTAACTTAATAAAAGTATTTATTTAAATATATTTAATAGAATATATATGTATTTTTACCTATACTAAAATAATGAATCAACATAACCATAGCTTAAGTATTATTATACCAGTTTATAATGAAGAAAGCACATTACTAGTTATATTAAAAAAGATTGAAATTATTAATAAGTTTTGTGATCTAGAAATAATAATAATAAATGATGGTTCAACTGACAATTCAAAAAAAATAATAGATGAAAATAAAAACTTATATACTAAGTCAATTCATCTAGTTAAAAATTCAGGTAAAGGTAAAGCTGTTATAGAGGGTATCAAAAACTGTACTAAAGATTATATTATAATTCAAGATGCAGATTTGGAATATGACCCAGAAGATATATTGATTTTTTTAGAAGAAAATAAAAAATTTAATTATGATTTAATCATGGGAAGTAGATTTATTGGAAGACGAAGGACTGTACTCCACTTTTGGCATATGATTGGAAACAAGTTTATAACTTTTTTATTTAACTTACTTAATAATACTACTTTTACTGATATTTATTGCTGTTATTGTATGTTTAAAAAAAATTTAATAAATGTTGATTTACTAAAATGTCATAATTGGGGTCAACAAGCTGAGATATTGACTTATTTAGTAAGAAAAAACTCTAAAATATTTGAGATAGGTATTAATTATCAAGGAAGGACTTATGATGAAGGAAAAAAAATTAAATATTATGATGTCTTTTCAGTAGTTTATTGGATTTTATATACTAGGATTAAAAAACTTTTTATATGAAATGTAAAGTATGCACTTCAAGAAAAATATATGAAGTCATTGATTTAGGCAAACAACCTTTAGCAAATAAATATCCCAAAAATAAATATGAAATAATTAAAGAAAAAAAATTTAATTTAAAAGTACTTTTTTGTAAAAAATGTAAATCTAGTCAAATAAAAAAAATTATAAATAGAAATATTTTATTTGAAGATTATTATTATCTATCATCAGTTAACAAAAAGCTAAAAGAACATTTTGAGAATTTGTCTTTAAAGTTAAAAAAATTTGATTTTGTTGTTGATATTGGATCAAATGATGGAATTTTACTCGATCCTCTTAAAAAGTTAAAGATTAATGCAATTGGGATAGATCCATCTAAAAATGTTGGTGAAATTGCAAACAAAAAAGGGTTGAAAACTTTTATAGGTTTTTTTGATAATCGTATGATAAAAAAAATCTTAAAACAATATCAAAAACCTGATCTAATTGTGGCCTCAAGTGTTGTAACACACTTAGAGAACCCAATTCTTTTCTCAAAAAATATCAAAAAGTTTATTAAAAAGGATGGAACATTAATTATTGAAATTGAATATCTTCAAAATTTTTTAAAAAAAATCGAATATGAAAGATTTTACTTCGATAGACCATTCTATTATTCAGCTCACTCAATAAAAGAATTATTTAAGAATGTTGGAATGAAATTATTTGATATTGAAAAAATAGATGTACATGGTGGTTCTTTGAGATTTTATATTAAAAATTCATTAAATTATAAAATTACAAAAAGATGCGAAAGAATATTAAATAATGAAAAACAAAATTTAAACTTAAGTATATTTAATTTATTTAATAAAAAAATTTATGATCATTCAAAATATTTAAAAGATCAACTCATTAAATTTAAACAAAATAATCAAAATGTAATTGGTTATGGTTGTCCAGCACGGGTATCAACTATCACTAACTTTTCAAAAATCAATTCGGATTTAATTAAATTTATCATTGATGATAGTCCTTTAAAACAAAATCGTTTTACGCCAGGGATGCATATAAAAATTCTACCAAGAAAAAATAATTTGAGTAATATCGATATTGTTATAGTATTTGCATATGAATATTTTAAAGATATAAAAAAAATATTTAAAAATAAAAAAGTAATTTTTTTTAAACCAATACCATTTAATAAATTATTGTGAAAAAGTTTTTAATTAAAGACATAGACCTGATTATAAAAAATACTAATGATTTTTCAAAGTATTTTAATGGTAAAAGAATTTTAATTACTGGAGGAAATGGTTTTTTGGGTAACTATTTCGTTGAAACTTTTAAATCTTTTAATAATTTTTTAAAAAATCCAATTAAGTTGTTTATAGTTGATAGGACTAGTGTAGTAAGACCAACTAAAGATCCTAATTTTACATTTATTAAAAAAGATGTATCGAAAAAGTTTAATTTCAATAAAAAAGTAGATATTGTAATTCATACTGCAGGCATAGCTAGTCCTTTTTATTATAGAAAAAAACCTATTGAAACTTTAGAAGTAGCTATTGAAGGAACAAGAAATTGTTTAGATATTGCTAGAAAATATAAAGCTAAATTTATTTTTTTTAGCTCAAGTGAAATATACGGTGATCCTGATAATTCAAATGTACCCACAAAAGAAACTTATAGAGGGAATGTTAGTTCTTTGGGTCCAAGGGCTTGTTATGATGAAAGCAAAAGATTGGGGGAAACTTTGTGTTACATTTACAATAATTATTATAATTTACATACTAATATAATTAGACCTTTTAATATTTATGGGCCTGGAATGAATCAAAAAGATTATAGAATATTTCCCAATTTTATTAGTAACATTATTAATGGAAAAAAAATTAACATCTACGGCTCTGGAAATCAAACAAGAACATATTGTTATATTACAGATGCTATAGAAGGATTTTTAAGAGTATTATATTTTGGTAAACCTGGTGAAGCTTATAATATCGGAAATAATATACCAGAAGTATCAGTTAAGAATATATATTATATTCTTCAAAAAATTAACGATGAAAAAATTAAAGCAAATTTTATTAAACATCCAAAATCTTATCCAAATGATGAGCCTCAAAGAAGATGTCCAGATTTAAAAAAAGCTAAGCAACATTTATCTTATCATCCAAAAGTAAAGCTTGAAAATGGATTAAAAAAATTTCTAGAGTGGGCAAAAGTAAATTATAAAAAATACTGATATGTTAAATGTTGGTATAGTTGGTTGCAGTTCTTGGTCAAAAATAATAATTAAAGAAATAAATGACAGTAAAAAATTTATTCTAACTTCAATTGTTTGTAGAAATAAAAAACATCAACTAAAAAAAATTATAAATTTTAATTCAATTGAAACAATGATTGATTCAAATATCAATGATTGTATTTACGTAGCTGCACTCCCAGATGTAAATTTAGAAATTGTTAAGTTAGTTAAAAAATTGAAAATTCCTTTAATTTTAGAAAAACCTATTAGTAATTCAAAAAATAATATTGAAAAGTTAAAAAAAATTGTAGAAGATAATAATTTGATAGCATATCCAAATTTAACTAATTATTATTCTGATATATTTAAACATTTAAAAAATTATTTAGACACAAATTATCCAGAAATTAATAGAGTTGTTATATATGAAGGTAATCTTGGTCCTTTTAGAGAAAATATTAACCCAGTATGGGATTGGGGTTTTCACCCAATTTCTCTTTTATATTTACTTTTTGAAAATAAACGATTCACTAACATTTCAAAAAAAGAAATAAAATCAAATAACATTCATGGTAAAGGAATTGTAACTAAATTCTCATTTATTATTGGTAAAAAAATTAAAGTTAATATTGTAACAGGAAATTTATTTAAAAATAAATTAAGAAAGATAAAAATAATACTTAATAATAAAGATTATATAGAGGGTGATATGTTAGAACATGAAGTAAAAATAAATTCTAATCTTAGATATAAGGGTAATAAAACACCAGTTAGAAATCTTTTGGATAAGTTTGCAAGTAACATTTCTTTAAAAAACAATCAGGAATCAAGAAAATTAATTGATGTTTCTTGTAAAACAGTTATTTTTTTGGAAAAGTTTTATAAATGCTAATTTATTGATGGAATTATTTTCACTAAATCAGTTTTTTTTTCCATTTTTAATTTTAACATTTTTAATGAGTATAATTGGATATGGGACATTAATAAACAATACAATTTTAAAAAATCAAATAAATTTAGATTTATATAATTTTATATTCATAAAAGGTTTAATTTGTATTGGTTTAATATGTGTTTTAATTAATTTATTTATTTCTATTTCAGATTTAATCAGCTTTATTATAATTTTTGTTGGTATAATTTTTTATTTGTTTACCTTTGTAAAAAACAAATCAAAAAAAAGTAAAATTTTATTTTTGATATTTGTATCTTTATTAAGTTTTTTCTTTGCATTTTATTCGGGAATTAATGATGATTTTGGTTATCATTATCAAACGATAAAGAATTATAAAAGTCAGAATTTATTTGAAATAAAACATCATAGAATGATAAGTTACAATTCACATTGGTTATTTATAAATTCAATATTTTCAATTAGCTTTCTTACAAGCACAATATTTATCCTATCATCTTTGTTTTACTCAATAGCTATTTATGATTTTATAAAACTATTAAATACATCAATTAAGAATAATTATAATTATCTGTTATTATTATCTTTTTCATCACTAGTTTTCTGCTTAGGTGTTTTAAGTAAGATGAAAGATTTTGGTACTGATGTACCAGGAGTAATTGTATGTATATATATTTTAATTATTATTTTTTATTATATTTTTGAAACTAAAGATCAAATTACAAATAAAGCTTTTTTATTTATTTTATTATTATGTCAATTTGCATTACTAATAAAAATTACTAATGCACTTATTTTTTTATTTTGTATCCCAATTTTTTTTAAACTTATTAAACAAAAAATAAGTTACTCAACTCTTACAATTGGATTTTTATATCCTATACCTTGGTTGTTTCAAAATTATATTATTAGTGGGTGTTTAATTTGGCCAATAAGTACGACATGTTTTTCAGGTGTAGAATCAGCAGTAAGAGAAATATATCTAATTAAATCTTTTGCAAAAGGTGACATTTCAACAAATATGGATATTAGTGGATTTGGATGGATAAAAGTATGGTTAAACAATCATTCATCAAAGATTGTAGAAACATACATTGCATTTTTTGTCTTACTATTAATTCCTTTTATTTATATTTTATTTAAGGATAGAAATATTTTAAAAAATTTAACGATTATAAAAAATAAATATATTACTTTTAATTATTTGATATTTTTTACAATAATTTTTATATCTAATTTAATTTGGTTTTTATACACACCAGCTTATCGATTTGGAATCTTTTATAACTTGATATTTATAATTATTATTGTGCTGCCGTTATGGCTTTTCATGTTAAATTATAAATATAAATTTATATTGAGGTACTCCAAGTTTATAATTATTTTTGTATCTTTATATTTTGTTTATGAAAATCTTAAAAAGATTGATTGGTATTTTGAACGTTACGACTTATGGCCGCCAATAATTAATGAAAAAATTTTAGATAGAAAGCAATATTAATTATCTTTCATTTTTAATGCGTTAAGAAAAGTATTTTGAGGTATATCAACTTTACCAAACTGTCTCATTCTTTTTTTACCTTTTTTTTGTTTATCTAAAAGTTTATTTTTTCTTGTAACATCACCACCATATAATTTTTGAGTTACATCTTTTCTAAATGAAGCTACAGTCTCTCTAGCAATTATCTTACCCCCAATTGCAGCTTGAATTGCAACTTTGAACTGTTGTCTAGGAATTAAATCTTTTAATCTCTCACATAGTGCTCTTCCTCTTTGTTCGGATCTATCTTTATGAACTATTAGAGAAAGAGCATCTACTGGATCACCATTTATAAGTATTCCAACTTTGACTAAATTATTTACTTCATATTCAGTGATTTCATAATCAAAGCTTGCATAACCTTTAGTGATAGATTTTAGTCTATCATAAAAATCAAACACAACTTCATTTAAAGGTAATTTATATTCTACTAAAGGTCTGTTTCCTGCATAACTCATATTTATTTGAATACCTCTTTTTGAAGTACATAATTCTAATACTGATCCTAAAAATTCTTCAGGTACAATAATTGTAGCCTTTATCCAAGGTTCAGAAATATTTTCAACTTTTACAGGATCGGGCATGTCAGTAGGATTATGAAGATTCAATGTAGATCCATCTTTCATCAATATTTTATACACCACTGATGGTGCTGTGGTTACAAGTTCTAAATTGAATTCTCTTTCAAATCTATCTCTGATAATTTCTAAATGTAATAAGCCTAAAAAACCACAACGAAAACCATACCCCAGTGCAGGGCTTACTTCAGGTTCGTAAGAGAAACTAGAGTCATTTAAAGCTAGTTTAGACATACTATCTCTCATATGCTCATAATCATCTGAGTCGACAGGAAACATGCCACAGAAAACAACTGGTTGAGACGGTTTAAAGCCTGGAAGAGCTTCGTTTGTTGGAATTTTATCATCCGTTATTGTGTCACCAACTTTACAATCAGAAACACTTTTAATACCAGAATTTATAAATCCAATTTCTCCAGGTCCAAGTGTATCCACTTCAGTTGCTTTAGGAGAAAATATCCCTACTCTATCAATTGTATATGTAGCACCTGTTGCCATAAATCTTATTTTCTGACCTTTTTTTAGCTCTCCATTTATAACTCTTACAAGTACCACAACACCAAGATAGCTGTCATACCAACTATCAACTAACATACATTTCAACTCTTTACCTATTTCACCCAACGGAGAAGGAAGAAGTGTTATGATTTTATTTAATAAATCTTCTATGCCTGCACCTGTTTTTGCTGAAACAAGAGAAGCATTGTCTGTTTCAATACCAAGCACATCTTCAATTTGTGATTTTATTTTATCTGGTTCAGAAGAGGGAAGATCAATTTTATTTAGGACAGGTAAAATTTCATGATCATTATTAATCGCCTGATACGCATTGGCTAATGTTTGTGCCTCAACACCTTGTGTAGAATCAACTATTAATAAAGACCCCTCGCATGCTGCTAAAGATCTTGATACCTCATATGAGAAATCAACATGACCTGGAGTATCCATAATATTAAGTATATAAGTCTTTCCATCATTTGATTTGAAGGAAAGTCTAACTGTTTGAGCTTTTATTGTAATGCCTCTTTCTCTTTCTAATTCCATTGAGTCTAGAACCTGTTCTTTCATTTCTCTATCAGTTAAACCACCACAAAATTGTATTAGTCTATCGGCTAACGTTGATTTTCCATGATCTATGTGAGCAACAATTGAGAAATTACGAATAGAACTAAGTTCTGTCATTAGTTTCTTATAGATGCATCAAGCGATTTAGATATTTCGTCTATTATTTTATTTGATAATTCCTCAATTTCTTGATCATTGAATGTTTTATCTTGAGGTTGAAGTAAAACCCTAAAAGCAATACTTTTTTTATTTTCAGGAAGTTTATCTCCATCATAAACATCAAATATCATTACGTTTTGAATTATATTTTTATCTATTTTTTTTACTTTTTTAATTATCTCACCAGCCTTTACTTCTTTTGGGAAAAGAAAGGCAAAGTCTCTTTCAACCATTTGATAGGGATTGTTAGTAAAACCTCCTTTTGAAGAAGATTTATTTTCTTGAAATTGTGAAATATTCTCCAAATATATTTCAAAACCATATACCTTGAAATTAACATCCATTGTTTTTAATAGAACTGGATGTAATTCTCCAAAATTAGCTATTTTGTTTTTACCAAGCCTCAAAGAAGATGATTTGCCAGGATGATAAATTTTACCTTCTAATTTTTCATATAGCAAATTATCTATAGGTACATTTAAATCAGCTAAAATAGAAAATAAATCAGCTTTTACACTAAAGACATCAATATTTTTTTTATTTGATAACCAATTTTGTTCATCAGATGACCCATAAGCTATAGCAGTGGCAACATTTTCTTGTTGGTCAGGTAGTGATTTAGAAAAGTTTGGACCTACTTCAAATATTTTAGCCCTCAAGTACATTCTTGCTTTATTTTGATTTATTGCTTCTAATAAATTTGGAAGCGTAGATGGTCTCATCGTATTTAAATCGGTACTTATAGGATTTTTTAAACTAATTATTTCATCTGATATAATTTTTGCATTATTTTCATCCATAAACGACCAAGTTACAACTTCAGAATATCCATTCAAAGCCATAATTTTTTTACTTTTATAAAAAGTTTTTGTTTTGGTATTTAAAATCTGCTTTTTTTCTTCTTGATTAGTTACTTTTTTAAGAGGAATTTTATTATAACCATAAATTCTAATTATTTCTTCGACTATGTCTGCCTCACCAACAATATCTGGTCTAAAAGTAGGACTTTGAATTTCAAATTTTGATTTTTTTTCATTAACAGAAAAACCAAGTGAAACTAAAATTTTTTCTTGTTCCTCATTATCGATTTCTATTCCACCGAAAGTCTTCACTTTATTTGTATCAAACATAAATGGTTTACTTTTTTCTATATTAATTTCTGAAGAGACAAATTCACTAACTTCACCACCACATAATTCTAAAATCATTTGAGTTGCAGCATCTACACCCCAATAGATGGAATCAGTATCTATCCCTCTTTCAAAACGGTAACGTGCATCACTTTGAAGATTAAGTTTTCTTCCAGTTTTAGTGACAGAAACTGGATCAAATAACGCAACTTCTAAAAAAACATTTTTGGTTTCCATACTACAACCACTATCAAAGCCACCCATGACCCCGCCAATTCCATGAAGTTTATTTTCATCATCAGAAATTACAATCATATCACTATCACATTTATAATTAACTTCATTTAGTGCTAAACACTGT
The DNA here is from genome assembly GCA_902580765.1 of uncultured Alphaproteobacteria bacterium. GTDB lineage: Bacteria > Pseudomonadota > Alphaproteobacteria > HIMB59 > CACPNW01. The sequence continues at coordinate 27,708 of CACHLW010000009.1, read as the reverse complement.
TCATTTTTATTGGCTAGTCGCATTTTTAAATTGCCTGAAACTTTGTCAGCATCATAAACATGTAGCGGTCTTCCCAAGTCAAAAGTAATGTAATTTGTAATGTCAACAAGAGCTGAAATAGGCCTTAATCCGATTGCAGTTAATCTATCTTGAAGCCATTTAGGGCTTTCTACATTTTTGACATTTTTAAAATATCGACCTGCTACTCCAGGACATAGATTATTATTTTGAAATTCTTTTTTCCACGTAATTGGACTTTTGAATGATTCTTTTGATTTTTTATAATTTATGTCTTTTAATTTACCAATTCCTGCTGCCGCTAAATCTCTTGCGATACCTCTGACCGATAAACAGTCAGATCTATTTGGAGTTAAATTAATTTCAATAATAGGTTCATCTATTGCAAAAATTTTACTAAATAAATCACCAATTTTATAATTATCTTTTACTTCAATAATTCCATCATGTTCATCAGAAATACCCATCTCTCTTTCTGAGACAAGCATTCCGCAAGACTCAACTCCTCTAATTTTAGTTTTTTTTAAATGTAAGTCAGTTCCAGGAATATAACTATTTTCTGGTGCAAAAATTCCAAGCATGCCTTCTTTTGCATTTGGAGCACCACACACAACTTGATAATTTCCATTTATTGTTTCAACCTGACATACTTTAAGCTTATCTGCATCTGGATGTTTTTCTGCTTTTAAAACTTTAGCTACTGTAAAATTCTTAAATATTTCTGATTTATCTTCTACACTTTCAATCTCTAAACCAATATTGGTTAAAGTATCTGTTATGGTATTTAAGTTTTCAGAAGTATCTAAATGATCTTTTAGCCAGTCTAGTGTAAATTTCATTTATAGCCCTGATCGTGTTTGATTATCCAAAATACTAAAACCATAATGATCCAGCCATCTATAATTTGGATCAAAAAAACTTCTTAAATCTGTAATGCCATATTTAAGCATCGACAAACGCTCAATTCCCATACCAAAAGCAAAACCCTGAAACTGTTTTGAATCGATATTACAATTATCTAAAACTATAGGATTGACCATTCCACAACCCAATATTTCTAACCATTTATCTCCTTCACCAATTTTAATTTTATTATTTACTTTGGTATAAGCTACATCCATTTCTGCACTAGGCTCGGTAAAAGGAAAGTAACTAGGGCGAAAACGGTATTGTAAGTTTTTTACTTCGAAAAATTCTTCTAAGAATGAAACGAGTGTTGATTTTAAATCAACCATAGTAGAACTTGTATCAACGACTAAACCTTCTACCTGATGAAACATAGGAGCATGTGTAGCATCTGAGTCACTTCTATAAGTTCTGCCAGGCACAATAATTTTAATAGGTGGTTTTGTGTTAAGCATAGTTCTCACTTGAACAGGACTGGTATGGGTTCGAAGAACATTTTTGTCTCCATTATCCTGAACATAAAAAGTATCCTGCATTTCTCTTGCTGGATGATGTTCTGGGATATTTAAAGCTGTAAAATTATTAAAATCTGTTTCTATATCTGGACCTGTTTCCACTGCATAATTTAAATTTCCAAAAATTTCTATAATATTAAATATTGTTTGACTAATTGGGTGTATTTTTCCTTTTTCAGAAATATTAGGTGGTAGAGTAACATCAATTGATTCTAAATTAATCTTGTTTGAAATTTCAATATTTTCAATTTCTGTTCTTTGGTTTTTAATACCTTCTTCAATTTCTTTTTTAATAATATTTAATTCCTGTCCTTTCGATTTTTTTTCTTCAATCGACAAAGAGCCTAATCCTTTTAAAGCTTCAGGTATTAATCCTTTTTTACCTAGATAATATAGTCGAAGTTTTTCTAAATCTTCGAAGGATTTTGAAGCTTTAATTTTTTTTAGAACATCAATTTTATTTTCAGCAAATGCCATCAATATCTATTATATTTTATTAATTAAAATTATCTAGCAGATTGAGCTTTATCAACTAAAGCTTTAAAAGCCTCTGGCTGTTTAACTGCAAGATCCGCTAAAATCTTTCTATCTATTTCAATAGATGATTTTTTAAGACCAGATATAAATTGCGAATATGTTAAACCATGAAGTCTAACACCAGCATTGATTCTTTGAATCCATAAACCCCTAAAATCACTTTTTCTTTTTTTACGATCTCTATAGGCATATTGCATACCTCTTTCGACAGCCTGCACAGCAACTCGAAAAACATTTTTTCTTCTACCGTAATAACCTTTTGCTCTTTTAATTACTTTTTTGTGTCTAGCTCTTGCTGTAACACCTCGTGATACTCTTGCCATTGATTTCCCCTTACTTGTTGTATGGTAACATATGATCAATCAAAGCAGAATCACCTGGTGACATAATTGCAGATCTTTTCGTGTTACGAATAAATTTATTGGAACGTTTACTCATTCCATGTCTCTTTCCAGCAGGTTTAAATCTAATTTTACCAGTACCTGTTCTAGAAAATCTTTTTTTTAAACTACTCTTAGTTTTAAGCTTGGGCATTACTATCTCCTATATTGTAAGTTTTCCCGTTAGGCTGCCCCGCAGGCCATAACAAGTTTTGAAGGCTTATACTGATAATTGAGTATTTTGCAATATGTAGAATTATTTAGCAACTTGAGGGACAAGTATCATCATTATTTGTCTTCCCTCAAACTTAGGAGCTACTTCAACTTTTGCATATTCTTCGACTTCCGAAGTTAGTTTTTTTAGAAGATCAAAGCCTAAATTTTGATGCTCCATTTCACGTCCTCTGAAACGCATAGAGACTTTAACTTTATTACCACCACCTATAAACTTTGAGAGTGCTTTAATTTTAACATTATAATCGTGGGTATCAATGCCAGGTCTCATTTTAATCTCTTTAACTTCAATTGTTTTTTGTTTCTTTTTTGCTTCTTTCTTACTTTTTTGCTCTCTATATTTTAATTTACCATAATCTATAATTTTACAAACTGGTGGATTAGCTTCAGGAGACACTTCAACTAAATCAAAACCTTCATCTTCTGCTTGAATTAGAGCTTCACGAATGCTTAAGATCCCCATTTGTTTACCACTACTAGATATTAGTCTGACTTCACTTGCAGTAATCTGCTCATTGATTCTTGGACCAGTATCTTTCTTTGTTTTGAAATTTACAGCCAAAATTATATAGAGATTGAGTTAAAGCTATTAATTAATAGCATATTAGGAAATTAAGTCTTTTGTCATATTTTGTTAGGATATAATCTCAAATGAATTTAAATTCAAGGGCTGATTTTAAAAAATATAAACTGTTTTTTAAGTTATTAAATACACTTTATGAAAATTTGTTTAATTAGAAACGATAAAATGGGAGATATGATCCTTACTCTTCCAGTTGTTCAAGGACTAAAACAAGCTAATCAGGATTGTAAAATTGATATTGTATGTTCTCAAAAAAATCAAAAAATATGTAAAAAATATAAATCTATTAACAAAATTTTTTTACTTCAAAATAAATTTTATCAAGTCTTGAAAATAATTTCAAAATTAAGAAATGAAGATTATGATTATATTTTCACATTTAGCCCTGGTATATTCAGTATATTAATATCAATTTTTTCTAAAAGTAAAATAAAGTCATTATTAATTTTTAAATCTCGATACAAAAATAATTACATGAGTAAATTTTTTGATAGAATTTTGGGTAAAATCTTTTTTACTCACTGCTTAATAATCGATCGTCAATTAAGATATTCCAAAAAAATACCAATTCATCAAACAGAAATTATGATGGAGTTAGTTACTAAAAGTGGATTAAGTTATAATAATACTGCAGAAATTAAGATTGAATTAGGATTTAATAAAATAGAAATAAGTTCTAAAAAATTATGCTTAATTCACTTGTCTTCAAAATGGATCAATAAATATTTTTCAGAAGAAAACTTTATTAAACTATTAGACAATCTTAAAAATTTGAAAATCAGTATTGTAATGACAACTGATGGAACATCAAAAAATGTATTCTATGAAATATTTAAAAAATATGAAGTTATTACTAATGAAGAGTTTGAAAATCTTAAAAGTATAAATAATATTTTAATCTTAGATAAATTAAATTTTGATAATTGGACATCAATAATAAACTCTTCAACATATGTAATTACACCTGAATGTGGATGCACACATATTGCATCACTTTCTGAAACGAAACTTTGTGTTATTTATGATTCAGATAATCTTCCAGGTATGATTGCAAAAGAATATGCGCCATGGAAGAAAAAATATACTAAACTATTCTCTAACAACCAAAATTTAGAAAAAGAATTAATTTCATTTATTGATTAATTTACTATCTTGTAAAAAATCTAAAACTTTTTTTACTGAAATTGAGTCCATTGTATCGGTCAGAATCGTATAAGCATTTTTATATTCAGATAAGTTTGATTTTGAGATAACATTATCTTTAGCTAAAAAAAGAATAGGTGAATTACTTAGAGCTGCTATATGACCTGGGCCAGTATCATTACTAATTATAAAATCACTTTTTTTAGCGATGGAATAGATGATTTCAGGAGGTGATTTATCGCTTAAATCAATAACCTTCTGACATGCATTATTGATCGTTTCTACTGTTTGTTTATCTGATTTTTGCCCAATAACACAAATATGATATCCTTTTTTTTCTAGAGTACTTGCTAGTATTGCAAATTTATCTGGTGACCATTGCTTGTCCTTGCCTGATTTAGAAACACCAGGTATCATTAAGATTATTTTATCTTCATTAATTGCCGTAATATCTCTGGAAAGCCAGTCTACATTTTGATAAATTTCATTTACTCCAAGTAACTTTAGTTGATTATATAAACCTTGTTGTGGAGATTCAGTTCCTTGTGGAGGAATTACATATTGAATATCACAATTAGAACGAGATCCGTTAACTTTTACTTCTGAAATAAATTTTAAGAATGACCAATAATTATTTGTTCTTTTAGAATTCTGTAAATCTATGATTAGATCGTATTTATTTTGATTAATTTTTAATATAACCTTAAGTGAATCAATTATTCCTTTTCTATTATCTTTAAAAATCGAATTAAAATAATTTGAATTGCTTAAAAAATTTGCGTATTTTTCTTCAGTTAGCAAATCAATAGTGGCATTACTAAAAAATTGCTTAATTGATGCCATAGCAAGTATAGAAAATGCAATATCACCAAGTGATCCATGCTTTACAACTAGTATTTTGTTAAATTGACTGCTGTTCATATAAGTCTACGTAACTTTGTACCATTTGGTATTTTGAAAATGTTTTTGATATATAGTCTTTGCTTTCTAATGAAATATTAGAAAATTTTTCTTTATCTATTTTTATAATATTTTGAAGTTTTATGTTTATTTCATTATATTTTTGAGGATCTACTTTATAAATATCATCTAATTTATTGAGCTGATCTTTAACACCACCATAGTTAAAGGCTAGTACCCTTTTTTTCATTATTAATGCTTCGCTTATAATTCTTCCAAAGCCTTCAGCTTGTAAAGGAAAAGAGGTAATAATTGATGATAGGTAATATAAAGTTTTCAAATCATCTCTTGGTAGATTGCCTATAATCTTACATTTATGACCAAGGTTAAAACTTTGAATTTTATTCTGTAGTTTCTCTGTATAAGATTGATTTTTTGTATCACCTGCAAAATAAAGTAAAAAATTATCATTTTGCATCTTATTAAATATATCTAAAAACTCAATTTGACCTTTCCAGTTTGTTAGCCTTGCAGGATATAGAATAATATTTTTTGAGGTATCAATTTGATACTTATTTATTATATTTTCTATTTGAGAATCTAAAATTGGTTTTTCAAAAAATTTAACATCAACTCCTCTATTAATCACTTTAATTTTATTTGAATCCAAATTGTATTTTTTACTAATTTCATTTTTTACATAATTTGAAATAGCAACAATCTGATCAACTTTGGATAATTGCTTATTATAGATTTTTTTAAAATAAGAATTACCACTATACACATTATGAAATGTAGATATTGTTTTGAAGTTTCTATTTTTTATAAAACTTAAAATCCATGCTGGTGCTCTTGATCTTACATGAACAACATTAATATTTTGATTAAAAATTAATTTTTTTAATTGATTAGCAATTAATGGATAAATAAAAAAATTTTTTGAGTTAACTGGTAATTGAAAATGATCAGTATAATTTTTATCAATTTCCTTAATTAAACGCCCTCCATTTGAAATAATATTATTTTTTAAATTTAATTCAGATAAATAATTTGCAACTTCAATAGTGCCTCTTTCGACACCACCAGAATCTAAAGAGGGAAGAATTTGAGCGACATTAAATGATGACATTTTATTAAAATATAAGTATTTGTATCAAAGATGCCTTACTTTATTAATAAGAAAAAAGAAAGAATTCGCTATAAATCTATAAAGGGTAAGGGGCCTGGTATCATCTTTATCCATGGCCTTAACTCAGATATGAGTGGTCAAAAAGCTTTGTCTTTAGAAAGATTTGCGCGAAAAAATAAATTGCGGTTTATCCGTTTTGAATGCCGTGGTCATGGTAAATCTGATGGAAAATTCGAAGATTTTACAATTTCAGATTGGAAGAAAGACTTAATTGATATCATTGATAATATTGCAAAAGGACCGCAAATTCTGGTTGGTAGCAGTATGGGTGGATGGTTAATGTTTTTAGCAGCCAAAGCAAGACCAAAAAGAATTGCTGGATTAATTGGCCTAGCGGCAGCACCTGATTATATCGATGGGTTTTACAAAAAACTCCCTTTAAAGAAAAAACAAGAATTGAAAAAAAAAGGAATTATTAAATATTCCTCCTACGGGTTTAGTTATCTTATAAAAAAGAAATACATTATTGAAGGTAGAAAAAATAAAATTTTAAATAAAGAATTCAAATGGAATAAGCCCTTAATTTTAATACAAGGACTAAAAGATAATGTTGTCACTCCAGATGTTCCAGAAAAAATAGTAAAAAAAATTAAAGGAAAGCAAATCCAAATAAAATTATTAAAAAATGGTGATCATAGATTATCCGATCTATTTGATTTAAAAATAATGAATGATTCTATTCAATCAATAATAAAAAACTAAGCAGATTTTTCTTCTTGAATTAATACAGGTTGATCAAATTTATTGATCATTTCTTTTGGAACAATCTGCCAGAATAGTAATTTCTCATTTTCCCAATTTTCGAGTAAATTTTTTGCGTACATTGAATTTGTTTCCTTGATATGTTCTTCAATTTTTTGATATAAAACTTTTTCCCAATAAGTTGTCATTTGTTGTTGATAGAAAATATCCTCAAGATTAATTCGAAGTGGTAGAGTTCCTTCTTTATCGTACACAAATGCCATACCTCCAGTCATTCCAGCTCCAAAATTATTTCCTACTTCGCCAAGAATAACTGCACTTCCTCCAGTCATATATTCACATCCATTATCACCACATCCTTCAATAACAGCATGTGCGCCAGAGTTTCTAACAGCAAATCTATCACCAGCAGTTCCAGCTGCAAAAAGTTTACCACGCGTTGCTCCATATAAGACAGTATTCCCAATGATAACATTTTTGTTTGTTTTTAGTTGTGAAGATGAGCTTGGTTGTATAACAATTTTACCCCCTGATAATCCTTTTGCAACATAATCGTTAGCGTCACCAAAGACTTTAAGAGTAGTTCCTTGCACACTCCATGCTCCAAAAGATTGCCCAGCAGAACCATGAAAATTAACTGTAAAGAAATCCTCTGGAAGAGAACTCATTCCTTTTGTAGTAGTAATTTCTGATGCAAGTCTTGTACCAATAGCTCTATCAGTATTCTTGATATTATAGTTTAGTTCAATTTTTTGATCTGTTTCAAAGAAAGACTTAGCGTCCCCTATGATTTTAATATCAAGGCTATCGCTAACTTTATTAATTGTATTTTTCTTTATGTCAAATTCTCCAACTGATGAATCAATGGTTTGAATAATTGGATTTAAATCTAAATCATCAAGATCAGAACTTCCTCTACTGACTTGATATAAAAGATCAGATCTTCCAACTACTTCATCAAGAGAAGAAAAGCCTAGTGATCCTAAAATTTCTCTAACTTCATCAGCAATAAAACTAAAAAGATTAATTACTTTTTCTGGTGTTCCGGTAAATTTTTCTCTAAGTTTTTCATCTTGTGAGCAAACTCCAACGGGACAAGTATTTGAATGACATTGTCTAACCATGATACAGCCCATAGCAACTAAACTTGCTGTACCAATTCCATATTCTTCTGCCCCAAGCATAGCCGCAATAACAATATCTTTTCCTGTTTTCAAACCCCCATCAGTTCTAAGAACAACTTTATCTCTTAAGTTATTTAGAGATAGAACTTGATGTACTTCACTTAATCCAAGTTCCCAAGGAAGTCCTGCATACTTAATGCTTGTTTGTGGGCTTGCTCCAGTTCCACCATTGTGACCAGAAATGAGTATCGTATCAGCTTTTGCTTTTGCAACACCAGCTGCGACTGTTCCAATCCCTGACTGAGCAACTAACTTAACGCATACTTTAGCTCTTGGATTAATTTGTTTCAAATCGTAAATAAGCTGAGCTAAATCTTCGATAGAATAAATATCATGATGAGGAGGAGGACTAATAAGCGTCACACCTTCGGTTGAATGTCTTAGTTTAGCAATTAATTCTGTAACTTTTCCTCCTGGCAATTGTCCACCCTCACCAGGTTTTGCACCTTGTGCAACTTTAATTTCAATTTCTTCACAATTATTTAAATATTCCGCTGTTACACCAAATCGTCCACTTGCAATTTGTTTAATTTTGGATGATGCGTTATCTCCATTTGGCTTAGGTTTAAATCTAATCGGATCTTCACCACCTTCACCTGAATCAGATTTAGCTCCTATCCTATTCATTGCTACAGAAAGAGTTTCATGCGCTTCTGGACTCAGGGCTCCAAGTGATATTCCTGGTGCAACTAGCCTTTTTCTAATTTCTTGAGAAGGTTCTACTGTGTTAGAGTTACTATTATTGTTATTTTTTTTGAAGTCTAAAAGATCACGAATATTTATAGGATCCATTTCATCAATCATCGAAGAATATTTTTTAAATAAAGAATAATTATTAGAAGTTACTGCAGTTTGAAGCATGTGAATTGATCTTGCTTCAAAAGCATGTTTTTCACCACCAAATCTATAGCGATAGTTTCCTCCAATCGGCAGCGTAATAACACTTTCTTCATAAGAATTATCATGAGCTAATCTTGATCTTCTTTCAATACCGCTGATACCGATACCGGATATTTTAGAACTCATAGAAGGGAAATATTTGCTCATTAAATTTCTACTGAGTCCAATCGCTTCAAAATTACAACCACCTCGATATGAATTAATCACTGATATTCCCATCTTACTCATAGTCTTAAGCAAACCATTATTTATAGAATTAATAAATCTCTCTACACATTCTTCATATGAGAGATTTTTAAATAATCCTTTTTTATGTCTTTCCGCAATAGCTTGTTGTGCCATATATGCATTCACACTTGTCGCTCCAACTCCGATAAGCACTGCAAAATATTGTACATCTAAACATTCTGCAGATTGAACATTTAAGGAAATAAAAGTTCGAAGATTTTGTTTAATTAAATGATGATGAACAGAACTTGTAACTAATATCATAGGAAGAGCTATTCTTGTTTTAGACATTTCTTTGTCACTTAAAATTATATGAACATACCCCTCTCTAACAGCTTGTTCTGCTTCTCGGTTTATTCTTGAAATTTCTATCTCAAAATTATTTTCAGGATTTGTTTTATCCATTGTTGTGTCAATGATCTTCACACTATCTTTCATATATCTTCGCATAGATTTGAATTGCTCAATTGAAAGAACAGGAGAGTTCAATTGTAAATGATCGCATTGATCTTCATCTTCATCAAGAATATTACTTAAGTTTCCAATCCTAGTTCGAAGACTCATAACAACTCTTTCTCTTAATGAATCAATTGGTGGATTTGTAACTTGACTAAAATTTTGTCTAAAAAAGTGATGGAGTCCTCTATATTTATTTGAGAGCACAGCTAGTGGAGTGTCATCTCCCATCGATCCCGTTGCTTCTTTTTTTTCAGCAATCATCGGATGAAGTATTAATTCTATGTCTTCTACTGACCAGGCAAAGCATGCCATTCTTTTTCTTAGATCTCCAGAGTCTAAATCTCTAAATTCCTCATCAACAGATTGAACAAGTTTATCAATATACGTAATTTTTTTTGTCCAATCACCAAATGGTTTAGTTTCTGCTAAATACTTTTTTATCTCATGATCTTTAAAAAATTTTTTCTCTTTAAAGTTGACTGCTATTAATTGACCTGGCCCTACCCTACCTCTTTCTACTATTTCATTTTCTTTAATATCAACCATTCCAGTTTCAGAACCAGCAATGAGAAGATTTTTTGTTAGTGTATATCTTATAGGTCTAAGGCCATTTCTATCCATTCCAGCAATGGCCCAATCACCGTACGCGCCACATATTGCTGCTGGACCATCCCATGGCTCCATAACTGCTCCACCATAAGCGTATAAATCTTTTATTTTTTTTGGAAAATCTCTTCTGTGGGACCAAGCTTCTGGAATTGTTATTATTTTAGCCATAGGTAAAGAACGATTAGCTTTAACTAATAACTCTATTGTTGAATCTAATGCAGCAGAGTCAGACGCTTTAGCATCAATTATGGGTTTTAAATCATCTACATTATTACCAAAATTTTTATGTTCCATTCTTGGTTCATGAGCTGCCATCCAATTTTTATTTCCTTTAAGTGTATTTATTTCACCATTATGCGCAATCACTCTAAAAGGCTGTGCTAAAGACCATGTAGGAAATGTATTAGTTGAATAACGCTGGTGATAAACTGCATATCTAGAAATAAAATTCTCATTTTGGATGTCTGGATAAAAATTGGAAAGCTGTTCTGCTAAAAACATACCTTTATAAACAATAGACTGACAAGATAATGAGCAAATATAAAAGTCTGAAATATTTTGATTTCTAATTTCTTTTTCTATTCTTTTTCTAATTATATAAAGTTTATTATCAAATTGCTTTTCATCTTCTAGTTCTTCATTACAAATTAGAATTTGTTCTATTTCAGGCCTTGTTGCTTTTGCTTTATCACCAATAATCGATGAATTAATTGGAACGTGTCTCCAACCATATATTTTCAAACCTTCTTTGATTATTTCAGATTCAACAATAGTACGAGCGTTTTCTTGAGCGGCAAAATCTGTACGTGGTAAAAAAATCATGCCAACCCCAAAAGGTAGATCATTAGGAGTATGACCAGTCCTTTCTATTTGTTGAGTAAAAAAATTCTTTGGTATGGATAACTGTATTCCTGCGCCATCACCTGTTTTACCATCAGCATCAACTGCCCCCCGGTGATACAAAACTCTTAAAGCTTGAACTCCTAACTCGACTATTTCTCTTGTCTCAGATCCATCTAAAGATGCAATTAATCCAACACCACATGATGAATGTTCATCTTGTTCATTATAAACATGATTTTCTTCTAAGAATTTTTTATCCTTTTTATACTTTTCAATAAAGTTGTTAGGCATTTACTGCTTTCTTATTAATATTGTTTTGATCGGAAAAATTGTTTTCTAAATATTCAATAATATTTTTTGCTGCATCACGACCATCTTTGATTCCCCAAACAACTAAACTTGCACCGCGAACAATATCTCCAGCAGCAAATACTCCATCAATTGATGTCATCATATTTTTATAATTTATTTTTAGTGTGCCCCATCTTGTAACTGTAAGGTCATTATAATCAAAAAGCTTAGGTAAATTTTCCGGTTCAAAACCCAAAGCTTCTATAGCTAAATCAACGTCTAGCTCTTTTTCTGTACCTTCTTTTGGCTCTGGCTTCCTTCTACCTGACTCATCAGGTTCTCCAAGTTGCATTAAAACGGTTCTAACATTTTTCAATGATCCATTTCCCGAATATTCAGTTGGTAAAGTCAACCATTGAAAATCGACACCCTCTTCTATTGCATTTTGAACTTCTCTTTGCGAACCAGGCATGTTTGTCTTATCACGTCTGTAAAGACACTTAACAGATTTCGCTCCTTGTCTGACAGCCGTTCTAACACAATCCATAGCGGTATCACCACCACCAATGACAACTACATTTTTTCCATTTGCGTTTAATCTTCCATTTGTGAAATCTTCAACTTTATCTTTTAAACCAGTCTTGTTACTTGCTATTAGGAAATCTAAAGCTGGTACAACATTATTAAAATTGGATGTATTTAGATTGATTTCTCTAAATTTGTAAACACCAGTTGCTATAAGAACTGCATCATGCTTAATTTTAATATCTTCAAAAGTAATGTCTTTGCCAATATCGCAGTTTAATTCAAACTTAATTCCACTTTCTTTAAGTCGATTTGTTCTTCTAATTACAATATCTTTTTCTAGTTTAAAATTTGGGATACCATAAATTAAAAGACCTCCTGGTCTATCGTAGCGATCATATATTGTAACTTGAAATCCTTTTTTACGAAGTTCTTCTGCTGCAGCTAATCCAGCAGGACCAGAACCGATAATTCCAACACTTTGATTTCTTTCTTCAACTGGTTCTATATTTTTAACCCAACCTTCTTCCCAAGCTTTATCTGTAATATATTTTTCTATTGATCCTATAGTAACAGTACCGTGGCCAGATTGTTCAATTACACAGTTACCTTCACACAAACGATCTTGGGGACATATACGACCACATATTTCAGGCATGTTATTTGTAGAGCTTGAAATTTCAAATGCTTCCTGCATTCTATCCTCAGCAGTTAGCTTTAACCAATCTGGAATATTATTGTGCAAGGGACAATGAACTTGGCAGAAAGGAACACCGCATTGAGAACATCTGGAAGCTTGTTCTTCTGCCTTTTGTGAGGCATATTTAGCGTAAATTTCATCAAATGATTTAACCCTATCTTTGGCAGATATTTTACTAGGATTTTCCTTGTTTATTTTTGTAAATTTTAGCATTTAGTTATCATTTGTTTACTATTTTATCTAGATCGAACCAAATACACATTCAAGATAAAAAAGGAAACAATAATTTTGAAATAATAGTACCACTTATGTACTAAAAATGAGAAAACCGTTAATTTACAACAATATTTTTAAGTATTTGTAGCGTATCCTGTGGATTAATATCAAGATTTTGGAATGATTTATCGATATTTACAACAAGATTATCCATTTCAAATAATGTTAACTGTTCTGAAGTAAGAGGAGAAATTGGAGTTTTTTCAGCAATATTTATCATAGGTCTCATAAATGCCATAGGAACAGGAACCAAAACTCGAGTTTTGTTTAAAAAATTAGAAATATGATTAAAAAATTCTTTGTAAGAATAAATCCTAGGACCTGCAAGTTCGTAAATGTTTTTCCCTTTAATCTTGGAATTAATTATTTCATCAACAGCTAGGGACACATCATCAATAAATACTGGTTGGAATTTTGTTGATCCATCTCCAAAAAGTGGGACAAAAAATGAAGCTTTAAATATTGGCAAAAGTCTTTTTAAGAAAATATCACCACCCCCTATAATAACACCTGGTCTAATAATAATTGCATTATCTAGTTGTTTAAAAGCTTCCTTTTCAGATTTATGCACTGCAATGCTTCTTGTTGAGTTTTTATCAATATCTACACCTAGGCCAGAAAAAAGAATGAATTGTTTTAATTCCTTACTAGATTTTAAAATTCTAATCAGTTTCTGATTAAATTTATATATTGTATTGTTAAAATCACCTTTCTTTTGATCATAAGTAGTTTTTAAATTAATGCACACGTTGGCATTATCTAAAATAGATTTAAGCCTTTTGTCTTCCAATGAAGAATAACGAAATGGAATTACCTGTCCTGTTACACCTAAAAGTCGGATTTTAGCTTCTTGTACAGATCTTTGATATGGAACAATGATTTTATAGCCATTTTTAGTAAGACGCCTTATTAAATGTTTACCAACAAAACCTGCGCCTCCAAAAATTACTATTGATTTCATGACCTTTAATTAAATAAGTGATATAGAGAAAAAATATAAATTATACAGGTAATAAAATCAAAATGAAAATAAATTTCTATAAAGGAGATCTGCCAACAAGTTTTAAAACTTCTAATATTATTGCATTGGATAGCGAAACAATGGGATTAAATCCTAAAAGAGATAAATTATGTTTAGTCCAAATTTCTAATGGTGATGAAGTATGTCATCTAGTAAAAATTGACTTGTCTACTAAAAAACCTCTAAATTTAATAAAAATTCTTAAGAATAATAAAATTCAAAAAATTTTTCATTATGCCAGGTTTGATGTAGCTGTATTCAAATACAACTTTAAAATTAATATTAAAAATATTTACTGTACTAAAATTGCATCAAAGTTAGTTAGGACTTATACTGATAAACATGGATACAAAGATCTTTGTAGTGAATTATTAGGAAAATCAATTTCAAAGACAGAGCAGTCTTCTGATTGGGGCGGAGAATTAACTAAAGAACAACAAAAATATGCTGCTACTGATGTCTTATATTTGCACAGAATTAAAGACAAGCTTGATAGAATGTTATTGAGAGAAAAAAGAAGTAAACTAGCTAAAGCCTGTTTTGATTTTATTCAATACAGAACAGATTTAGATATTAGTGGCTGGTCTGAACATGATATTTTTAAACATTAATGAGTAATAATAAAAAAATAATTGATAGTGCAAACAGAACCTTAATAAGAGAACTAAGTAGCATAAAAAATTTAAAATCCACGTTTAATAATAATTTTTGTAAGGCTGTTAATTTAATTTATAACACCAAAGGTAAAATAGTTATCACAGGTGTTGGCAAAAGTGCTCATATTGGAAATAAAATATCAGCAACACTAACGTCAACAGGAACACCATCTTACTTTGTCCATGCAACTGAAGCAAGTCATGGAGATTTAGGGAGTATCAAAAAAGAGGACTGTGTAATAGCAATATCAAACTCTGGTGAAACTTCTGAGTTAAATAATATAATTCAGTTTACAAAAAGATTTAACATTAAACTTATAGGCATAACAAGTAATTCAAAAAGTACTCTTCATAAAAATTCTACATTAAGTATTTTATTTAAAAAACCTATTGAAGCATGTCCTCTAAATTTAGCACCCACTAGTTCAACCTCAATGTCTATGATAATTGGTGATTGTATTGCAATTGCTTTGCTTGAAATTAGAGGCTTCAAAAGCAAAGAATTCAAAAACTTACACCCAGGTGGCAATCTTGGAAAAGATTTAAAAAATTTAAATGATATTATGCACATAAAAAAAGAAGTTCCTCTAGCAGAATTAGATGAAAAGATGTCAAAAGCTATTTTAACTATGACAAAAAAAAGCTTTGGTTGTATTGGAGTGATTAATAAAAAAAAACAATTGATAGGCATAATTACTGATGGTGATCTAAGAAGAAAGTTAAATTCTAAATTTTTTGAAAAGAAAGCTAGGGAAATAATGACTGCAAATCCAACTTTAGTAAATAAAGAAATGTTGGTTGGTGAAGCAATTAATTTAATGAATACAAAAAAAATAACAAGTTTATTTGTTTGTGATAAAAAAAAGCCAATAGGTATAGTGCATATTCATGATTTATTAAGATTGACGAGTTAAATTGAATTTTTTTTTATACATAAATAGAAAGTTAGTTTTTATTTTTGGCATTGCTGTTATACTATTTTTTCTATCAGTAATATTCTCAAAACAAGTTAATTTTATGAATGTTGAATCTGATAAATATAACAAAAGTCTTTCAAAAGCTGATATTGATCTTCCCAGATTCACTATAAATAATGAAGAAAAGAAAATTTATGTTAGTGCAAAAGAGGGAAACTTTTTAAATAGTAATAAAATACTCCTAAGTAAAAATGTTCGATTTAGATCTAACGATTTTAGTATTGAAACAGAAGAGGTTGTCTTTAATAGAACAGAACAGACAGCAAATAGTAAATCAAAATCTTTATTTAAAGCAAAAAACACAATAATTTCTTCATACGGATTTGATATATTTGATAAAGGCGACAAAATTATTTTTTATGGTAAATCTTTTGTAGTTTTAAAATGAGTTCAATTTTTAAATTAATTTTTATTTGTATAATTAGTCTATCTTCATTTGCTAGAGAAATAGGTGAAACAGAGATAACTACAGATGATGGTATCGAAGTATTTCAAAATGAGCAATATTATCTATTAAAAAAAAATGTAAAAATTGAATCAGATAATTTTACACTGAATGCCGATAATGTAAAAATTGATTTTGAGAATAATTTAAATGACATTACTGAACTAAATGCAGAAGGCACTGTAAAGTTTAGTTCGTCAGAATTTAATTTGAAAGGAAAAGGTGATAAATTAAAATTTGAAGTTAGATATGAAAAACTAGAAATACGAGGATCAGATTCTGAGCTAATAACTGAAAATATAGAAATGTTTTCAAATGGCTTAATTAAAGTTAATAATTTAACTGGTGAATTTTCTTTACTAGGCAAGAACTCTAAATTGATAAATGAAAATATTATTATAATTGGTGAATCTATAGAAGGTGTTTTTTCAAATAACAGTAATAATAAAGAAATCACTTTTTTAAATGTTTTTGATAGTAATTTATCTTATGTAAAAAACGATGATTCTGAAATGTATGCTAAGAAAATAAACTATGATGATGAAACAGCACTTATTGAATTAATAGATGATGTTGCAATTATCCGTGATGGGGAAAAAATAGTTGGTGATTACGGAACCCTTGATACAAAAAATAATTCATATAAAATTAAATCTAGTAAAAAAAGTAAAGTAAAAGCAATAATTATAAATAATGAACAATAAATTTAATATTTTAGATAGCGGACTTTCTATAAATAAAATTTCAAAAACATATGGAAATAAACAGGTAGTTAGAGATATCAGTATATCAATTAAAAGAAGGGAAATAGTAGGATTATTAGGGCCAAATGGTGCCGGAAAAACTACAACTTTTTATATTGTTGTTGGTTTAGTTAAACCAGATAGTGGAAGCATAATACTTGATAAAGTAGATGTTTCAAATCTTCCAATATACTTAAGAGGTACTCTTGGAATAAGTTATCTACCTCAGGAAGCATCAATATTTAGAGGTATGAGTGTAGAAGATAATCTTTTGTCAATAATTGAAATTAAAGAGAAAGATAAAAAAAAACAAAATATAATATTACAAAATCTACTAAATGAGTTTGATATAAATCATGTTAGAAAATCTAAATCAATTGTGTTATCAGGTGGAGAAAGAAGAAGGTTAGAAATAGCACGAACACTTGCAACAAACCCTAAATACTTATTATTGGACGAACCATTAACTGGAATTGATCCTGTTTCAATTGAAGAAATCAAAATTATAATTAAAAAATTAAAAGATAGAAACATAGGTATTTTAATTACAGATCATAATGTTAGAGAGACATTGAAAATTGTTGATAAGGTATATATTGTAAATGAAGGTGCAATTTTTTATGAAGGTGATCCTATATCTGCTGTTAACGACGAAAAAATAAAAAAATTCTACTTAGGTACAAATTTTCAACTTTAAATGATTAGTCATTTAATTACTAACGGCATAAATGGATCGGCTAATATACCTGGAGACAAATCTATATCTCACAGATCAATCATTATACCTTCTATTTCAAATGGTATTTGTGAAATAAATAATATTTTAAGATCTGAAGATGTTTTTCATACCTTAAATGCATTTAGAGCTATGGGTGTCAGAATTGAGGAAAATCAAAATAATATTATAATACACGGAAAGGGTTTAAATTCATTAGAAAAACCAGAGGATGAAATATACCTTGGTAATTCTGGGACAAGTGCACGATTATTAACAGGGTTATTGTCCAGTCAAAAATTTAGATCAGTTCTAACTGGTGATAAGTCTCTTTCTAAAAGACCAATGGAAAGAATTTCTGAACCACTGAAAAAAATGAATGCAAAAATATTAACCAATAATGGAACTTTACCAATTATAATTGAAAGTAGTAATTTAGTTTGTTCTAATATTGATTTAAAAATACCATCTGCGCAAATTAAATCTGGATTATTACTTGCGAGTCTTAATACTAATGGTGAAACAACTATTAAAGAATATAAAATTACACGAGATCACACAGAAACAATGTTGGAATCTTTTGGGGCTAAAATAGAGGTAAAAAAATTAGAAAATACAAAAATAATTAAAATAAAAGGAAAAAAAGAACTTACATCTAAAAATATTTCTGTTCCAAATGATCTATCAAGTAGTGCGTTCTTTATTGTTTCAGCTTTGATTAATAAAAATTCTCACTTAATTCTTAAAAATATCAATAATAATCCAACTAGAAACGGAATAATTTTAGCATTAAAGAAAATGGGGGCTAATATTTCTCTGTTAAATCAGAGATCAAATAATAATGAAAATATATGTGATATAGATGTTGTTAGCTCAAAACTAAAGGGGTGTGAACTGGGTCCGGAGTTTGCTGATTTAATGATAGATGAATACCCAATATTAGCTATTGCAGCTTCCTTTGCAAATTCTCCAAGTATTTTTAGAGGTTTAAATGAATTAAAAGTTAAAGAAAGTGATAGATTAAAATTAATATTATTAAACTTACAAAACTGTGGGGTCAATTGTAGAGTCCAAAATGATGATCTTTATATTTTTCCTTCTAGAAATTTTAACTTAAAAAATAATATAATCCAAACAGATTTTGACCATCGAATTGCAATGGCATTTGCAATAATGGGAACAAAAATAGGCCCTCTAGAAATAAAAGACTCTGAATCAATAAATACAAGTTTTCCTACATTTAGAGATGAATTTAATAAATTGGGTGGTCAGATCTTTTGAAAAATGTAATTATAACTGTGGATGGGCCTGCTGCTTCAGGAAAGGAAAAAATATCAAAGTATATAAGCAATAAATGGAAATTAAAACATTTAGATTCAGGAATTCTTTACAGGCGCTTAGCTTTTATTTTATTAAGACATAATATCAATTTTAATAATATTAACGAAATAAAAAAAACAATAAATGAAATTAAAGAAATTTCTTACAGAAAAAGTAAGAAAATTAGAACTCAAAAAATAGGTGAATTAGCTTCAAAAATAGCTGTGCATAATTATGTCAGGGTATTCATAAATAAATTACAACGTAATTTTGTAAAAAAAAATAAAAATTTTCATGGTTTTGTAATTGATGGAAGAGATATAGGTTCAGTAGTTTTTAAAAAAGCTGATTTAAAACTATATATTGAGGTAAATTCAAAAATTAGAGCAAAAAGAAGATATAAACAGTTGATTGATAGTGGCGAAAAGTCTATATACCCAAAAATTTTGAAGGAAATAGAATTGAGAGATTATAAAGATAAACGTAGAAAACACTCGCCATTGGTTGTACCAAAAAATGCATTTATAATAAATAATAATGGTAATTTTAAGGAAACTACAAACCAAATTAATCAGATAATTTTTAAAAAATTAAAATGAATCAACAACTTGAAAATAAAATTAGTAATTCAGAATACGATATTTTAATCACTAATTCTCTAAAAAAATCTTCTGCCAAAGAAAAAAGTATTGCAAAGGGCAAGATAATATCAATTGAAAATGAAATAGTTACAATAGATGTTGGTTTAAAAAGTGAAGGAAGAGTTCCGTTAAGTGAATTTTCTAGACCTGGACAAAAATCTGATATTGAAGTTGGTGATGAGACAGAGGTATTTATTGAGAATGTAGACAATGCCAATGGAGAAACACTTCTATCAAGAGAGAAGGCAGTTAAACAAAAAGCATGGCATAATTTACAAGAGAGCTTTAATGAAAATAAAATTGTTACAGGTGTTCCATTCAACAGAGTCAAGGGTGGCATGAGTGTTGATCTAGATGGAGTGGTTGCTTTTCTTCCTGGAAGTCAAATTGAAACAAGGCAAATTATAAAAGATACAAAAGAACTATTAAACAAACCTCTGGATCTTATGATTCTAAAAATGGATAAATACAGAGGAAATATTGTTGTATCAAGAAAAGCAATAACAGACAATGAACTTAAGGAACAAAGATCTGAACTGCTAAAAAACATAAAAGAAGGTTCAGTTGTTGAAGGTAAAGTTAAAAATATAACAGACTATGGAGCATTTATTGATCTAGGTGGTATTGATGGTCTTGTGCATGTTACAGATATTTCGTGGACAAAGATTAATAATCCATCTGATGTCCTTGAACTCAATTCAACAATCAAAATAAAAGTTCTAAAATTTGATGAAGAATTGTCTAGATTAAGTCTTGGTATTAAGCAATTAACAGATAATCCCTGGGACAAAGTAGAAGAAAATATAAAAATCAAAGAAAAAAAATCAGCTAAAGTTGTAAGCATGAATGATAACAACGTTCATATTTTAATTGACAACCTGTATGATGGTATTATTTCATTAAATGAACTTAGTTGGTTAAAAAAACCACCGCATCCTTCAAAAATTACAAATATAAATGATACTATAGATGTTCTGATATTAGATATAGATGATGAAAGAAAAAGAATAAACTGTAGCTTGAAACAAATGAAGGACAATCCTTGGGTTAAGCTTAGGGAAAACTTCAATATTAATGATACTTTTGAAACAGAAATAGTTAACATCGTAGATTTTGGTATCTTCGTTAAAGTAATAGATGAAATTGACGGCATGGTACATATATCTGATTTAAGTTGGGATGAGAAAGAATGTGAGAAAATTTTAAAAGATTTAAAAAAAGGTGAAAAAATCACTGTTAAAATACTTGATATAAATGCTGAGAAAGAAAGAATTAGCTTAGGTGTGAAACATTTAAATAGTGATCCTCTCCAAGATTATATTGAAGATAATCCCCTAAAATCAACAGTTACTGGAAAAATTGTAGAGATTGATGAAAAAGGTTTAAAAATTGAACTAGATAAAGAAAAGGAAATATTTGGTTTTATTAAAAGATCAAATTTATCTAATGATAAAAATGAAAATAAAACAGATCGTTTTGCATTAAATGAAAAAGTAGACTCAATAATTTTATCTATAGATTCAAAAAATAGAACCTTAAATCTTTCTATTAAAGAATTAGAAATTAGAGATGAAAAGGAAGCGTTGAGTAAATATGGATCAAGTGCTTCAGGTGCTTCTTTAGGAGACATTTTAGGTTCAGTTTTAAAAAAATAGGATTAATGTTAAAATCAGAAATCCTAGAAAAACTTCAAAAAAAACATGATAATTTAAACACTGAAGATATAGAGTTACTTTTTAATATTTTTATTAAAATGATGTCAAACTCTCTTAAAAATGGAAAAAATATTGAAATCAGAGGGTTTGGGACTCTAAGTAGAAAAGTAAATAAAGAAAAATTTGTTAGAAATCCTAAAACTAATGAAAAATTATTCAAAAATAAAAGTTACAAGCTACACTTTAAAATAGGAAAAATTTTACATAAAATAATAAATGACAAAGAATTTCCTAATATAGAAGATGCATACTAAAAAGATAATAATTGCTTTAGACTCTAAAAACCTAAATAAAACAATAAATCTAGTAAATATCTTAAAAAAAGATGCTTATGCTTTTAAAATTGGCTATCAGTTTTTTTTTCATTTTGGTTTAGAAGGTTATAAAAAAATTTATTCAATCTGTCCCAAAATTTTTCTTGATTTAAAATTACATGATATACCAAATACTGTTGAAAAAGGTTTAGAAGCAATTATTAAAATGAAACCTTTTTTTACTACAGTGCATATATCAGGTGGTGATAAGATGATGAAAGTATCTAGTTCTTTTAAAGACAATAGTAAGATTTTAGGTGTTTCAATTTTAACAAGCATGGACAGTATACAAACAAAAAAGTATTATAATCAAAAAAATGTTACAAAATTAGTGAAAAGTTTTGCACAAGCAGCTAAAAAAAATAAATTAGACGGTGTAGTGTGTAGTCCTCGGGAAATAAAATTTATTAGAAAAGAAGTAGGAAAAAATTTTATAATCGTAACACCTGGTATCAGAATTAACAATAATATAAAAAGTGATGATCAAAAACGAGTAGAAACACCTGAAAGGGCTATTAAATTAGGTGCAAATTATTTAGTTATTGGTAGACCAATTACCGAATCTAAAGATCCCCTAAAAGTTTTAAAAGAAATAAATAAATCACTATCATAAAGCATGATTATAAAAATATGTGGAATACAAAATAATGAAACACTTCTATGCTGTGAAAGAAATAAAGTAAATTTTTTTGGTATGATTTTTTATAAACAAAGTCCAAGAAATATATCATTTGAAAATGCAAGAATCCTTCAAAATTTATCTAAAGACTTAAAAATTAATGGCGTTGGTGTTTTTGTTAATAAAAATATCGATGAATTAGAAAAAATTATAAATAATTTAAAATTAAAATTTGTACAATTACATGGTTCAGAAGATGAGCAATACATTGAAAATGTAAAAAAAATGAACGTAAAAATTATTAAATCAATTTCAATAAATAATAATCATGACTTAAATAAAATTGATAAATATGAAAGTGTTGATTATTTTTTATTTGATTACAAACCTTTGAAAGGTGAATTACCTGGAGGAAATTCTAAGAGTTTTGATTGGAATATAATAAAAAATCTTAAAACTAAAAAACAATGGTTTTTATCTGGGGGGATTAATACAAATAATATTAAGCAAATAGTTGATGATATAAATCCATTTGGAGTAGATTTATCCTCAGGAGTAGAAAAAGAGCTTGGCATTAAGGATAATCACATTATAAATAATTTTATCGAAAAATTAAAAAATGCTTAAAAATACATATAAAAGTTATCCAAATGACAAAGGATATTTCGGTAAATTTGGTGGAAGATATGTTTCTGAAACTTTAATGCCTTTGATTCTAGAAGTTGAAAAGGAATATGAAAAAATAAAAAATGATAAAAATTTTATTGATGATTTTAATTATTACTTAAAAACATATGTTGGTAGACCAAGTCCATTATTTTTAGCCGAGAGAATTACTAACGATCTTGGAGGGCCAAAAATTTATTTCAAGAGGGACGAATTAAACCATACAGGCGCTCATAAAATTAATAATTGTATGGGTCAAATTTTACTAGCAAAAAAAATGGGTAAAACTAGAATTATAGCAGAAACAGGAGCAGGACAACATGGAGTTGCTACAGCAACAGTGTGTGCTTTATTTGGCTTACCTTGTATAGTTTATATGGGTGAAAAAGATATTGAAAGACAATCACCAAATGTCTTTAGGATGAAATTACTAGGTGCAGAAATACGATCTGTTAATACTGGTTCAAAATCACTCAAAGACGCTATGAATGAAGCGTTAAGAGATTGGGTTACAAATGTTAAAGATACTTTTTATATAATAGGAACAGCTGCAGGACCTCATCCATATCCAGCTATGGTAAGAGATTTTCAATCAGTAATTGGAAAAGAAGTACGTAATCAAATTGAAAATGCAGAAGGAAGATCACCAGATTTATTAATGGCTTGTATTGGTGGTGGTTCTAATGCTTTAGGTTTATTTCATGAATTCTTGGATGATTCTAATGTTGAAATGATTGCAGTTGAAGCAGCTGGTCATGGTATAAACACAGATAAGCATGCAGCTAGTTTAACTGGTGGAAAACCAGGTGTATTGCATGGCAATAAAACCTATTTGCTTCAATCAAACACTGGACAAATTCAGGAGGCACATTCTATTTCTGCAGGATTAGATTATCCAGGAATTGGTCCTGAACATTCATTTTTATTTGAGGAAAAAAGAGTTAAATATATGTCAGCGACTGACAAAGAAGCATTAGAAGCTTTTCAATATTGTTGCAAGTTAGAGGGTATAATTCCAGCTTTAGAACCAGCTCATGCATTAGCGGTATTAAAGAAAATAGCAAAAAACTATAGTAAAGATAAAATTATTGTCATGAATATGTGCGGCCGTGGTGATAAAGATATTTTTACAATAGCAGATGAATTAAATATCGAGATTTAAATGACTAATTTAATTAGTCAGGCATTTAAAAATAATGAAAAAAAACTAGTAACATTTGTTACTGGAGGTGATCCTGATTTCAGTACCAGTTTAGAAATTATTAAGACAATTATTAATAATGGTGCTGATATCATTGAGATTGGAATGCCTTTTTCTGATCCTATGGCTGATGGACCAACAATTCAGCAATCAAGTAATAGAGCAATAAGAAAAGGAATTGATTTAGAAAATATCTTTACTTTAGCTGCTGAGGCAAAAAAAATAAAAAATGATATCCCAATCATATTGATGGGTTACTATAATTTGATTCTATATTTTGGAATTGGGAAGTTTGTAAAAAAATGCAAAGAAAATGGGGTCGATGGTTTAATTATTGTTGATCTACAACCTGAAGAAGATGAAGATTTAATAGATGAACTAAAAAATAATGAGATTGATCTGATTAGATTAATCACTCCTACAACTAATGAAGAAAGGTTAAAATTAATATTAAGTAATGCAAGTGGTTTTTTATATTATGTTAGTGTTATGGGAATTACTGGTCAAAAATCTGCTGATCTTAATGAACTTGAAGAATCAGTGGCTTTTATCAAAAAATATACAAATTTACCAGTTATCCCTGGATTTGGTATTAAAAACTCAACAGATGTGAACAATATATGCAAAATAGCTGATGGTGCAGTAGTTGGATCAAGTATAATTAAAATTATTGAAGAAAATTTAAATAATAAAGAAAAAATGTTATCAGAAATTGATAAGTTTTCAAAAGATTTAAAAAATGGAACTAGAGTATGAATTGGCTAACAAATTTTGTTAAACCCAAACTATCCTCTCTTGTAAAAAGAAGAGATGTACCAGAAAAATTGTGGAATAACTGCGTTTCGTGTGGAAATATGATTCACCATAAAGATTTAAAACAAAATTTATATGTTTGTATTAATTGCAATTATCATTTTAGAATGTCTGCAGAAGATAGGATAAAATTGTTTTTTAAAGATGGAGATTATAGTGAAATTATCCCAGACAAAATTTCTGATGATCCACTAAAATTCACAGATAAAAAAAAATATAAAGATAGGTTAAAAGAATACAGAAAAAAAACAAATAGAGATGACGCTTTCATTCTTATTCAGGGGAAAATTAATGATAAAGAAATTATATCGGGGCTCATGAATTTTGAGTTCATGGGTGGTTCTATGGGTAGAGCAGTTGGAGGAGCAATAGTTAAAGGTGCTAAAATTGCTATAGAAAAAAAATTACCTTATGTAATTGTTACCTCATCCGGTGGAGCAAGAATGCAGGAAGGAATTGTAAGCTTAATGCAAATGCCTAGAACAATTGCTGCTGTTGATTTATTAGATCAAAATAATATACCTTACATTGTAGTTCTCACTGAACCCACAACCGGTGGAGTAACAGCTTCTTTTGCAATGTTGGGTGATATAACAATAGCAGAACAAGGTGCTACGATAGGTTTTGCAGGTAAAAGAGTTATACAAGATACTATCAGAGAAGAATTACCTATAGATTTTCAAAAAGCTGAATATCTAAAAGATCATGGAATGGTAGATATTGTTTCTCATAGAAAAAACCTCAAAGAAACTTTATACAAAGTATTAGATCATATAAGTTAATAAGTGAAATCTAAGACAGAAAAGTTGTTAGATGAATTAGTAAAACTTCATCCTAAATATATAGATCTATCATTAGACAGACTAAAATTATTATTAAAAAAATTAGGTAATCCACAAAATCATCTCCCAAAAACCATTCATATTGCGGGTACAAATGGAAAAGGTTCAGTTCAAAGTTTTATAAGAAATATTTTGTTTAAAAATGGCTATAAATGTGATGCATATATCTCACCACATCTATCTAGGTTTAATGAAAGAATAATAATTAATAATAAGGAAGTAAGCACAAATAAACTTTACAAAACTCTAAAATTTGTAAAAAAAATAAATGATGGTAAACCAATAACTTTCTTTGAAATCACAACAGCTGCAGCCTTTATATTATTTAAACAATCAAAATCTGATTTTCTTATTTTAGAAACTGGATTAGGAGGTAGATTGGATGCAACTAACATAATACCAAAAAAAATTTTTAGTATTTTAACACCAATTAGTTTTGATCATGAGGAATTTCTAGGAAAAACACTTAAGAAAATTGCTAATGAAAAATTGGGTATAGTAAAGAATTGTGAATTTGTTTTAGTTGGTAAACAAAAAAAAGAATTAAAATATCATATTCAAAAAAAATTAAATAGATTTGAAAATAAATATTTTTATGGAAAAGAATTTCGAGTTACAAAATCATTAAAAAATAAATTTGAAATAAAAATTGATAATAAAAAGTATTTGTATTCCCAACCTTCATTGAATGGAAAACATCAGGAAGAAAATGCCTCAATATCTATATATTTTGCAAAAATTATGAACAATATTGGGTATAAATTAAATACGAGAGAAATTAATGCAGCTTTAAAAAAAACAGTTTGGCCAGGAAGATTAGAAATTATTAATTATAAAAATAAAAAAATAATTCTTGATGGATCACATAATATTGAAGGAGCGGAAAAACTAAATGAATTTTTAAAAACTAAAAAAATAAAACCTGTAGTCTTGTTTGGAATGTTGAATAATAAGAAAGCAAGTTTATTTTTAAATAAAATAAAAAAAAGAGTGTCTAAAGTTTTAGCTATAGAAATTCCAGATGAAAAAAATTCATTTAAAACTAAAGAAATAAATGAAATTTGTGATGTTCATTCGATTAAATGTGAACAAATAAATAATATTAACGACGCTTTAAAATATTTTAGATCTAATCGGCAAATGATATATTTAATTACTGGTTCTTTGTATTTAATAGGAAAAATTAGAAAAAAATTATTATAAATTGGATTGAATCCAGTTTTCTAAAGCTGTTTTCGGAAGACTCCCAACTTTAGTATCAATTAACTCACCTTTTTTAAATATCATTATCGTTGGAATTCCTCTTATACCGTATTTCTGTGGGGTCATGGGATTCTCATCAATATTCATTTTATATATTTTTACTTTATCTTTGTTCTCTTCAGCAATTTCTTCTAGAATTGGATCAAGCACTTTACAAGGGCCGCACCATTCAGCTCCAAAATCGACTACCACAGGTAGTTCATTTGAAGATATATCATTTTGAAAGTTTTGGTCGTTTGTAGCTATAGTAGACATAATTGTTATGTAAGAAATATTTATCTATAATCAAGCTAAATCAAATCTAATTTTCTAAAATTGATTTTTTATCCCCAATATGTCTAATTTTGGAAGGAATTACATACCCTTTAATTTGATTTTTTTTAATAAGTTTTGTCCAAATTTCATTCATAGAGAATATTTTTTTTCTATTATTAAAGATATTTTTAGATACAATTTGAAGACCTGAATAATACAATTTCTCATTTTTACTTTTCCAATTTATGACTACATTTCTTTTTAAATTAAAATCTCCGTTTTCTTTTTTTAAGCCTAAAAAGTTAATATCTTTAGACAACAACATTTTACAATGAGAAACTTCTCGATAATTACCAAGAAAATATTGAATATGTGATTTA
>CACHLW010000008.1 GCA_902580765.1 uncultured Alphaproteobacteria bacterium | reverse complement strand
CCCAAAAATCCCATGCCATAATTTAAAAAAATTTCACAAAATAGTTAAAAATCAAATGCCAGAACCTCATAACGGAATAATTTCTGCTTATAGATCAATAATCCCAGCAATATTTAAGCAATCTAAAGATAAAAATTATTATATTGATGTGAAGGTTCCAGATACGACAATTTAGTCTCTTTTTTTTTGTTCAAAATATACTATAAATGCATCATGGGCAATCAACTAAATGATAGTGATTTTGGTACAAGAGATAAAAGAGGTCATTGGAAACCATTTGGTACAATAAGTATTAACCCACCTAAAGATATATTTTTTAATCCAATAAAATTTTTAAAGTATTTTTTTAAATTTCCTGGAATTTTTTTCCCATGGACTTTTGTCTTTGCAGCAATAACAGTTGCTACATATCTTTTTTTGACTCCTTCTTTAGAGACAATGAAAACTTTTGAAATAGGATGGATATCATATATATTTTTTAGAAATGCAGTTATTATTTTGCTCTGGACAGGCTTCTTTCATTTAAGATTAAAGACACAAGGAACTTCATTTAAATATAATCCGCGACCTTTAGAGAAAAATAACTCAACATTTCTATTTAATGATCAGACTAAAGATAACCTATTCTATACTTTCTGTAGTGCTATTCCATTGTGGACAGCTTATGAAGTAATTACATTTTGGGCATTTGCAAATCAAATAATCCCTTATGTAAGCTGGGAGGCGTATCCAATATATTGTTGTTTTATGTTCTTTCTTGTTCCATTTATAAGAGACGCACATTTTTATTTAACTCATAGATTATTACACTGGGCACCACTTTATAAAATTGCACATAAAGTACACCACCGTAATACGAATACAGGTGCTTGGTCAGGTATGTCTATGCATCCAATAGAGCATATACTCTATTTTTCAGGAATCTTAGTTCATTGGATAATCCCTTCACATCCTCTTGTTGCAATGTATCATGTATTTCATGCTGGTTTAGCACCTACACCTGGACATACAGGATATGAAAAAATGACTTTCAAAAATGGTGTATCAATTCCAACAGGTGATTATATGCATTATATTCATCATAAATATTTTGAATGCAATTATTCAGGTGGAAATACTAGTTTCTTAGATAAATTAATGGGTACGTTCCATGATGGATCTGAAGAAGCAACCAAAGAAGTAATGGCTCGTATTAAAGATAAAGCACATTATCTCTAATCTTATCTTCATAAATTTTAAATTTTATTATAATTATCTAAAATATGAGTAAGGTCGAATTATATAAAGATGTAAAAAATAATTTGGGAGAAGGTATCACGTGGTCTTCAATTGATCAAAGTTTACTTTGGGTAGATATTAAACCAAAATCAGTTTTATTCAGAATTGATTTAGATAACGAAAAATTAGAAACTTTTGATTTACCTGATTTTGTAACAGCGACATCAATAATCTCAAAGAATGAAATTGCTTTAGTCTCAAATAATGGAGTAAATAAATTTAACTTTCAATCTAAAAAATATGAGAGAATAATTAATGTTGAAGATGATATTTTAACAAATAGATCTAATGATGGTGCATCTGATGCTAGGGGTAGGCTCTGGTTTGGCACTATGCAAAATAATTTTAATCAAGATGGAAGTGCAAAATCTATAAATGCTAAATCTGGAAGTTTATATTGTCTATCTGATAATAAGGTAAATATTGTTGAAACAAATCTTGGTATACCTAACACATTTGTTTGGAGTCCAGATAATACGAAATTTTATTTTGCCGATACAACTGAGGGATCATTACTAGAATACAATTTTAACCTAGATGAAGGTAGTTTGTCAGACAAAAAAAATTTTTTCAATTTTGATAGAGGTGCTCCAGATGGATCAACTATTGATAGCGATGGCTTTATTTGGAATTGTCGTTGGGGTGGTTCATGTGTAGTGAGAATTGATCCTAAAGGAAGAATAGATAAAATCTATGAGCTACCTGTTGAAAATGTAACAAATTGTGTATTTGGAGGAAGTGATCTTAAAACTTTATTTATTACAAGTGCTACAAATTCAGGTAAAAATCAATATGATGGTAGTCTATTTGCATTAAATGTTAATGTGTCTGGACTTGAAGATAATAAATTTAAAATTTGATTTTTTACTTTATTTAGCTAAAACTTTCACACATGAATAAAAAAAATAAATTTAGATCTTCTAATTGGTATAATTCTAAATCACATCGAAGAGATACATTTATTCATAGAGGCTGGATGAGAAATCAAGGTCATCCAAATCATTTGTTTGATGGCCGTCCTGTAATTGGAATTTGTAATACATGGTCAGAATTAACTCCTTGTAATGGTCATTTCAGAGAGATAGCAGAGTCTGTTAAAAAAGGTGTTTATGAAGCTGGCGGTTTTCCTCTTGAATTTCCTGTTTTTTCAGCAAGTGAATCCAATTTAAGACCTACAGCTATGTTGTTTAGAAATTTAGCAAGTATGGATGTTGAAGAGGCAATAAGGGGTAATCCTATAGACGGAGTCGTACTATTAATGGGGTGTGATAAAACAACACCTTCATTAATGATGGGGGCTGCAAGTGTCGATCTTCCTACAATAGGTGTTTCAGGTGGTCCAATGCTTAATGGACATCATCAAGGTGAAACAATAGGTTCTGGTACTGGTGTTTGGAAACTTGATGCAGATTTAAATGCTGGTGTAATTACAGAAGAAGATTTTATTAATGCAGAAATTTCAATGAGTAGATCAAAAGGTAATTGTATGACTATGGGTACTGCATCAACTATGGGATCAATGGTGGAAGCATTAGGGATGTCACTCCCTGGAAATGCTGCAATACCTGCAGTTGACTCAAGAAGATATGCTTTAGCTCATATGTCTGGCAAAAGAATTGTTGAAATGGTTAAGGAAGATATAACTATGTCAAAAATTGTTACAAAAAAATCATTTGAAAATGCAATCAAGGTCAATGGAGCAATAGGAGGATCTACAAATGCAGTTATCCATTTGGCTGCAATCGCAGGTCGAATGGAAATAGATTTAGAATTAGAAGATTGGAATAAATGTGGAGACGGTATTCCAACATTAGTAAATCTGCAGCCTTCAGGAAAATACTTAATGGAAGATTTTTATTATGCTGGCGGTGTTCCTGTAGTTATAAAAAGATTAATGGAAAAAAATCTATTAGAAGAAAATGAAATGACTGTTAATGGAAAAACTATAGCTGAAAATAACATTAATGCTAAATGTTGGAACAATGACGTTATCAAAGAATTTGAAAATCCATTAACCAAAAATGGAGGAATTAAAATTCTTAAGGGTAATATTGCTCCAAATGGTGCAATTATTAAACCATCAGCTGCATCACCTGAATTAATGAAACATATTGGAAAAGCTGTAGTTTTTGAAAGTGTAGAAGAGTTTCATGAAAAGATTGATGATCCCAATTTAGACGTTGATGAAAATTCAATATTAGTTTTAAAAAATTGTGGGCCAAAGGGTTACCCTGGTATGGCTGAAGTAGGCAATATGCGTCTTCCACAAAAAGTTCTTAAAAAAGGTGTCAGAGATATGATTAGAATATCTGACGCTAGAATGAGTGGTACAGCATACGGTACCGTAATACTTCATACATCTCCAGAAGCTGCAGTTAAAGGTCCTTTAGCAGCAGTTCAAAATGGTGATGAAATAGAGGTAGATGTTGATCAGGGTATAATGAATTTAAAAGTTAATGAAGAAACAATAAAAAATCGTCTAGAAAATTATTCACCTGTTGTTCCAGAAATCACAGGTGGTTATCAAAAAATGTATGTAGAGCATGTTATGCAAGCTGACAAAGGAGCAGATCTAGATTTTCTTATTGGAAAAAGAGGAGCTGAAGTCAAAAGACATAGTCATTAATTAAAAATTATTAAAATAGATGAATAACAATTTTAATCCTTTGTCTGCTGAAGAATTAACTTCAAGAATAAATAAAATTCCTAGAGTTAATCTAGCTCAATTACCTACTGTACTTGAATTTGCACCTAATATTTCTAAAGAGTTGGGTATAAATCTTTATATCAAACGAGATGATTGCACTGCATTAGCATTTGGGGGAAACAAAACAAGACATTTAGAGTTTATAATGGCTAAAACATTATCTGGAGATTATGACTGTATTTTAACTGGGGCTGCATCTCAATCTAATTTTTGCCGCCAAGCTGTAGCTGCTGCAAATAAACTAAATTTAGATAGTTATTTAGTATTAATGCACGGAATAAAAGGTAACTTAATGCAAGGTAATTTTTTATTATATAATATTCTGGGAGCTAATGTTGATGTTATTGATGGTGAGAATTTAGAAGAAATACCAAAGCATTTAGATATAAAATATAATGAGTTAATAAAAGAAGGTCGAAAACCTCTATTAATTTATGGAGGATTTGGAAAAGAGGATACCACTCTTGCTGGTATAAGTTATGCAAATGCTATGGCTGAAATTGATTTACAAATGAAAGAGCAAAATTTTATGGCAGATCATCTATTTGTTACTGCTGCTAATATGACACAAGCAGGTTGTGAATTAGGGGCTAAGATATTAAATTGGCCAACTCGTATTCAAGGTATTTCACCCGTTTATTGGGAAATGAATATTAAAAAAGATATAGCGAGAATATGTAATGATGCAGCAAAGATGCTTGATATTAATTTAGAGTTTTCACATAAAATGATTAATCATGACAATAATTATGTAGGTGAAAAATATGGTGCTACTACAGAAGACGGAATAAAAGCAACAAAACTTTTAGCTAATAAAGAGGGAATTATTTTAGATCCAGTATATACATCAAAAGGTTTTGCAGCTTTAATTGATTATGTTGAAAAAGGAATTATTAAGAAAGGTGAAAACGTCATTTTTATGTTCACTGGTGGTAGTCCTGCAGTTTTTGCATATAACAATGAAATTGCAAATAATTCTACTCAATAATTTCAAATTTATCTAAATATTTATTTGATAACTTAATACCTAATCCATGTTTATTTTCATCTAATTCGATAAAACCATTTTTTGCTTGAGGTTCTCCATCAAAAATATACCAAAATAATTCATTGCCAATTTCCACAGGCCAAAAAGGAAAATACTCAACTATTGGAGCGTTTACTGAACTCATAGAAATATGAAAATTATGAACTTGTCCTGCGTGAGGAATAACTGGTATTTGAAATGCTTCAGCTAAAGCAGAAATTTTATGCGCCTGTGTTATACCACCAACTCTATTTGTATCAAATTGCACAACATCAATTGCTTTTTTTTCTAGTAATTGTCTAAAACCAAAAAGTGTATATTCATGTTCACCGCCAGATATAGGAGTTCTACATGAGGCTTTTAGATCTGCATAACCATCAATATCATCAGCAATAACTGGTTCTTCTAACCAACGAAGATTTTCATTATCAATTAATCGCATCATTCTTTTTGCATATTCAAATGTCCATCCCATATATACATCTGCCATAAGATCAACATTATCACCAACAACTGATCGCACTGTTTTGATTAACTCAATATTTTTATGCATACCTTCAGCACCATCGGTGGGACCCCAACCAAGTCTTAATTTCATTGCTTTAAAACCTTGATCCACATAATCTTTAGCTTCTTTTGCAAGACTATCAAGAGGTTGACTATAAAGCTTACTTGCATAACAGGGGAGTTTTGATTTAGTTGTTCCACCTAATAATTTAAATACAGGTTGTTTAGCAGATTTTCCAAGTGCATCCCATATTGCAATATCAACAGCACTAATTGCTGTCATACCTACACCTTTTCTTCCCCAAGCAAGTGTTTGTCGATACATTTTTTGCCATATATGCTCATAATCCCATATACTTTCACCAATAATAGCTGGCGCTAAATAAGTATCTACTACTGATTTACATGGTTCTGGGGATAATGCAGCATTACCTAAACCTATAAAACCATCACTTGTTTCTACTTCAACAACTAACCAACTATGAAATTTATATGTTGTCCATCTATCATTTGAAATATTTTCTTGATTAACAATATCTGCAGCATTTGTACAAAAATTTTCGTGAATTTTTTGAACGGGCCCTGTCCATTTATAGACTTTAGCTTTTACACTTACAATTTTACTCACAAGACTATTATTATATTAATCTAATTTAATTCAAGAGATTTTTTAATTTTAAGATAAGAGTTTAATTAATAACTTTAAAGATTCTATCATTGGATTTAAGTTAGCTTTATTTTTACCCACAATATCAAACGCTGTTCCATGAGCAGGAGTGGTAATGGGTATCGGCAGACCTCCTTGAACAGTAACTCCTTTTTCAAACCCAAAAGATTTAAGACCTGATTGTATGGCATCATGATACATGCCCACAAGACAATTAAACTCTTTATTTTTATAAGCTCTAATAAATGATGTATCACATGGTAACGGTCCAAAAGCTTTAATTTTCATTTTTTTTGCTTTTCTTATTGCAGGGATTATTATTTTTTTCTCTTCATTTCCAAACTCAGCATGAGGATTTAAAGCTTGAACACCTACTTTTGGATTTTTAATTCCATTCTTTTTTAAATACTCATTAACTAATTTAATTGGTTCAAGAATATTTTTTATAGTAATATTTTTTGAAACATCTTTAAGGGGAATGTGAGATGTTACTCTAGCAGTCCAAAAATTATTCAATACATTAAGTTCACAAACATAGCTCTTTATTTTAAATTTATTTTTAAAATAATGAAGCTCATCTTTAAATTTCATACCTGCAAGATCTAAACTAGTTTTATTAAACGGGGCAAAATTAATTCCTTCTATTTTTCTCTTATTATATAAATCAACTGCTATACCAATAGATTTTAAAACAGAAATTCCTGATTTTATATTTGCTTTTCCAATTGGATATCTTACTTTTCTTTTAGTAATATCAAAGAAAATTTTATTGGTACTTTTAAATTCTATATGATCAAAATTATTAATTAATTTAATATTTTTTTGTTTCTTCAAATATTTATCAAATATATATTTTTCTCCAATAATTATTATATTTATTTTTTTTAAAAAATTATAATTTAGAATTTTGCAAATTAACTCAGGACCAATACCAGATGGATCACCCATCAGAATTGCAATATTTCTTTTATTTTTCATTTACTTTAATATTTAATAAATAGATAAATATCCTGCTTAATGACATTTGTAAATTATTGTAATAGAGTAAAAAAATGCAAAAAATTAAAATAGGTGTCATTGGTGCAGGTTGGTGGGCTACAGAAAACCACATACCTCATTTAAAAGAACGAACTGAGGTTGAATTAACAAGCGTTTGTAAACTTGAAAAAGATCAGTTGAAATTTGTTAAAGATAAATTTGGATTTAAGTATGCTTCTACAAATTTCAGAGAAATGTTAAATTTTTCAAATTTAGATGGTGTTATAATTTCCTCTCCTCATTATGCTCATTATGAAAACGCAAAAGCATCACTAGAAAAAAATAGTCATGTAATGATTGAAAAACCTATGACTACAAATGTAAAGGATGCTCAACAATTAATACGTTTAGCTAAAAAAATTAATAAACAAATTTTAATTCCCAATGGATTTAACTTTAAAAATTTTATGTCAAAAGCAGAAGAAATTATATCAACTAATACAATTGGCGAAATCAAACATGTCGATGCAGCTTTTACTTCATCTCTTACAGATTTATTTCAGGGCATACCACTTAGTGAATCAAATATGCATACTTTTCAGCCACACGCATCAACCTGGTCTGACCCAAATAAAGCTGGAGGTTATGGTTGGGGACAACTGTCACATATGTTTGCAGGTATATTTAAAATTACTAATCTTGATCCTAAAGAAATTTTTTGTCTCTCAGTCCCTTCACCAACTGATG
Organism: uncultured Alphaproteobacteria bacterium; assembly: GCA_902580765.1. Classification (GTDB taxonomy): domain Bacteria; phylum Pseudomonadota; class Alphaproteobacteria; order HIMB59; genus CACPNW01. The sequence continues at coordinate 39,503 of CACHLW010000008.1, read as the reverse complement.
TCGATTATACAAACGCTATATCAATGAAATTTTCAAATGGTGCCACTGGTGCATTCTCAGGAAGTGCGTTTGTTCCAAAAGATTTTGGCGGTACTTTCTATATAACAGTTCATGGTACAATAGGAGTATTGTATTTAGACATGGAAATTAACAGAGAACGATTATTGGTCCGTTTAAATAATGGAGATATAATCGAAGAGAAAATACGTAAAGGAGATGGTGCTTATAGTTATGGTACTAAAGATGCACTGAATACTTTTATCGATATTTGTCTTGGAAAAAATGTAAAAAATCATTCAAATGGTGAAATTGGATTAAAGACAATTAAAGTATTAGAAGGAATGTACAAATCTTTAAAAACAAAAAAACTACAAAAAATATAAAGTTATTTATAAATCAAAAACTTTGTTAGGATTTAAAATATTATTAGGATCAAAACTTTTCTTAATTAATTTCATTAGAGGAACATTATCAGGGTGTTGTTTTAATAAATATTCTTTTTTTTGAAGACCAATACCATGCTCCCCAGTAATAGTTCCATCCATCTCTAAAGCTTTATCAATTAATTTATTGCTAAATTCTCTGATATATTTGTACTCATTATGTTTACTTGGATCGTAGATAATAGACACATGAAAATTTCCATCACCAACATGACCAACCATAGGTGCCTTTAATCCCGTATCACGAAGTTCTGTTTCTGCAAATTTAATACATTCCACTATGTTTGAAATGGGTACACAAACATCAGTAACATAAACTCTAATATTATCACCCTGTGCCTTAACAGAATAATACACATTATGTCTTGCTTTCCAGATTTTATTTCTTTCTTCAGTATTTGTGGCCCATTTAAATTCACTACCATTATTATTTTTGGAAATTTCTTTTACTACATCAATTGATTCTTTATTTGAAATCTCACTGCCATGAAATTCATAGAATAGTGTTGGCAAACTGTCTAAATTTTCTAGCTTTGAGTATTGTATACTTATATCCATTTGATCTTTATTTAATAATTCTACTCTTGCAATAGGGACACCATATTGAATTATTTCTTGTGCCGTTAACACTGCAGAGTCTAGATCAGGGAACTGACAAACAGCACTCATTATGCTCTCTGGTATTGGAGACAATCGAAGATGCACTTCAGTTATTATTCCTAAAGTTCCCTCTGATCCAACAAAAAGGTTAGTAAGATTATATCCTGCAGAGGTTTTTTTGGATCTTGTTCCTGTATTTATAATTTCACCATTTGCCATTACAACGGTTAAACCAAGCACTGTTGTTCTCATAGTTCCATATCTCACAGCCATGGTCCCTGAAGCTGAACAAGCTGCCATACCTCCGAGAGATGCGTTTGCGCCAGGGTCAATTGGGAAAAAAACTCCTTTATCTTTTAAAGTTTCATTTAGTTGTTCTCTAGATACATTTGCTTGTACTCGACAATCAAAGTCTGCTTCATTAATAGAAATAATTTTATTAAAATTTTCCATTGAAATTGTAAATCCTTCATCATTTCCAACAACATGACCCTCTAATGATGTTCCTGTTCCATACGCAGTTACGGGTACTTTAAATTCATTACAAATTTTCAGAATTTTTGAGAGTTCTTCATTATTGTTTGGAAATAAAACTGCCCTAGGTAGAACTGGATCATAAGCATCCTCACCTTTTGCATGATTATTTCTTACACTTTCAGAAAATGATATTCTTTCTTGTAAAATATCTTTTAAATTGTCTAATAATCCTCTATCCATGAATTAATAATATTAATTATTCAATAAAAGTAAATGAATACCACACCATTAGAATTAGAAAATATATATGACCTAGCATATAAAGCATTATCTACTAATGGATGTGATCATTTCAATGCTGATTCTGTTGCGACGACAGTTTCACATGCTGAAAGAGATGGAAGTGTTTCTCATGGTTTATTCCGAATTCCCGGTTATGTAGCTTCTCTAAAAAGTAAAAAAGTTAATGGTGTTTCAAGACCTACAAACACTTATCTTACACAAAATGCAATTCGTGTTGAAGGTGATTATGGGTTTGCTCCCGTAGGAATAAAAGTTGGTTTGCCTGAATTGATAAAAACGACAAATAAACATGGAGTTGGCGTTTTGACTATATCTAATACTCATCACTTTGCAGCTTTATGGCACGAAACTGAAGCATTAGCTGAAAACAACTTAGTTGGAATTGCTTGTACAGCTTATAAACCAAGTGTAGCTCCTGCTGGTGCAAAAAAACCATTATTTGGTACAAATCCAATATCATTTGCTTGGCCAAGAAAAAATAATACCCCTGTAGTCTACGATATGGCTACTTCAACAATGGCTATGGGAGAAGTTCAGGTTGCAGCACGTGATGGTCATAAAGTTCCATTTGGAACAGGCTTAAATAAACATGGAGAAAAAACTGATAATCCATCTGAAATTGCAAATGGAGGAGTCCTTTTAACATTTGGTGACTACAAAGGTTCTGCAATAGCAATGATGATTGAGTTATTAGCTGCAGGTCTAGTAGGAGATTTATTTAGTTTTGAAGCTAAAGAAGAAGACAATAATGATGGAGGTCCTGCAAGAGGCGGTGAATTTATTATGGCTTTATCTCCAGAGCTTATTGCAGGAAAAAATTGGAATGAACATGCTGAGAAATTTTTTGAACAAATGACATCTTTAGATGGTGTGCGTTTACCTGGACAACGAAGACATACTAATAGGCAAGATAAAGGCCCAAGACAAATTAATTCAGAGCTAATAGAAAAGATAAAGAGTCTAATCTAATCCATTTATGGATAATATTAAATTAGATTTTCAAAAACATATTAATGCAGGAAGATGTAATGGAGCTGAATGGATAATAAATCATAAAAATAATATTTATCATGAAGTAATTGGTTATAAAGATTTGGAATTAAAAAATAAGCTCAATAAAAATTCATATTATAGAATTTGGTCAATGACAAAACCAATTATTGGTTTAGCAGCAATGCAATTAATTGAAAAAAATTTTTTATCTCTGGATGATACTATAGATAAATATTTATCTGATTTTAAAAATTTAAAAAAACTTAGTAGTATTGAGAGTAACTTAAAAAATACAACTTCATTAGAAAATAAACCTACTGTTAGACAACTTTTACAACATACAGCAGGCTTTACATATAACAATTGTGATAATTTTTTAGCTCAAGAATATGAGGATAGAAGTTTATTTCATTCTACATCTTCAAGTTTGGAGGAAGAGATTAGTAAAATTTCTGAACTACCTCTGTTATATGAGCCTGGTTCAAAATGGCATTATTCTATATCTATAGATGTTTTAGCGAGAATTATAGAAGTTGTAACAAAAGATAAAATTCAACATATTATCACAGAAAACATTTTCATACCCTTAGAAATGAATAATACAAATTTTTATATTGATGAAAATAGTAATAGTCAGTTAGTTGAAACATTTGAATATAATAGTGATAAATTAAAACTAAAAAATTTAAATTACGATAAAAGAAAGTTAATATTATACGGGTACCCAACAAATAATAAAAATTATTCTAGAGGAGGCCATGGTTTGTTTTCTACAGCTGAAGATTATGAAAAATTTGCTACAATGCTTATCAATGGTAAAAATAAAAATGGAAAAGAGCTTATTAATTCTCAAAGTTTAGAATTAATGCGAAATAATTCTTTAAATAAGGAGTTATTTCCAATTGAAATCACTTCAATCAATACAAATAAAGATGAAGATTATGAAAATGATCTACATGGATATGGTTGGGGTTTAGGATTTAGAGTGTTAATGAACAATACCTCTCAAAATAAGTTTGGTCCAGTTGGAGAATTTGGATGGTCAGGCTATGCCGCTACTTATTTTTTGGCAGATCCAAAAAATAATTTATCAGCTGTTTTAATGATGCAAATTTTAGATGCTGATAAGAATATTAAAAAAGATTTTTACAATAATATCTTTAAAAATCTTTAATGAACATGAAATCAAATCCCTATACCTATGGAATAATTTTAACTCTTTTAACTTATTTATCTTTTGGTATTTTAGATACAATTCAAAAAACAGCAGTTCAATATCACTCTGTTTTTGTATTATTGTTCGTAAAGTTTACTTTTTGTTTTATATTTTCTTTTTTTATTGCCAAAAAAAATAAAGTTAAAAAATTTTATCTTTCTAATAATTATAAGATACAAATAACTAGATGTATTTTATCTGTATGTGAGTCTTGTTTTTTTGTATTGTCTTTTAGGCACTTAGCTCTGGCAGATGCTCACACAATAGGATCTTTAGCCCCTGTTCTAGTTTTAGTTTTTTCTTATTTTATTTTAAAAGAAAAAATAAATGTAGCTACTTGGTTAGCAATTTGTGTAAGTTTTTGTGGAGTTATTCTAATAATGCGACCTGGATTAACTATATTTAATCCATATCTAATTATTCCATTATGCGCTGCTTTTTTCTATTCACTATTTCAAATAGCAACAAGATTAAATGCTAGGTATGATGATAATGAAACTATGTTATTCTACAATGGTTTTATAGGTGCTATCATTACATTTGTACTATCACTTTTTTTCTGGCAACCGCTATATTCATTTTCTTTTATCTTTTTTATTTTTTTAGGTATCTTTTTTTGTACTGGGTTATTTTTACAAATTAAGGCATTGAGTGTTACACCGGCAAGTATTTTAGCACCTTATAATTATACCATAATTGTTTGGGGAATAATTTTTGGTTTATTAGTATATGGAGAAGTCCCAGATATATTTACGATTATAGGAGCAATTATTATTGTTTCATCTGGAATATTTATATTTAGATATTCTTATAAGTAGTTTTAATTTCTTTGTATCAATTAAAAAATTAATGTTATAAATTTACTCTATGTTTATTGGAATCGATCTTGGAACTTCATCAATCAAAATGATTTTAATTGATCAAAATCAAAGCATTATTGCATCCGCTAATTCAAGTCTTACTGTACAATCACCTAAAGATGGCTTTAGTGAACAAAATCCACAAGAATGGATTGATTCAACAATGGAATGCTTAGAGGCTTTAAAATCAAAAAAACCAAAAGAATTTTCACAAACTGTTTCAATAGGAATATCCGGTCATATGCATGGAGCTACGTTAATAGATAAGGATGGAAAAGTTATTAGACCGTGTATCCTTTGGAACGATACAAGATCATATGAAGAGTGTGAAGAATTTGAAAAACAAAATTTTGATGTACGATCAATTTCAGGAAATATTACTATGCCTGGTTTTACTGCACCAAAAATAAATTGGATAAAAAATAATGAAATAGATAATTTTAAAAAAATTTTTAAAGTTTTACTTCCTAAAGATTATTTACGATTTGTTCTTACTGGTGAATTTTTTTCTGAAATGTCAGATGCATCCGGAACATTATGGCTAGATATTCAAAAAAGAAAATGGTCAAATCAACTTTTATCTTGCTCATTTTTAGAAGAAAAACACATGCCAGAACTAGTGGAAGGGAATGAGCAGACAGGATTTTTAAAAAAAGATTTAAAAGAGAAATTTAATTTTATTAATAATGTTAAAGTTGTGGGTGGGGCAGGGGATAATGCTGCCGCAGCAACTGGTATGGGTATAACAAATAAAAACCAATCATTTATATCTCTTGGTACTTCAGGGGTTTTTTTTACTCCCACTGAAAATTTTTTGAGTAATACTGGAGATGCAGTACATTCTTTTTGTCATTGTTTACCAAATAAATGGCACCTAATGTCTGTTATGTTAAGTGCAAGTAACTGTTTAGATTGGATTTGCGCTATTACCAATACTTCAATTGCTGATACACTTAATAATGTAGAGCAATTTTATAATGATAAAAATTCTAAAAAAAATTCTTCGTATTTTTTACCTTATTTGTCTGGAGAGAGAACCCCGCATAATGATCCACATATTAGAGGTTCGTTCCATTCTATAAAAACAACTACAAATGCAACAGATTTACAGTATGCAGTAATTGAAGGTGTCAGTTTTGGAATATTAGATGGAGTAAATTCTATTTTGAAAGTTAATAATAACTTTGATAAAATATTTATGGTTGGAGGTGGTTCAAAAAGTTCATTTTGGATTGAATTGCTTGCAGCACTTTTAAATAGAAAGTTAAGTGTTTGTGATCAAAGCGAATTTGGTGCCGCACTTGGCGTTGCAAGATTAGCTATGTATCAGGATGCTACTATTGATAATAAAGAAAATATTATTAGTGAAATAAAAATAAGTAAAACTTATGAACCTAATGAAGATAACATTGATCTTTTATTACAAAGGTATTCAATTTGGAAAGATTTATATAACAGTAATAATAAAATTGCTAAAAATTTTAATTTTTAGTAAATCTATCTTAAAAAAAATTATTCTTTAAAAAGAAAAATATTTGCCTTTATCTTTATTTTATCTTTGAGGATTGTTGTGTTTTTCCAATTACCAGTGCCTATTTTAAAGTCATTTCTAGAAAAAGATATTTTACTTTTTACCTGAACCAACTCACTGGCCAATTTTATTACTTCAATATTAATAGGAATATTTTGACTTTTTCCTTTTATTGTTAATTCACCTATTAAATTAATTTTATTATCTTCATAATTAAATTTAAAATTATTTGTATCAATAAGACCTAAAGGATATTTTTTAGCATCAAAAAAAACTTCACTAAGAACTAAATCTTTATATCGTTTGTAATTTATATCTAAACTATCAATTCTAACATTTATAAGAGCTTTATTATTATTTTGATTTGACAAATCTAAGGAAACAAAACCATCAAATTCATTAAATTTACCGATAACATTTTTCGTTAACAAAACTGGAACTTCAAATTCTATACTAGAAATATTTTTATCAATAGTCCATAAATCATTAGCTGCACTCTGCTTACAATACAGAAAAACAAAAAATAAACTAAATATAACTTTCAATATATTTCCTTGCTAGTTCATCAGCTTTCTCATTAAATTCGAAACCAGCGTGTCCTTTAACCCATTTCCATGTTACATTATGTTTATTAATTAGATTATCTAATTGCATCCATAATTCTTTATTTTTCACTATTTTTTTTGCTGAAGTTTTCCATCCATTTTTTTTCCAATTTGTAATCCATGATTCAATACCATCCTTTACATATTTGCTATCGGTATAAATGATTAATTCTTTTTTTATCTCAAAATATTCCAGCGCTTTTATTGCTGCTGTAAGTTCCATTTTATTATTAGTTGTGTGTTGATCACCACCATTTAATAAAATTTCTTTATTATTATCTAATATCACGACACCCCATCCACCTATACCAGGATTTCCAGAACATGCGCCATCTGTATAAATATTAATCATTATTCAAAAATATCATTTTGTTGATGCCATCTTAAAATATTTAAATATTCAAATGGATCTTTTTTAACAACTACTGCATCAGGAGGATGAAAAATATAATCGTGCACTCTCGTACATAATATTCTAACAGCAGCAGCTCTTAATAAAATATTTAATGATTTCTTTTCAATATCACTTAATACTCTCAACTTTTGATATTCCCCAAGAATTATTAAGCAGTTCTCTTTGTTAAAGTATTGTCCATTTTCACTAAAACACCAATCATTAATAACTATAGCTAAATCGTAAATATAAAAATAATAACATGCAAAATAGAAATCTATTACTCCAGAAATTTTTTCATCTTTAAAAAAAATATTATCTCTAAACAAATCAGCATGTATGACACCACAAGGAATATTTGTTGGCCAATAATTTTCTAAATAGTCTAATTCATTTTTTAACAAATACATTGTTTCATTAAACTTTTCGGATTTATTATTAAGGCACTTTTTGTAAATTTCTTTCCAATCCTGTAGATCTAAACTGTTAGGTCTTTTTTCATCAAAATTTATGGTAAGATTGTGTAAATCAGCAACCATTTTTCCAACTTCTCTACACATTTCAGCGTTAGGTTCTTCAATACTTTTACCTTCTAGAAAAGATATTATTACAGCTGTTTTATTTTTTATTTTTTTTAAAATTTTTCCATTTTTATCTGAGATAGCTTTTGGACATTTAAAATTGTTTTTATTTAAAAAGTTTTTTAAATTTATAAAAAAAGGTAATTCTTGCTCAGTTACTCTTTTTTCAAAAATTGTTAAAATATATGGTTGATTATTACAAAAAATTTTAAAATTTGAGTTCTCTATCCCATCTACAATTTCTTCAAAGCTGTCTAAATTTCCAATTGAGTATTCAGAAATAAAGTTTTCAATCTCTTCTTTAAGTAATTTAGTAAAGACTGCCATCTTCTATACGTTTAGTTTTTGCGGCACTTTAAAAAATACATCTTCTTTTTGGTAAGATCCTTCATTTATATGTATTTCAAAATTTCTTTTCAAATTATCAAGAAGTTTTTTAACAAGTACTTCTGGTGATGATGCACTTGCTGTTATGCCTATATTTTCAGATTCTTGAAATATATTTAAATTTAAGGAGTCTACATCTTCTACTAAAATAGCTTTTTTTGATCCATAATTTTTTGCTACCTCAACTAATCTTAGGGAATTTGATGAGTTACTTGCACCAATTACTAAAAAATAATCACATTGATTCGCTATTTTTTTGACCGCTTCTTGTCTATTTGTCGTAGCATAACAAATATCATTTTTTTTTGGTTCTATGACATTACTAAAATATAATTTTATCTCTTTTATTATATCTTTCGTATCATCTACTGATAGTGTTGTCTGAGTAACATATGCAATTTCATCATTTTGGTTTAAAGGCAATTTTTTTACATCTTCAACTTTTTCTACTAAATAAATTTTTTTATCTGTTTGCCCCATAGTTCCAATAACTTCAGGATGATTTCTATGGCCAATTAAAATCACTGGTAAATTTTTTTTATCAAAATTTTCAACTTCTTTATGGATTTTGCTAACAAGCGGACATGTTGCATCATAATATACTAAATTTAAACTTAATGCTTCCTCTGGGACTGCTTTTGGAACACCATGTGCAGAAAAGATAACTGGCCTGCTTCTATCTTCAATCTCATTTAATTCTTCTACAAAAATAGCTCCCTGCGATTTGAGATTTTCAACAACAAATTTATTATGCACTATTTCATGACGAACATATACGGGCGCTCCATATTTTTTCAGAGCACCCTTTACCATTTCTATAGCCCTATCTACACCTGCACAAAATCCCCGAGGTCCTGCAAGAAATATATTAAGTTTTTTTGTCATTCAAATTTGTTACCATTAATTTTGGTTAGTTAATAATACTATAGATTTTGAAAATCTTTTAATATTAAATTATTAATATTGTATGTAGATTTTGGGGTAACTAAATCTACTGCTAGTTCTTTAGAACAGAGTTAAATTCGGTAATTGATTCTTCAATTAAAGTAGATTTTTTATCCTTACTTAGATTTTGAAGTAGAATATTTCTAGAAGCCTCTATTGCAACACTTGAAATATAATTTTTGATAGAATTATTGGTATCTCTAACAAATTGTTCAATTTTATTTTCTGCCAATATTTTTCTTTTTTCAATTTGATCAGTTAATTTAGTGGCGGATATATCTTTCAATTCAGAAATTCTTTTCTCAGCTTCTAACTTTAGATTTTGTATTTCTTTCTCTACTTTAGATTCTCTCTCTTTAAGTTCATCCAAAGCTTTTTGAGCCTCGTTTTTTAAATTCTCAACTTCATCTATTTTATTTTTTATATCTTTTATTTGTGCATCTAAACTAGATGTAAGGATTTTTCGTACTGGATTAAAAATAGCTGCAATAAATAATATAAAAGATACCGCTACCCAAAATTGAGGATCAGAAAACATTAGTTGTAACTACCTTTTTGTGTTTCAATAACTTTATTAAGTTCATTGTCTGACAATTCTATATCTGTAATTTTTCCAACAGTCAGTTTTGTAATATTAACTATTTCATTGTTAATATTTTTCATCTGATCATCTTTACTTTTTAAAATTTCTTTTTCTGCATCAGAAACTTTTTTTTCTAAATCTTTATCAAGTGAAGAAATTTGAGAAGAAACATCTTCTTGTAAAGCATTGATTGTTTCTTTAATTTTCTCATTTGTTTCTAGTTTAGCTTTATTGATTTGATCATTAATTTTTTTTTCAATTTCCATTGCCTGTTCTTGAAGCTCTTTTGCTGAAGATAAATTTTCATCTATTTTATTTTGTCTTTTCTCTAAAACTGTAGCTATTCTTGGAAGTGATACCCTCCATAAAAATACAAATAGAAAAGTAAAGAATACAGCTAACCAAAAGAGCTGTGAAACAAAAAACTCTGGATTTAATTGAGGCATTAATTAATTATTGAGTTCTAACCAAACAAAATAACTAACGCAATAACTAGCGCGAAAAGAGCAATCGCTTCAACTAATGCGAAACCTAACATTGTCATTGTAAAAACTTCTCCTCTTGCTGCCGGATTTCTTCCAACTGCTTGAATAAAAGATGAGAAAATATTCCCAATTCCAATCCCTGATCCAATAACACCGATAACGGCTAAACCCGCTCCGATTACTTTTGCTGCTTCAATTTCCATAAGTCCTCCTATTTTAAATTAATGTAAATGATAAGCATCGTTAATATATAAACACGTCAGTATTGCAAACACATATGCTTGCAAAAAAGCAATTAAAATTTCTAATCCTGTTAAAGCTACAATGAAAGCTAAAGGAAAAACTCCTGTAAAAAATGGCATAGAAACAACAAAGCCTGCAAACACTTTTAATAGTGTGTGACCAGCCAGCATGTTTGCAAATAATCTAACTGATAAACTTATAGGTCTTGATAAATAAGAAATTACCTCAATGGGAATAAGCAGTGGATGCATGTAAAACGGCACACCTGGTATATAAAAGAAAGTAAAAAATTTAATACCATGGTTAATAAATCCAAGAATAGTTACGCCAATAAATACAACTGCAGCTAATGCAAATGTAACAATGATGTGACTCGTAAAAGTAAATTGATATGGTATCATTCCAACCATATTTCCAATTAGTACAAACATGAATAAAGAGAAAACAAATGGGAAATATCTTTTTCCATTATCTCCAACTGTATCAGAGAGTAACTGAGCAATAAAATTATACATCAATTCTGAGATAAGCTGCATCCTAGAAGGAATAATTGATCTGGTGTTCACTGTTAAAGTTAAAAACAGAGTAATCACTAAAACGGTAATTAGCATTGCAAAAGATGAGTTTGTGAAAGAAATGTTATAACCTCCAAGTTCAATATTAGATATTGGATCTATTTCGAACTGTTTTAAAGGACTATCTTTTGCGGCCATAATTGTTATTGAATATTAAAATTACCTTTGCTTTTCAATGCGACGCATTACACGATAAACGTTCAAAAATCCAGCTAATGCGCCAAATATGAAGAAAATAATTAAACCTATTGGTTTAGTATTAAAGTAATTATCCACAATAAGCCCAATTCCAACGCCAACAACTAGTGCAGCTATAATTTCTGTACTAATTTTAAAACCAAATCCTGCACCACTTTCTTTTTTTTTAATATTAGGTTCTTTATTTTGATTATCTAAATCATCAATTTTTTTACCTAATTCTTCTAAATTTTTATTTTTATAATTCATTAGTAGTATCTTGTTCTTTTATCTCAATTGCTTTTTCAAGATCAACGGAAACTAATTGTGATACACCTTTCTCAGGCATAGTAACACCAAATAATCTATTTACTCTTGCCATTGTCATTCTATGGTGAGTTATTACTAAGAATTTTGTTGATGAAGTTTTAGCTATTTCCTCCACTAATGAACAAAATCTATCAACATTAGTATCATCTAATGGAGCGTCAACCTCATCAAGTACACAAATGGGAGCAGGGTTTGATAAAAATACAGCAAATAATAAAGATAAGGCTGTAAGAGCTTGCTCACCTCCAGAAAGTAAATTTAGATTTTGTAATTTTTTTCCAGGAGGACTAGCAAATATTTCTAAACCAGCTTGAAGAGGATCTGACTCATCTGTAAACTTTAGATAAGCCTTTCCACCACCAAACAACCTGGTAAATAACTTTTGAAAATTTTCATTTACTATTCCATATGCAGCAAGTAAGCGTTGTCTACCTTCTGTATTCAGTGAGTCAATTGCTTCTCTTAGTTTTGCAATTGCGCTTAAAAGGTCGCTTTGATCTTTCTTTATCGTATTAACTTTTTCTTCTAAATCTTTTGACTCTTGTTCTGCGAGAAGATTTACACCACCTAAACGTTCTTGCTCTCCAATTAATCTCTCTAGCTTTTTTTCTAAATCATCAGTCTCACCTAAAACTTTATTTGGATTGATTTCTCCAATATTGTAAAGTTCTTCTAGATCTACACTCAATCTTTCTTTTACTTGAGTAGATAATAATTTAATTGCTTCATTAATTGTATTAATTTGACCTTCAGTTCTAATTCTCTCTTCTCTCAATTCATTTAATTTAATTTCCTCTAGTTTTAATTTCTTATTGATTTCATTAGAATTTTGCTCAGTTTGACGAAGTTGCTCAGCTATTTGCTCGTAAGAATTCTTATTTTCATCAATCAATTTTTGTATTTTTAATTTTTCACTTGATACATCTTCAGGAACGGATTGGAGATTTGATAATTCACCAATTAATGAACTTTGCCTTGAATTTAACTCTTCTATTCTTTGATTTGCTTTTGCAGAAATATCATTCCATTGTTTTTCTTCTGCACTCAATTGCTTTATTCTTCTATTTTTTAGTTGCTCTAATATAGCTTTAGTAGAATTATTTTGTTTACCTTTAGATACATATCCATCCCATCTCCAAATTTCTCCTAGTTTGCTAACTAATATTTGTCCTGGTTTTAAGTTTTTTTGAATTTCTAAAATATTTTCTTTATTTTCTATTAATCCAACAAATTCTAACTTCTTTTTCAAATTATCTGGAGCTTTGATTAGAGAGGAAAATTTTGTAATTTCTGAATTAAAGGAAGAATCTTCCACATCCAATTTTCTCCAAAAAATACTTTGTTCTTCATCGATAGATGCAATTAACTCATCTGAAAAAACTGCAGCAATTGCTTGCTCAAGACCATCTTCAAAGTCTAGATAATCAATTATTGGATTGTTATTTTTTTTATTAGTACCATTTTCAGTATTTAAATCATCATCAGTTTGAATAAAAAGATCACCTTGTTGTTTTAATAGAATTGATTTTTCTTCCTGTACTCTTTCAAGATTCTGTTTTGCATCTTCGAATAAAAACTTCTCTCTATCAATATCATTTTTAATTTGCTCTATACGGACTTTTGTTTCATCTACCGCAATATTTGCTCTTTCAATTTCTTTTTCTTGATTTTCTAAACTAATTGAATATTTCTGCAGCTCAGCTGCAATCTTACTTTCTTGGAGTCTAAGGTTTGGAAGACTTTCTTGAACTTTTTCAAATTCAACATTTATTTGTGCTACAACTTGTGTTTGGTCATTGACAGCATTCGTTTCAGACTGAATTTTTTCATTGGCATTTTTTAATTTATCTTTTTCATCAATCCATTTTTTGTAAAATAATCTTGCTCTTGCTTTTGTAATATCTTTTTGAATATATTTATATCTTTCAGCTTGTTTTGATTGTTTCTTTAATATTGTAAGTTGTTCATCTTGTGCTTTTAATACGTCCTTAACACGCTCTAAGTTATTTTCAGTAGCATTTAATCGTAATTCAGCTTCGTGTCGTCTTGAGTGAAGACCAGTAATTCCTGCAGCTTCTTCCAGTAATGTCCTTCTTTGTTCAGGTTTAGCTGCGATAATAGCTCCAACTCTACCTTGACTAACCATCGATGTTGAACGAGCACCTGTTGCTGCATCAGCAAATAGCAATTGTACATCCTTTAATCGCACCTCCTTGCCATTAACTCTATATTCTGAACCTTCACCTCGCCAAATTCTTCTAGTTACTTCAATGGTATCATTTTCATTGAAAATACTTGGTGCTTTTCTTGCTTTATTATCTAAATCTATAGTAACCTCAGCAATATCCCATGCTGGTCTATCATCTGTTCCATTAAAGATTACATCGTCTAATTCACTTCCTCTCATTTGTTTTGGAGAAAGTTCACCCATAACAAACCTAAAAGCCTCTACAAGGTTCGATTTACCACATCCGTTTGGACCAACAATACCTGTTAAGCCATTTTCAATTAAAATTTCTGTTGGTTCAACAAAAGACTTAAAGCCTTTGACCTTAAGGGTCCTAAAATTAATCATCAACTATTGTGATAATATTTTATCGATGATTTGTCTAAACTCTTTTATGTTTTTATTCCCGGAATATAAAACTCCATTAACTATGAATGACGGTGTGGAGCCTATTTTATATTCTCTTTGCGCTTCCATTACACCTTCAAGTAATTGATTCTCTAAATCCACATTACTTAAACATGCATCAAAATCTTCTTGTTGCATACCGCCACTTTGCATGATTTTATATAACTCAGATCTTGTTTTGGAATGATCTCTATTAACCCAACTATTTTGAAGTTTATAAAGCCCATTCATATAATCGTATCTTACATCTTCGGGGACACATCTTAAAATCATACTTCCAGCAAGAGCTGGATAATTAAAGGGAAAATCACGAAAAATAAACTTAACTTTACCAGTATCAATAAACTCTTTTTTTAATTCTGCTAGAGTATCATTATGAAAATCTGCACAGTGACTACAAGACATTGAAGCATATTCTATAATTGTGATTGGAGCATTTTCTTCTCCAATATAAAAATCATTATCTTTAACATCTAGTATTGAATTTTCAGCTGCTTTGGCATTAATAAAAAGTAGTGATAGTATAATAGAAGTTAATAAAATTCTAATTTTCATCATTTGTCCTCAGTTGTAATTTTATTACCTAAATTTAATAGCGATTTTTTCAAATCTGAATTTTGAAATTCTTTAACGTTTTCTTCAACAAATCTTATGTCATCTTTGTTTATTTGTTTTTTCTTACTTTGTTTCATATACGTATGTTTAGTTATGTAATTTTGATGAATTCTCAAGTCCATTATAGCTTTATAGCCAAAATAAGTATTAATTTTTTCAATTATAGTGTCCTTAAAGTGTTGAAACTCAATGGCTGCGGCCGGTGCAACACTCACATTTAGATAATTTTTATATACCGTCTCACCTAAATCATTTTCAAAATCACGCACCCTTGAAACATTTAACGGCTCTGAATATTCTTTAAAATAACTACCAGCAATTTCAGGCCATTTGGAGTTAATTACAAATTCTGTACGATTATATTTAGAGGAAAATTTTCTATTTACCTTCCTCAGAGTATCGCCAATAGATTGTGGAACAAATGTTCTTTTTTGTTTTAAATTTTTTTTGTCCATATGCATAAATAATTTATAGTACCTAAATATGAAAGCAATATGTTTAAACACGAAACACAAGTAATAAAGTTTTTACTTCAATGGTATTCTATGAATGCCAGAAAATTACCATGGCGGAAGAAAAATAATCTAAATTTACCTCATCCATACTTTGTGTTTGTAAGTGAGTATATGCTTCAACAAACAACAGTAAATACCGTAAAAAATAAATTTAATGAATTTATTTTAAAATGGCCTTCACTAAATAAATTAGCGCAAACTTCAGAGCCAAATATCTTGAAATTCTGGTCAGGTCTTGGTTATTATTCAAGAGCGAGAAATTTATTAAAGTCTGCAAAAATAATTAAAAATAATTTTAAAAACAACATACCACAGACTTATGATGAACTCATCCAACTTCCTGGTATTGGAGATTACACTGCAAAAGCAATTCTTGGAATAGGATTTAATAAATCAGTCATGCCACTTGATGCTAATATTGAGAGAATTTTGGTTAGGTTACATGCTATCGATAAACCAATTAATAAAGTAAAAAATAAACTTAAAGATTTGGGAAAAAAATTCATCTCAGATAAATATTCTTCAAACTTAATTCAGTCTTTTATGGATTACGGATCAGAGATCTGCCTTCCACGAAACCCTAAATGTAATATTTGTGGAATTAATAAATTTTGCCAATCATATAAAAAGAATTTACAACAAAAAATTCCTTTTAAACAAAAAAAGAAAAGTAATAAGCCAATAAAGTACACAAGAGCCTACGTAATTGTGAATGAAAAGAATGAAATCCTAGTACGAAGTAGACCAAATAAAGGAATGTTGGCCTCTATGCTTGAAGTACCAAATGATGTCTGGGTCAAAAATAAAAAATTGCTAACTACCGATCAAGACATACAAAAAATAAAAACAAAATTACAATCTAAGGGTTCATTTGAATATTCATTTAGTCATTTTGATTTAGAAACAGAAATTTTTTATGGAAATGTTAAAAAAGCAAAATTATCAAAAAGTAATTGGATAAAGAAATCATCTTATTCTAGTTCTAGAATGCCAACTGTGATGAAAAAAATAGTAGATATAGCAGTATAATTTATGCAAAGAATTTTTTTGCGTTCATAAAAATTTTATACCCATCACCGAATTTTTTAGAAGTATTGTTTTGCCAATTAGGAACATGATAATGATAAAATGCTCTTTCTGGGTGAGGCATCATTGCAAGAACATTCCCATTTTGATTTGTTAACGCAGCTATATCATCTTTAGATCCATTAGGATTAAAAGGAAACTGACCTTTTGCTAATTTTTTATGGTTATTAATGTATTGTAAGCCAATAAGGTTGTTAGCTTTGATACTTTTAAGTAGATTAATAGGTATCATGAATTGCCCCTCTTGATGGGCGACAGGCAAGTTCAAGATACTAATATTTTTTAGCCATGGTGATTTATTATTATTTACTTTTACATCAACCCATCGACACTCATAACTCCCAGATTTATTTTCAATCATTGCAACTTCTGGATCTTTTTTATTTAGGCTTGGAACTAACCCAAGATTAATTAATATCTGGCATCCATTACAAATGCCTATAATTAATTTATCTTTTAATGAAAAATCTATTAGCTGATCATACAAATTGGTCAGAATTTTTTTTGCCATTGCATTTCCTGAACCTGTATCATCGCCGTACGAAAAACCCCCAGGTATAGCGAATACTTGATAGTTATTAAGTTGTTTAGGATTTTGTATTAGATCATTAATATGAACAATTTTTCCTTTAAAGCCTACTACTTCAAATGCATGCAGTGTTTCATTTTCACAATTAATACCATAACCTGATAAGACTAATACGTTCATAACCCTTTAATATTTTGTTTGTATGACTTAGCAAAATCTGAAATTTTACCTCTAATAATTTTTTTGTTATCTTTAAACTCAACTACATTTGAGCCCGTACATTTGCCAATAATTGTATAATCAGAACCTTTAAATATTTTTTTAAAATTGGCTAACTTATTTTTTTTCATGGAAACAAGAATTCTACTTTGTGATTCAGAAAATAAAAATTGGTCGACTGAGATTTTATTTTTTAGCTTTAAATCAATGGTTAAACCTTTCTTTGAAGCAATTGCCATCTTTGTAACTGCAATTCCAATTCCACCCAAATCTATTCCAATTGCAGAATTTATAATTCCTAGTTTATTAGCTTTTTCAAAATTTCTATATGTGCGAAGTGCATCCTTGCTATTTACGACTGGATTTTTTGATTTTTCATAACCTATAATTTTGGAATAAACACTATCCTGTAATTCATTAAGGGTATTTCCTAAAACTAAAAGTATATCACCATCATCGGGTGTCATTTTTGTTAAGTGGGAAATTTTATCTACCACTCCAATAGAAGAAATCAGCAATGTTGGGGGTATTGAAATTTTTACTGATTTTCCAGTTTTATCAAAACCTTTAAAATCATTAAACATACTATCTTTTCCTGAAATAAATGGTGTTTGGTAAGCAACTGCATAATCATAACAAGCTTTTGCTGCTTCTTTCAATTGATATAAGCGATCAGGTTCATCCGAGCTGCACCAACAAAAGTTATCAAGAATTGCAATTTTTTTTGAGTTGGCACCACTTACAATTAAATTTTTATATGCTGTATCAATAGAGCACCCAGCCATATCATAAGGATTTGTTTCGGCGTACTGAGGATATGCAGCTTGAGAAAGAGCTATTGATTTTTCATCATCAAATAGAGGTTTAATAGCAGTAGCATTTCCAAAAACTCTGCCTTCACCTTGTAATGGTTTTATAATAGAGGTAGATTGTACTTCGTGATCATATTGCGTGGCTATAAATTCTTTTGATACAATATTTGGACTAGAGATAAGTTTATGTAGCTTATCTATCAAAGAACTTTTCTTAATTATTTTTTTCTTTTCTTTTTTAATTTTTGGAAAAGATGTTTTTAAATTTAATTTTGGATAACCTTCATGAAGAAATTCCATATTTAAATTGAGAATTTCAGTTTTATTGTATTTTACTATGGCTTTTTCTTTTTTAA
Organism: uncultured Alphaproteobacteria bacterium; assembly: GCA_902580765.1. Classification (GTDB taxonomy): domain Bacteria; phylum Pseudomonadota; class Alphaproteobacteria; order HIMB59; genus CACPNW01. The sequence continues at coordinate 21,008 of CACHLW010000008.1, read as the reverse complement.
TAAACTTACCAATTATTGTTGCTTCCACACCTCTTGCATTAAATCTCTTTATAACTTTTTTTACGTTCGCTGGAGGTACTGCTAGTGTCATTCTTTCTTGCGATTCAGAAACCCAAATCTCCCAAGGATATAATCCATTATATTTGAGAGGAACTTTTTCAAGATTAACTATAAAACCGCCACTCTCTTTTGCCATTTCTCCAATTGATGATGATAATCCTCCAGCTCCATTATCTGTTATGCTCGAGTAAAGATTTTCATCACGCAATTCTCTAATGATGACATCAGACATTTTCTTTTGTGTTATTGGATCACCAATTTGTACTGCAGAAACTGGACTATTAGGATCTAATTCCTCCGATGAAAATGTTGCACCGTGAATACCATCTTTTCCTACTCTGCCTCCAGCCATTAGTATGATATCCCCTGGATTAGCTTTCTTCTTATGCGATAATTTTCCTTTAATTTTTTTCGGAATAATCCCAACTGTTCCACAAAATACAAGGGGCTTTCCTGCAAACCGGTCATCAAAATATACATTACCTTGAGGAGTAGGAATACCCGAACAATTTCCCCCAACTCTAACTCCACTGATAATACCCTTCGCAATAAAATTTGCAGGAAGCATTGGATCCTTATTTTTTTGACGATACAATTGATATTTTTTATTCGGGTCTGCTAAATAATATGCATACGTATTCGCTATAGGTTTTGCTCCTTTCCCAAATCCAAGACAATCCCTATTAACACCAACAATGCCAGTGATGGCACCGCCAAATGGATCTAAGGCTGAAGGTGTATTATGTGTTTCAACTTTATGGCAAATAATCCAATCTTTATTAAATTCTATTCCGCCGGCATTATCCGTAAAAAGAGAAACGCAAAAATTATCTTTTCTTAATTGAATAATTTTTTCAGTTGCGCCTTTAATGTATTTTTTAAATATACCTTCTTGAATATCATCAATCTTAGCGGAAAATATTTTGTGTTTACAGTGCTCGGACCACGTCTGCGCTAATGTTTCAATTTCTACATCTGTTGGCTTACGTTTTATAGTGGAAAAATAATTTCTTATGGCTTTTAAAGATTCTAGATCTAAGCCAAGTGTTCCCCTTCTAGATTTATCATTTTCTTCAATACCAAGTTTACCAATAAGACTGAGTTGATGATCAGAAATATTTAAATTAATTTCTTTTTTACTATATTTTTTTTTCGGTAATTTTACCTTTTCTATTTTAAATTGATTTTTTTTAAAATTATTTAAATATTTTTTAAATGGATAAATCTTAATTGTTTGAATTAAGGGATTTGCTTCATTTTTAGATATTTTGGTAATATCTTCTTTTCTTCCTTTTATTAAAATAATTTTTGTTGAACCAAGTTCAAAGCTTTTAAAACTACTTTTAAGATTATCTTTGATTATTTCTTTTACAGTTGTAGCAATATTATCAGTTACACCTGGTAAAAATTTTATTTCTACAACCCAATTAAAATTACTATAACTAGATAAAACCTTATTTACATTTTTTTTTGTTAATATTGTTTGAGAAACGTCATTAGAAATAAGTTTACTTATTTTAGTAAACTTTTGATCATCAAGATTTGTCGAAAAGAAATATCCATCTATAATTTTGATGGATTTATTATTGTGTTCTTTTTGTAGTGAACTTTCTTTCCCTGTCTTCTCAATGGAGAGAATTTGAATTGTATTTGTCATTATGAGTACGAATCAACTTAATTTACTATATTAATAGTTTACTCGTTAACGATTCGTTTAAAACTAATTAAATATGACAACATATAAAGAAGCAGGTGTTGATATAGAAAATACAGATGCCCTTGTTGAAGATATTTCTGAGCTAAGCAAATCAACAAACAGAAACGGAAATTTTGATAAAATTGGCGGATTTGGCGGTATTTTTGATCTTAAAAATTGTGGATATGAAGATCCTTTATTGGTCTCTGGTACAGATGGCATAGGGACAAAAATATTACTAGGGATTGAAACTGACATTTTAGATTGTTTGGGTCATGATCTTGTTGGTATGTGCCTTAATGATATTCTTTGCCATGGGGCAGAGCCACTATTTTTTTTAGATTACTATGCTTCTTCCAAGATTGATAAAAATTCTTTTTTAAAAATTATGAAAAGCATCACTGAAGCTTGCAAGATAAATAATTGTTCTCTTATTGGTGGTGAAACAGCAGAGATGCCTGGGCTCTATAAAAAAGATGATTTTGATTTTGCTGGATTTTGTGTTGGTGCAGTAGAGAGAAAAAAAATTCTACCTAAAAGAGATGTCATGAAAGAAGATGATCTTCTATATGGGATTAGATCTTCGGGCTTTCATTCAAATGGATATTCTCTCATTCGAAAAGTTTTAAAAGACAAAAATATAGATCTACATGGAAAAACAGATTTTAAATCATCTTATGAAACAAATGCAGCTGCCTTAATGGCTCCAACAAAATTATATTTTCCTTTTTTAAAAAAAATTTTAACAACAAATCTTATCAATGGTATTTCGCATATAACAGGCGGAGGCATTATTGGTAATGCACCAAGAATGCTCTCTGAAAATTTATCAGCAAGGATTGATAAAAAATTTATTTGTGATGAAGAAATTTTCCAATGGTTTCAAAGTTTAGCTAATATTTCAGATGAAGAAATGTTGAAGACCTTTAATTGCGGATTAGGTTTGATTATGACTATTTCAAAAAATAATTACAAAGAATTTGAACAATTAATAAAAGATGAAAATTTAGATATTTTTGAAATTGGGAAAATAGAAGTTAACAAATCATCAAGGTGTACAATTAGTTGAAAAAATTACAAGTTGCTATTTTCATATCAGGAAGAGGTTCCAATTTAGAATCACTAATACAATCATCATTTACAAAACAAAGTTTAGTAGAGGTTCAATTAGTCGTCTCTAATAACTCCAAAGCAAAAGGTTTAACTATTGCCAAAAAAAATAAAATTCCATTCATACATTTTATTCCAAGAAAAAATTTCGAAAAAAAAGTCATGAAGTATCTAAAAAATATAGATATCATTTGTTTGGCTGGTTTTATGCAAGTTTTAGACTCAAAATTTGTAAGGCAGTGGCGATCGCGATTAATCAATATTCATCCATCTTATCTCCCAGCTTTCAAAGGCTTAAATGCTCAGGATCAGGCCATAAAGGCAGAAGCTAGCTATTCTGGTTGTAGTGTTCATTACGTAAGCTCTAAAATTGACTCTGGAAAGATTATATTGCAAAAAAAAGTAAAGATTTTGAAGAAAGATAATACCGAATCACTCTCAAAGAAAATATTGATAGAAGAGCATAAGGTTTATCCAAGAGCATTACAGATGGTTGCAAAAACACTTTTAACAAGACAACATTAAGATGAAAAATCGAATCAATTTCCTAAAAAAATTCGAGGTAAGGCAATCTCATGTTCCCAGATTTAATGAGGAGTGTGGTGTTTTTGGAATAAGTGGAACCAAAGATGCTGCAGCTTTAACAGCTCTTGGTTTGCATGCGTTGCAACATCGTGGTCAAGAAGGTTGTGGAATTGTCAGTTATGATGGCAACTCCTATCACTCAGAAAGAAAATTTGGATTAGTTGGTGATAATTTTACAAAGAAACACTCATTAGACAAATTAAAGGGAAAAATTGCGATAGGACATAATCGCTATTCAACAACGGGTGGTGAAACAATAAGGAATATACAACCTTTTTATGCTGATCTTCATGGTGGAGCTATTAGTATTGCTCATAATGGTAATTTAACTAATGCACTCCTTTTAAGAGAGCAAATGGTACGAGAAGGTGCAATATTTCAAACAACATCAGATACCGAAACTATTGTTCAACTTGTAGCTCGTTCAAAAAAGAAAGATATTTTAAATAAAATTATTGATGCTTTAATGCAAATTCAAGGTGGTTATGCTTTATCAATTATTGCTAATGGTACGTTGATTGGCGCAAGAGATCCATTAGGTATTCGACCACTTGTTTTAGGTAAATTTAAAAATGCATTTATCCTTGCCTCTGAAACTTGCGCGCTAGACATTATAGGTGCAAAATTTATCCGTGAAATTGAAAATGGAGAAGTTGTAGTTATTAAAGATAATAAAGTTGAAAGTAGAAGACCTTTTCCAAAAAAACAAATCAAACCATGTGTATTTGAATATATTTATTTTTCGCGGCCAGATAGTATTTTAAAAAATAAAACCGCATATGAATTTAGAAAAAATTTAGGTACATACTTAGCAAAAGAAACTGATATCAAACCTGATGTAGTTGTACCAGTTCCAGACTCTGGTGTTCCTGCTGCGCTTGGTTTTAGTCAAGAGTCTGGTATTCCTTTTGAGTTAGGATTAATACGAAATCATTATGTGGGGAGGACATTTATTGAGCCAACTCAGCAAATTAGAAGTTTAGGTGTAAAGTTAAAACTAAATCCTAACCAAAGTTCTATTAAAAAAAAGAAAGTTGTTTTAATTGACGACTCATTGGTTCGAGGAACAACATCCACTAAGATAATAAAAATGCTTTATGATTTTGGCGCAAAAGAAGTCCATATGCGTATTGCTTCACCTGCAATTAAATATCCTGATTTTTATGGAGTTGATACTCCGACCCAAGAAGAATTATTAGCTGCAAACAAAAATTTAGAGGAAATGTGTAAATATATTGGAGCTAAATCATTAAAATTTTTATCATTAGATGGTCTGTATCAAGCTCTTGGTTATGATGAGAGAGATAATGATAATCCTCAATTTACTGATCATTATTTTACAGGAGAGTATCCAGTCAGACCTTTAGATTACTTGAATGACGAAAGTTTAAAAAAACTATCATTTTTAAGTCTTGCTTCAAATAATTAATTAATGAATTATTTTTTTTCATGAACGTTCTTGTCATTGGTAATGGTGGAAGAGAACACGCACTATGTTATGGTATAAAACAATCTCCTAATTGTTCTAATTTATATTGTATTCCTGGAAGTGATAGTATCAGTGAAATTGCTTCTTCGATTATCACAGATGTTAATGATCATGATGCTATTCTTCAATTTTGTATAGAAAGTAAAATTGATTTAGTGGTGATAGGTCCAGAATTGCCTTTAACTAAAGGATTATCAAACCTTTTAATGAACAATTCTATTTTAGTCTTTGGTCCTGATCAAATGGGAGCTGAACTAGAAAAATCAAAAAAGTTTACAAAAGATATTTGTAAAAAATTAAATATTGCAACAGCTGCCTATGACGTATTTGACAACTATGATGATGCCTTAAATTTTTGTCAAAATCGATCCTATCCTCTTGTTATCAAAGCTGATGGTTTAGCAGCAGGAAAAGGAGTTATTATTTGTCAAAAAAAGGAGGATGCAAAGGATGCGCTGATTAAATGTTTTAAAGATAATTCTTTTGGTGATGCTGGTTCAGTTGTTGTTATTGAAGATTTTTTAGTTGGTGAAGAGGTAAGTTTATTTTCACTTGTTGATAAAAATGGATTTGTGTTGCCACTTACAACAGCACAAGATCATAAAAAAATCTTGGAAGGAGAAAAAGGCTTAAACACTGGTGGTATGGGAGCCTACACACCTGTTCCTTCTATTTCATCAAATAAAATGAATGAATTATCCAAAACATTTGTTGAGCCTATCATTCAACATCTTGCTGAACAAGGCATCAAGTATCAAGGAATGTTTTATGCAGGATTAATTCTAACAGATAAGGGTCCAAATTTACTCGAAATTAATGTTCGTTTTGGTGATCCGGAAACACAAGCAATTATTCCACTCTTAGAAACAGATTTATTAGAACTCCTTCATGCATCAGCGATAGGTACCTTAAATGAAATAAAAAAAATTAAGTGGAAAAATGATTATGCCATGACAGTAGTAATGGCTGCTCATGGTTATCCAGAGGAATATAAAAAATTAACACCAATTAATAATTTGGAAAATCTTACTTTAACATCAGATGACTATCTCTTTCATGCAGGAACAATGTTTAAAGAAAACAAATGGCTATCTAATGGTGGGCGCGTCTTAAATATCTCTAATACGGGTAAAGATTTAAAAACTATTAGAGAAAATATTCACAATATAATTAATCAAATTAATTGGGCTGAAGGGTATTATCGAAAAGATATTGGTTGGAGATATATTGATGAGTAATTCTTTTTTAGTTGAAGGAAAAACAAAAATTATTGAGAAAACAAATGATCAAAATATCATTCGAATTGTAACAAAAGATTTTTTAACAGGCGGGGATGCAGCGAAGAAAGAGGAAATTAAAGATATTGGAATACAAAAGACAAAACAAACAAGTAATGTGTTTAGTATGCTAACCAAGGCAGGTATTGCAACATCATTTATTGAACAAGATTCGCCAAATAGTCTTTTAAGTCATAACTGTAATATGCTTCCTTTAGAATTTGTAGTAAGACGTTATGCATGGGGAAGTTATTTAAGTAGAAACACTCAATTTGCAAAAGATAAAAGTAATCCTCATCAATTTGAAAACTTAGTTTGGGAAATATTTCATAAACAAGCGGTTGTTATCCCTCCGCATGTTGCAGAACCTGTTCAAATGGATGAGAGTGAAGCGAGAAGACAATTTTTAAAAGATGGAAAATGGGAAGAGGGTGTATTTACGGATCCATTTGTAAAAACTGGAGAAGAATGGGAGTTATTTTCAGCCAAACAACCTGTTACAAGCAAAAGCTTAATGAAAACCAAAAAATTATTGTCTAATCAAGAATTAGAAATAGCTATTAATGGAATTATTCTGCCAAGTTTCGAGCTTATAGAAGACAAATGGAAAACTATTGAGACAATTGATGGCCCTATTCATTTGGTAGATATTAAGTTTGAGCTTGGTTTTAAAGTATCGGATAACTCGTTAGTTCTATCTGATGTTGTTGATAATGATAGTTGGCGAATATGGCCTGGCGGAGATCCAACTAAACAATTAGATAAACAATCTTTTCGTGAAGGAGAAGATTTAGTAAATGTTGCTAATAAATATCAACTGGTAACACAACTAACTGATCAATTTAATTTAAGTTAATAATTTATTTATCAATAATCGTTATATGACCCATTTTTCTTTTATGTTTAATTTCTGTTTTTAAATAATCATAAAAAAATTCGTTATCCTTAAATGTTTTATTGCGGTACGGTGATATCTCATCACCAATTAAATTAATCATTTTGGCATTATACAATTTTTTTGTCTCAATTTTTTCTAAGCCACATACCGCTCGTACATGATTTTCAAATTGACTAATATTATGAGAGTTCATTGTTAGATGTCCAGAATTATGAACACGAGGGGCAATTTCGTTAGCATATAAATTATCATCAGTATCAATAAAAAACTCTACACATAACGTTCCAATATAATCTAGTTTTTCTACAACTTGTTTTGCCCACTCAATTGATTTTATTCGCATGCCATCAGAGATATCACTTGGTATTGTTGAATATTTTAAAATTTGTTCTTCATGAACATTCTCAATAGGATCATAGATCTCATAACTATTTTGATCAAAACGAGTAATTACCACTGAAATTTCTTTTTTAAGATGAATGAGTTTTTCTAAAATATATTCTTTTGTAAAATCAATCTCTTTCGTAATATCATCTACAGTGTTTAATTTATACTGACCTTTACCATCGTATCCTAACGTTGTGGTTTTTAACAAACCAGGAAGCAAGTCTACATTTTTACTCAAATCCTTTTCATTTTTGACAGTTACATATTTTGTTGTAGTTATATTATTATTATTGAGAAATTTTTTTTCTGTTTCTCGGTGTTGAATGAGTTGATTAATTTCAGGTTTAGGTAAAACTTGTTTCTTTTCATTAATTTTTTCTAGTATTGCGAAGGGAATATTTTCAAATTCATATGTAACAAGATCAACTGCATTAATAAAATTATTTATCGTTGTATCATCATCATACTGACCAAAAATAAATTTAGATGCAAAGTGTTTCCCGGGCGCATCAGGATCATCACTTAATATGACGGTTTGTATATCTATTTTTTTTGCAGCATCTGCTAAAAGACTTCCTAATTGTCCACCACCGATAATGCCAAGTGTGGGTGTATTCATGACTTATGGTTTTTGTTTAACAGCTTTTGATTGTTTACTTCGATAATTTTTTAGATTTTTCTTAATTTCTTTATTCGTAAGAGCAATAATGGAAGCTGCATATAAACCGGCATTCATAGCACCGTCCTCACCGATTGCTACACTGCCAACAGGAATACCTTTAGGCATTTGTACTATTGATAATAAACTATCCAATCCCTTTAATTTACGACTTTCTACAGGTACGCCGATTACAGGTATAGTTGTTAATGATGCAATCATTCCTGGTAAATGTGCAGAGCCTCCAGCACCAGCAATAATGACAGAAATATTATTATCTTCTGCTGCTTTGGCAAATTTAAACATTCTCTCTGGTGTGCGGTGTGCAGAAACAATTTTAGTTTCAAACTTAACTTTCAGTAATTTTAAAATTTTTTCACAATTTTTCATGGTAGCATAATCAGACTTACTACCCATCACAATTGCTACTTTATGTTTTGTTGATGCTGAAACCATTTTTATTTTATTTTATCAATTCAATGATGATTCGATACATTATTACATAATGACATCGTGGACATTACTTTCACGGGCGCCTGCTTTTGAAATAAAAACAAATTTACAGTTACCCTGCATTTTCTTAATCGTTTTATGACCAGTGTACCCCATAGAAGATTTTAAACCACCAACAAGTTGATAGGCTACATCTTCTATTTTACCTTTATATGGAACCATACCTTCCACACCTTCTGCCACTAATTTTTTTGCATTCTTTGTTTCTTCTTGGGAGTATCGATCAAAAGACCCTTTTTGCATTGCTCCTACAGAACCCATACCTCTATATGATTTAAATTTTTTACCTTTAATCGTTAATAATTTTCCTGGTGACTCTTCAGTGCCGGCAAATAAAGAGCCTATCATGCAAGCACTTGCGCCACCTGCTATAGCTTTTGCAATATCGCCTGATGTTTTTATTCCTCCATCTGCAATTACTGGAATTTTAAATTTTTTGGCAACTTGAAATGTATCCATCACAGCTGAGAGTTGAGGAATACCAACACCAGTTACAACTCTTGTAGTACAAATTGATCCTGGTCCAATACCTACTTTGATAGCATCAACACCAGCACTAATTAAATCCGATGCAGCTTTTTTTGTAGCAATGTTTCCAACTATAAGAGGGGTTTTCTTTAAAACTTTTTTTGCTTTTTCAATAAACTGTAAAGTTGTTTTTGTATGTGCATGAGCAACATCAATAAAGACTATATCAACACCAACTTTTAATAATTCTAATAGTCGTAAGTAAGCATTATTTTCAACACCGATTGCAGCGCCTACTGCAATTTGTTTGTTAGAATTAATTACAGCATTTTGAAATTTTTTAACATTAACTTTAAAACTATGAACTTTCTTGACTTCACTTGCTTGTTTATCAATTGGCATATTACGGTGAATAACACCAAGACCACCATTAAATGCTAGATTGATCGCCATTTTATTCTCTGTCACGGTATCCATAGCAGCAGATAGTATGGGAATATGTAATTTGACTTTTCCAATCGTAATCGACGTATCTACATCTTTTGGTTTTATCTCCGAATACGCTGGTGAGAGCAAAACATCATCAAAAGTAACGGAATAATTAGTATTTATCTGGTAGGCCATTTCCAACAATATTTATTTTGTTTCGATTTGTAAAATAAATAGTTCAAATAATACTTTTTGAACCCCTACGTCTTAAATTTTATATTCGAAGTTCTGTGTTGTAGGGTTAATCTTAATTAATCTTGCACCATTTCGAATATGATAATGGGTAGCAACAGGCGTAAGAGGAGAAATAGTAATAATACTTTCAAACTGCTCTTTTGATTTAATATATTTTTGTAATTCTTTCATAATTTTTTTTCCTGCTCCTTTTTTAAAAGACCATAACGTATAGGCAATTGGAATGGTTGCTTGATCTTCTTCAACACTCATCAAATCCATTTCTTTAATGGTTGCGGGTATTTCATTTGTAAAGGCAAAGCAGGCAATACCCTCAATATCATCCTTATATTTGAGCCCAAAAATTTTTCTTCCTTTTGACGTACGAAAGTCATTATCAAGTTCTGGGCGCACTGGATCATCAGATGGATTAACACCATCTAGTTCTACTAGCTCAGTTTTTTTGATCCAACTAAAGAAATCAAACTCGTATTTGTATCTGCCAATTTTCATTTAAAGTATGTAATGCTTTATAAGATTTGATAAATAAAGATAGTGAATATTTTGATAAGAAAGTAGCCTTAATTACTTATTATCAAATTTTACTAATATAAATTCTTGCTAAACTAAAAATGTCTTCAAAATCCTCTATTCAAAATATTTTTAAATTATCTATCCCTATTTTTTTTGCAAATTTAGTCATTCCTTTTGTGGCTATTGTTGATACGGGTTTAATGGGTAATCTTGATAATGCTAGTTACTTGGTTGCGACTAGTATTGCGGCCAGTGTCTTTTCCATTCTTTTTGGGAGTTTTGGTTTTTTACGATCAGGTACGGTTGGAATGATCGCACAAGCAGATGGATCAAAAGATTATGAAGAAATCGTAAATATTTTTTTACGTAATATTGCTTTTGTTATTATTATTTCCCTCCTATTAGTTATTCTTCAAACATACATATATAATATTTCCTTATCTATTTTTGAGTTATCGCAAGAGACGAAACTATATTTTAAAGATTATTTTACCTTTCGTATTTACTCCTCTTTTGGTGAGCTAACAATTTTTGTGATCACAGGATTGTTTATTGGTTTACAAAAAACAAAAACATCCAGCCTTATTGTCGGGTTTTATTCTATTGCCAATATAATTTTAAGTTTAGTCTTTGTTTTATATTTTAATTTAAATGTTTTAGGTGTTGCCTTAGGCACTCTTGTAGCCTCAACACTGACAACGATAATCTTTTTATTCTATACGTTCTATGATCTAAGCAAGATAACTAAATTAGAATTTAATACAAAAAAAATTTTCAATCTCAGTAAAGTAAAAAATATTTTTAATATTAATCTTAATATATTTATCCGATCTCTTCTTCTTGCTTTTGCCTTTTTATATTTTACCTATCTTGGTAATTCTATCAGTGAAGAAACAGTAGCAGCAAATACCATTTTGCTAAATTTTATTATGTTATCCGCTTATGTTCTTGATGCTTATGCATTCTCTACAGAGGGTATTGTTGGATATTCTATTGGATCAAAAAATAAACAATTATTAAGAGATGTGATAAAAAATTCCTTTATCCTAAGTACGTTAACCGGCTTGGTAATATGTGTAATCTTTTTCTTTAGTAAAAATTATTTCATTATTACGATGACAGATTTACCTGACATTCGAGAAATTAGTTTTAATTTTTCTTACTGGGTAATCATTATTCCTTTTGCCGCTTCTTTTTGTTTTCAATTTGATGGTATCTTTGTTGGTGCATCGCAAACAACAGAACTACGAAATGCGATGATCGTATCTGTCGCCATCTATATTGTTGTCTCTTTCTTTTTAATAGCAAGTTTTGGGAATACAGGATTATGGCTGTCTCTCTGCCTTTTCTTTATTGCAAGAGCACTCACTCTGTTTGTCTACATGCCTAGGATTTATGCCCGCATCCAAGAATAATTCTATTAAATTTAAAAAAAATACTTAAAAAGACTGATAATTATACAAATAGGTCGGCCACTAGCCCTATTTTAAAATAAAAAAGGCCAAATATTATTAAAAGTTTTTTATGTTTGTAAGCTTGGTCAAAATAAATAAATACTCAATTTACCTTTTTCTATTTTTATTATTCAATTGTTTTTTTACTCTTCCTATTAAAGCAGGAGGTACATCATTTGAAGTAGAGTACAAAGTTAATACCATAAATAATCGTAATTTTGTTAGGGGTATAGCATTCAATACTGATGGTAGTAAAATGTTTGTAGGTACAGTTGTGACCGATCGTATAGAACAATTTACCTTATCAGTTCCTTTTGATTTATCATCAACTATTACGCGAGGAGACGTGCTTTTAAAGTCTACCGATGGAAATAGCCATATTGATAATCCTCATTATTTACGATTTAATAGTGATGGTAGCAAAATGTTTTTTCTTCCTGCTACTTCTATAAAAACTATAAGAGAAGTTGTTCTAAGTACACCCTATGACACTTCAACTGCAAGTAACGCAACTAGCAGTTCAACTAATGATGGTACATTAGATAATAGTTCTAGTGGTTTTGCATTCAATGGAGATGGTACGAAATTGTTTACCGTCTTCGGATCAGGCAAGAAGATTGATGAATACAGTTTAACAACTGGGTTTGATGTGAGCACGATCAGTTATGTTACAACTCTTGACATTTCTGATAACTCTTCAGCACCAAGATCATTGGCATTTAGTTCTGATGGAACAACCATGTTCATTTTGGATATAGATGGTACTGATGAACAAATTGATGAATATGTCTTAACAACAGGTTATGATGTTACGACTGCTAAGCATGTTGATACTTTTAGTATTCCAGATACAACTGCACCTTATGACATCACATTTAATGCTAATGGAGATAAATTGTTTATTGCTGAAAACCATCAAGGGGGGATTAATGAGTTTTCGCTAGGTGCAGCATATAATTTAACAACACCAACTCTAAGTTCTTCAGTACCAGCAGATAATGCTACCGGTGTTTCAATAGATGCTAATATAGTTTTAAACTTTAGTGAATCGATGGATGTAGAAAGTGGCAATATAAAAATTTATAAAACATCTGATAATTCTCTTGTTGAAACAATAGATGTCACCAATAGTCAAGTAACTGGTACTGGAACAACCGCGATAACAATTAATCCCAGTTCAGATTTTGAATATAATGTTGAATATTATGTTTTAATTGATGCCACAGCTTTTGATGACGGAAGTGATGCTTCTTATGCTGGTATAACATCAACAACGGCTTTAAGTTTTACTGTTAGCGATGATAGGTTGGATCCCACAACAATTAAAGATGTTGTAGGCTCCATAGATGCGCAAAGTGAATTAGCAAAAAACTATATTAGTCAGTCTATTGATACTGTCTCAAATCGTTTACGATTTTTAAGACAAAATAGATTGAGTGATACTTTATCTAGCCAAGGTTTGCAGATAGATTTTGGCAATACAATTCTCACCTCATTAGCAAATGATAATATAGAAAAAAATACCAATTCCATCATGCCGAATAATTGGTCTGCATGGACATCCGGATCAACTTATCTGTCAAAAATTGGTGATAGTACAAATTCATCAAAACAAGAAACTGAAGGTCAAGCAGTAGCATTTGGATTTGATAAAAAATTAAGTGATAGTGATTTTCTTGGTTTTGCTATTCAGTATGGTGAAAGTGATACGGATATTGGAACAAATGGAACAAGTGTTGATAGTGAAAATATAAATTTCTCTATTTACCGAGCAAGGCCACTTGATAATAATAATTTTATCGAAACATTATTAGGCATAGGGTTAATAGAAAGTGATTTGAAAAGAGTCCATAATTCTAATGTATTAACTGGGACGCGGGATGGAACACAAATATTTGGCTCTATCAATTACGGTAAAACAATTGATAAAGGTAATTTTAATATAACACCAATTGGACGTCTTGATTTAGGTTATACTAAACTTGATGACTACAAGGAGACTGGATTAAATGCGTTGTATTATGCAAGTCAGAGAATTGAGAGTGGATTAGCCTCATTTGGTTTTGAAGTTAGTGATAATATTCAGTTTAATGAAAATAAATTTCAACCATTTGGATCGCTTAAATTTATTACTGATTTTAGTAACAAATCTGATGCCAAGATCAATTATGTAACAGACACTTCAACAATTTATACTTATACGCAAGAAGCTAATTCAGATCATTTGATCAGTTCTATGATTGGATTGACATATACCGCTGGAGATTATTTAAATATTAACTCTAGTTATAGTAGGATTCAAGGTAACAGAAGTGAACGAAGAGACACGATAGACTTTGCTATTAACTTTATATCAAACCGTGAGACGCAATACAGCCTGTCATTAGCTGGTGATGAAAACGCAGAGGCTAAACTTGGTATATCAAAAAATATATATGGTTTTGATTTAGGATTTAATGCTAATCAGTCTATTAGTAATAATTCTAATCAAGAAGCAGAATTAATGCTGACGTACAATTTTTAAAAATATTAATTAGTTTATTGTTTTTTAATTTTTTCCCATTCAGCCATACCACCAGTAATATTCTTAACGTTTTTAATGCCCATATCCTGCATTGTTTTAGTGGCTAAAGTTCCTTGTCCGCCGACACCACAAAATACAACATATTCTTTATCCGGGTTATTTTTAAAAAATTCATTTTCTAAAGGGCTACCCTCGGCTAAATAAAATTCAAGAAAAGCCTTGTCCAAATGCATCGCATTTCCAATAGTTTCTTTTTCAAAACTTTCTTTATCTCTAACATCAATGAATTGTACATTTGGATCATTAAGTTTTTCTTTTGCTTCTTCTGCAGTTATATTTTCAATTTCATTTTTAACACTCATTAAGTCTTCAAATTTTTTCATAATAGCCCTTTTATTTAATAAGCAGTTTTTATTTTGAATAATAATAAAACTAGCAGAAAACTTAATAGTTTAAAATGAAAATTTTTTTTAATTCAGTTTATCTTTTCGGTAATTAGATCGTATTTCATCTAGTAGGACTGATTTTGACTTATCCTTCACATGCCAAAAATCCCATCCATTGCAACTTGGCAGTCCTTGTATTTTTGCTCCCATTTGATGAATAGAACCTGATAAATCTTTTATTTTAAGTGTTCCATCAATACTAACTGTTGCTTTAAAGCGTTCTTTTTTATCTGTTAATACTGCACCTGGCGGTATAATTCCTTGCTCGACTAATTCACCAAAAGGTACTTTTGGTAATTCTTTTCTGCTCTTTGCAATAGTGACTACTTCTTCTTTCAATACTTTTGTATTCTTTAATCGTTCTTTTGAAAGTTTGACGTACTCTTTATCTTTTTCTATGCCAATAAAGTTACGTTGTAATTTCTTAGCCACAACAGCTGTTGTCCCACTTCCAGAAAAAGGATCAAGAACAAGATCTCCTTTGTTTGTCGAAGCTAATAAAATTCGGTAGAGGAGAGCTTCTGGTTTTTGTGTTGGGTGTGATCGTTGATTGTTATCTTTACGTAATCTTTCTTTCCCTGAACAAATAGGAATATACCAGTCACTACGCATTTGTTTTCCTTCATTTAGTTCTTTGAGATTTTGATAGTTGAATGTGTATTTTGCCTCTCTTGATGTTGTACACCATAAAAGTGTTTCATGGGCATTTGTGAAACGTGTACCACGAAAGTTTGGCATAGGGTTTGTTTTATGCCAAATAATATCATTCAAGATCCATAAGCCTTCATCTTGGATTGTAGAGCCTACACGTAAAATATTATGATAACTTCCTATCACCCAAAGTGCTCCACCTTTTTTTAGAACACGTTTACATTCATTAAGCCATGCATTGGTAAATTGATCATATTCTTTATATGTGCTAAATTTATCCCAATCTTGTGTAACAGCTTCGACCGTTGTTTGATCAGGTCTGTATAATGTATCCTTTAATTGAAGATTATATGGTGGATCAGCAAAAATAAGATCAACCGAATGATCTTTTAATTTTTTCATTTCTTTAATGGAATCACCCAAAATAATTTGATTTTTCTTCATAATTGATAAAAAGAATCTTTAAGCAGATATGGAATCAGGTCAATTGAGTTATCAACAGGTGGAATCTTTAGGTAGGGATAACCTTAAAATTTGGCTAAAAATATAAAAAAAGGGGTCCGTAGACCCCTGGAATAGTTCATCAAATGGGAGGAATGATGAAACTTAATTAATATTTAGTGTTTGTCGCATCTTTTTGAAGCATAATAAAATAATATTTGATATGCATTCTTTGCATGGATAAATTTGGGTAATTTATTTTTTTAATAACGATTTAATTGGTTCAAATGATTTTCGGTGAAACTGAGTTACACCGTACTTGTGTATTGCATCAATATGTTTTTTAGTTCCATAACCTGCATTTTTTTTCCAATCATAAAATGTAAACTTACTATCAAGTATACTCATCAGTCGATCACGGTGAACTTTTGCAATAATAGATGCACTTGCAATCGATAAAGATTTTTTATCGCCGCCTATTATAGATTTTTCATTTTGATAATTTAATGAAAAGTTTCCATCAATAATAAAATGTGGATTTTCTAAATGAAATTTTTCTATCACTCTTTTCATTGATAATTTTGTTGCTTCCAAAATATTAATTGTATCTATTTCTTTGACGCTAGCGTAACCTAAGTAATATTGAAGTTTTTTTTCTTTTTGTAATTTTTTAAAAAATAAGAATAATTTTTCTCTTTGTTTTGCTGTATGTTTCTTTGAGTCAGTAATGGGTATTTCTGATTCTAAATTATCATAATTAGAAAAATAACATCCACAACTCACCACTGGGCCTGCCAATGGACCTCTACCTACTTCATCTAAACCAATTACAGGTCCATTAATTGATTTCTCTATAGAAAAATCAGTCACTATTTTTCATTTAATCTTGGCATGATTTCAACAAAATTACAGGGCTTGTGTCTAATGTCTAATTGATATTGTAAAATTTCATCCCAACCATCTTTGCATGCACCCGTAGATCCAGGTAAACAAAAAACATATGTACTATTTATTAAGGCCGCAACTGCACGTGATTGAATTGCTGATGTACCAATTTTTTCAAAACTAACTTGGCGAAATAATTCCCCAAATCCATCGATATGTTTACTAGCAATAGCATTTACAGCTTCTGGTGTTGTATCTCTTCCTGTTAGCCCAGTCCCACCAGTTGTAATAATGCAATCAATGTCTACTTCTTTTGACATTGTATCTAAGGTATCTTTTATTTGAGAAACATCATCTGGGATAATTGTACGTTTAATCATTGTATGACCAGCATTAGTAATACGTTTTTCTAATGTATCACCAGATGTATCATTCTCTTTAGTTCTTGAATCTGAGATGGTAATTACAGCAATATTTATAGGAACAAAATCTAGAGAAGTATCAATTGGCATAACCTATTAATAAAGTGGATCATTTCCATTTGCTAGCATTTTTAGGGAACGCATTTCTTTATTATTTTTATTTTGGTAAATCCAATATTTCGTTAAGATTTTTTCTATAAACCACCTTGTTTCTCTTGAAGGAATACTTTCCATAAAAAAGAGTGAGTCTTCCATATAATTTGTCTCATTTTTCCATTTTTGTAAATTTCCTGGACCACCATTATAAGCTGCTGCGAGAAATATAAGATTTCTTGAAACTTGCTCTAGATCAAGAAGATACGTTAAGTATTCTTGTCCAACCTCTAAATTTATTTCGGGATTTTTAAGAATATTATTGTTGCTTCTTTTTACGTCTTTACTTGTTGTAATAAATTTTGCCGTCGAAGGTAATACTTGCATTAAACCTATAGCACCGTCTTTACTTTTTGCTTTTATGTTAAACATCGATTCTTGATGCATGAACGCGTGGAGTAATTCTTTTTCTAATTTGAAACCATCTCGTGGCTTCCAAACACTAGTCGGGTAGTAGAGGTAGGTTGGAACATCCATACCAAAATTTTCTAGCTTATTGACAATTTTTAATTGTGTATAGGCAAGATCAAAATTTTCAGCAATTTGAATAGACTCCTTTGCTATTTCCTTATTTAAAATGGAATTGATATGGACAATTTCCTTTTCTAATTCATCGGCAAATCCAACTTGTATTAGTGTCTGTATTCTTTTTCCTGCTGGTATATTTAAAATTGTACTATTGTTTTTATTAAGATCAGTATGCTCTATCCATTCTATTTTTTCATCTACACCTAATATTTCTAATGCAAGCATTCCATAAAAACTATTTGGATTATTTGATGCTCTTTTTAACCAAAAATTAATATCATCATAGCGACCAAGTTTTGCATATGATCTAGCTGTCCAAAAACTTCCTGACGTTTGATGCCATGCATCATCTTTTAAACTAATCGAAAAGAGAGAAAAATATTTTGCAGCATCTTCATATTTTTCTAATCTCCAAGAACATAGACCGGCTGTCCAAGCTGCATAAGGAACATATTTAGCAGAATTAACAAGAGCTTCAGAAGCATATTGAATTGCTAAATCATTTTTATTTGCTAAGAAATATCCTTTCGCTATTAATTCTTTTTGTTGATCTATCTCAACTTGATCTAATAATAGATCTACATCTCTTTGATTTAATAGTTGTACTGCTCCCGTTGGCCAACCTTTATTCACTCTTGATTTGATATCATTAATTAATTTTCTTTTTTCAGCTCTCTGATTGTTGGATAGTTTCTTTGAACTTTTATATTTACTAGTTTTTTTACTTTTTACTTGTTCTGACTCTATACCAATTGGAGCGCTAGGTTTAGTTGGACTTTTATAACCGGCTGGCATTCTTCGAATAGCCAATTTATAAATTTGTTTTGCTTGAGGGTGATCATTATATTTTTTAAGCCAATAATATAATTCCAAATACTTTGATCGATAACAATTAGGATGTAAAAATTTCTGTGCATAAATATGACCAAGCAAAGATTTATTTTTTATTTTTAAAATAAAATTATTTGCGCTTTTCCATTTGCATTTTTCCTGAAATTTATAAGCTTGTTGATAATTATATACATCTTCTTCACTAAGAACTTTTGTTGAGAAAATATTATCATATTTGATGACTATATCTTGTTGGTATGCATAGATTTGTTTCGAAAAAAATACAAAGAATACAAAGAATACAAAAATACAAATAATAGAAAATTTTTTATGATTCATTTTTCAATTTTTCTTGTAACATTTGTAAATCTTCCCAAGAATGTTTTTTATATTGAGGAGATCGAAGTAAAAAAGCTGGATGATAGGAGGCTATTGTAGGAATGCCTTCTTCTAAATTGAGTGATTTGTATTCATGCCATTTACCTCTGAGTTTTCCAAGTGCAAGAGGGGTTGATAAAATGGCTTTTGCTGCGACACCACCTAATAGGAAGATAAATCTAGGTTTAATGATATCAATTTGTCTTTGCAAAAACGGTAAAAATTCTAAAATTTCATTGTCATTAGGCGTTCTATTTTCGGTTGGACGCCAATTAACCACATTAGTAATATAAACATCTTCTCTTTGTAAGTTAATGGCCAAAAGCATTTTATTTAATAGCTGTCCAGCTCTTCCTACGAATGGAATTCCTTGTTCATCCTCATCCCTGCCTGGTGCTTCACCAATTAACATTACTTTTGCATTTAAGTTACCATCATAAACTACTAAATTTTTTGCTGTTTTTTGGAGAGGCGATTTATGATTTTTAAGATCTTCAATAACACTATCAATTTTAGATTTTTTATCCCCAGTATCCTTGTCAAAACTAGGCTGCTCTAATTTTTTCTCATTTACAAACCAGTTTCTAGGAGAATCCTGAAGAAAATAATTTACCCCTGAATTAATAATAAATTCTAAATTTTTTTTATTTGATTGATTCATGTAAAATTACAATTATCTATTCATAGTGTAACTATACTATATTTGAAATGGTTAATTTAATTAAAAAACTACAATTTATCTTAATTTTTCTGGTTATTAATTCTGGAGCTTTAGCCTTAACTAGTTCGTCTTTTTTAATCTCACAATCTGCCTTTAATAATTATGATTATAGTTCCACTTTATTTAAATTTAATATGGATAAAATCACCCTATCTCAAGACAGTCTTTTAGATAAAGCTATTGCTGCAATAATTACAGAGGATCTAGTTTTAGCTTTAAAAATTGCTGATAAAATCTTAAGTGAAAACAAAAAAAACCCAGAAGCTCTAATTATAAAAACCACATCTCTTTACAAAGATAAAAAATTTAAAGACATCATTGAACTAAGAGATAATATGCTGCAACCAAGTGAATTATTAGACTTTATTTTTTTTGCTGATAACAGACTTAAAAATAATAGTACTATAAGTAATGCTCTAGTTGAATTGGTATCATCTTCATATTCAAATAATGAACAAAGTCGTTTAAATTATAATTTTTTATTATTTTATACCTCACTCGCAAAAATACTTGATCCAAAAAACGACAGAGCAATGATTATCAAAGCAGAGTTATTTTCGCAAGTTGGACAAGATAAGGTTGCATCAGATATATATGCGAAGATAGATAAAGAAAGTATTTATTATTTAGATGCTCAGAATAGTCTTGCTAGACATTACTTATTCAATAATACCTATGAGGAAGCTGAAACTAAAATTAAATCATTAGTTGAAAATAATAATAACAATTATTCTCTTAAAAAAACTTTAGGTGATTTTTATCGTTACAATAAAAAGTATGATTTAGCTTTAGATGTTTATGATGAAATGATTAAAGAAAACCAGGATGATCTCTGGAATATTTTTTATATGCGAGGTATTTGCTATGAACAAAAAGATGAATGGGACTTAGCTGAAAAAGATTTTCTACGATCCTTAGAAATTAAACCTGGAACACCAAATGTTTTAAATTATCTTGCATATGGTTGGGTTGAAAGAAATATTAAATTAGACCGTTCTTTGAAAATGTTAGAGGAGGCATATAAAGCTAATCCTGATAGTTTTTATATTATAGACAGTTTAGCGTGGGCTCATTTTAAAAAAAATAATCTTTCAGAAGCAGCAAGGTTAATGGAAAAGGTAATAGATATTGCTCCTGGTGAAGCAATATCTCTAGACCATCTTGGTGATATTTATTATGCTATGAATAGAAAAAGAGAAGCAATTCATTTTTGGCAACAAGCGTTAGAGTTGGCTG
>CACHLW010000007.1 GCA_902580765.1 uncultured Alphaproteobacteria bacterium | reverse complement strand
AAAAATCTAATTTATCAAAACTAAATATACTAGATGATTTAGATAAATTTGATATTTCAAAATTTTCAATTATTTCCTCTATTTCAATAGTTTCTGATTTCTCTTGGTTATTTGACCAACCTAAAAGTATAAGATTGTTAATAATTGCTTCTTTTAAATAACCGTCTTTTTTTAAATCTAAAATATTTACGGCACCATGTCTTTTTGATAATTTTGTTCCATCTTCTCCGTGAATAAGAGGAATATGAGCATATTGAGGTATATCCCAATTCATAAATTTATATATGTAATATTGTCTAAAAGTATTAATAAAATGATCGTCACCTCTAATAATATAATTGATTCCTAAATCATGATCATCCACTACTACAGATAACATGTAAGTGGGTGATTGATCTTTTCTTAGTAAAATAAAATCATCTAACTCTAAATTTGCTACTGTGACGTCTCCTTGAATTGTATCTTTAATTTTTAAATTGCCTTCATCTGGCACATCTAATCTAACTACAAAACCTTCATCTCTACTTTGAATATCATTATCATTTTTACATTCAGTACATATTTTTTTAGAATAATTTTTATTTTCTTTAATTAACTTTCTTTGTTTAGCCATTTTTTCTTCAGAACATACGCATTTAAAAGCTTGTTTTTTTTGAAGTAATTCTCTAGCAATTTCTTGATGCCTTGATAATCTTTTAGATTGAACTTGAATTTTCTCATCCCAATCAAGCCCAAGCCATTTTAAAGAATTAGTTATGTTATCTGTATACTCTTGTTTTGATCTTTCATGATCTGTATCCTCAATTCTTAAGTAAAATTTAGATGATGCTGATTTTTTACTTACAATATAATTAATTAAAGCAGTTCTAGCACCTCCAAGATGTAGATTGCCAGTAGGAGAGGGTGCAAATCGTGTTTGTAACATAGTCATCTAAAAATTAAGATAAACTATTAATTATATTTTCTTATAATACCAGATAAAGTCCCTTGGACTTGTATTTCACCTGCTTCATATTCCTTTGTCTGAAAACTTTGATTAGCAGGAATTAACAAAACCTTGTTTTGATCAAATTTAATAGTTTTTAGAGTAACCTCGTTATCTTGTGTAATAACAGCTGCAATTTTACCATTTTCAACATTATTTGTCTTTTTTATCACAGCAATATCACCGTCAAATATTCCTTTATCTATCATAGATAGACCTTTTACTTTTAATCCAAAATATTTAGCATTTGGTGACGTCATCGAAGAGGGTACAGAAACAAATTCATCAGCATTTTCAATGGCTTCTATTGCTTCACCTGCAGCTATTGCACCAATTAATGGGATATTAATGCTATTCGACAAAGAATTTTCTTTATCAATATTATCTTTATTAATAATTTCCATTGCTCGTGCCTTGTGCTTTAATCTTTTAATAAAACCTCTTTCTTCTAGACTTGTTATTAATCTATGAATACCTGACTTTGATTTCAGATTAACTGCACTTTTCATTTCCTCAAAAGAAGGGGAAATTTCATTACTTGAAATGTAATTTTTTAAATAATCGTATAGCTCTTTTTGTTTTTTTGTAAGCATAATTGTTCTATATATGTTCTTTAAGATCAAAACAAGAACAAATATAAATATCTATATTTATCAGTTATTTAAATATTAGATTTACCACCTGTTTTCGAAACAAGATGTATATTTTGAATTATAATTTTTTTATTTAAGTACTTACACATGTCATAAATTGTCAGACAGCTAATTGTAACGGCAGTTAATGCCTCCATCTCCACACCAGTATTTGCGTTTGTTTTAACTGTACTTTTGACAATAAAAATAAATTTTTTATCATTTTTTATAACCTCAATATTTATGTGATTGATTGGAATATTATGACAAAGCGGTATCAATCTAGAAGTTTCTTTTGCCCCCATAATACCACCAATTATTGCAGTTTTTTCTAGGTTCCCTTTTTTTGTCTCAAATGATTTTATTTTTTTATATGTTTCTTTATCAAATTTAATTTCACCAGAAGCAACTGCTACTCTTTCTGTGACATCTTTATTTGATATGTCAATTATATAAGGATTTCCTTTTTTATTAATATGACTCATTTAAAAGCAATTCTCCTATTTTCTTTTCTTTATCTTTAGATTTTAACAAACTTTCTCCAATTAAAAAATTATATATCCCTGTTGAATTAAATTTTTTTATATCATCAGAAGTTTTAATTCCACTTTCTGCAATTAAAATATAATCATTAGTTAAATTTTTATTCAAATTTATTGAGTTATTTAAATTAATTTCAAGACTTTTAAGGTTTCTATTATTAATTCCAATAACAGGGTAGTCTAATTTGATTGCTCTTTTCAGTTCGTCTTCATCATGAACCTCTATAATACAATCTAATTTTAATTCATTTGCATAATTTATAAATTCTATTGCCTGATCATCTGATAATATTGATAAAATTAACAATATACAGTCTGCTTGATAAATCTTACTTTCTAAAATTTGATATTTATCAATAATAAAATCTTTTCTTAAAATAGGTAAATTTGTTTTGTTTTTAACCAGAGATAAATGATCAATATTGCCTAAAAAATATTTACTTTCTGTTAAAATCGATAATGCTCCAACACCTGATCTTTCATATAAAATCGCAATGTCTTCTGGTATGTAATCTGAAATTATTTCACCTGCACTTGGACTTTGTTTTTTTACTTCGCCAATTATAAAATTTTTTTTATTTTTTTGAGCTGAAAGTAATTTTTCTTTAAATTCACGTTTCTCTAATTTTGAGGAAATTAATTTTTCTAATGTTTTAAAAGAACATCTTTTCTTTGTTTCTTCTAATTCTTTAGATTTAGCTTCACAAATTTTTTGAAGTATATTACCCATTAATTAGTGAATTTACAAAATTTTTTGTAACTCCTTCCTCAATTGTTTTTTTTGCTAAATCAAAACTCTCTTTTAGATTATTTCTTAAATTGGATAAATATATTGCCGCTCCTGCATTTATTTCTACAATCATTTGAAATTCTCTATAATCGCCATTAATCATTTTATTAAAACAATTTGCATTATATTCTGGATCTCCACCTTTTATATCTTCTAATTTAATTAAATTATAACCATAGTCTCTTGGATCAAAACTATATTCCAGAACTTTATTATCTTTCAATTCATTTATTAGAGTATTGTCTGATAAACTTATTTCATCTAAACCATCCAATCCGTGAACAACCATCGCTTTTTCAGAACCTAGTTCTTTTAAGCAATTACAATGCATAGAAACTAAATCTCTTGAATAGACACCTAGAAGCTGTTTACTTGCTTCAGCAGGATTTGTAAGAGGGCCTAATAAATTAAAAATTGTACGTGTAGCTAAATTCTTACGAACATTAATTACATTCTTCATGGCAGAATGATGATTTTGAGCAAATAAAAAGCAAAAATTTTTATTTGATAATGAGTTTTCTAAATCTTCTACATTATTTGTAATCTTATAACCTATTTTTTCTAGCATATCTGCAGAACCTGATTTTGAACTAACCGAACGGTTACCATGCTTTGCTATAATAACGCCAGCACTTGCAGCAACTATTGCTGCACTTGTTGATATATTTAATGTGTCTTTCATATCTCCACCAGTGCCACAAGTATCAATTGTATTTTCAGGAGAGTTTATTTTTAGAGATTTCTCTCTCATTACTTTGGCTGCACCGATAATTTCTTCTTTTGTTTCACCTTTTAACTTTAAACCAATTAGTATTGATGTAATTTTAATATCATCTAATTCTCCACTCATAATTTTATTGAATATATACATACTCTCTTCAATATTCAGATTTTGTTGTTCGAGAATTTTATTTAATATTAAAGTTTGATCCATTATTTTGCTAAGTTTAAAAAGTTTTTTAAAATAATTTTACCCATATCAGTACCTATACTTTCTGGATGAAATTGTAGTCCAAATATTGGTAATTTTTTATGTGCAATACCCATTATAATCTTATTATTTGTTTCAGCAGTAATTAAAAAATCTTTAGGCATATTTCTTTTATCAATTATAAGTGAGTGATATCTAGTTGCTTTAAATTTTCTTTCTACATTTTTAAATATAGAGTGTCCAAAGTGATTAATTGTATCAACTTTTCCGTGCATGATTTCTTTGCATTTAATGATTTTACCTCCAAAAGCTTGACCAATAGTTTGATGCCCTAAACAAATGCCAAGTATAGGAAATTGTTTTGATAATTCTGCAACGATATTAAGACTTATTCCAGCTTCATTTGGTGTGCATGGACCTGGTGAAATAACTATTGATTTAGGTTTTAATTTACGAATTTTATTTATAGAAATCTTGTCATTTCTAAAAACAACAACCTTCTGATTTAAATCCAATAAGTAGTGTTTTACATTGTAAGTAAAACTATCATAATTATCTATCAATAATATCATATATCGAATTTGTATGAATCCTCTGCGGCTGCCATTAAAGCACTAGCTTTATTCAAAATTTCTTGATGTTCATTTTTTGGGACTGAGTCATAAACTATTCCAGCACCAGCCTGAATGTATAATTTATTATCTTTTACAAGCCCAGTCCTCAAGCTAATACAAGTATCCATGTCTCCATTAGAATCAAAATAACCCATACAACCAGCATAAAAACTTCTATTTAAATTTTCAAGTTCTTCTATGATTTCCATCGCTCTTATTTTTGGTGCACCAGAAACTGTACCTGCTGGAAATCCAGCCATTAAAGCATCTAGAGCATCTAAATTATTATCTATTTTTCCCTCAACGTTTGAAACAATATGCATTACATGAGAGTAGTATTCTATAATCATCTTTTCAGTAACATTCACTGTTCCTTTTTTTGCAACGCGACCAACATCGTTCCTTCCTAAATCTAAAAGCATTAAGTGTTCTGCGAGTTCTTTCTTATCATTCAGTAAGTCATTAGATAAATAAAGGTCTTCAGAGGCATTCTTTCCTCTTTTCCTTGTTCCTGCAATTGGTCTTATCGTAACTTTTTTATTTCTTAATTGTACCATTAATTCTGGACTAGATGCAACAAGGCCAATTTTATCAAAGTTAAGATTTACAAGATAAGGAGATGGATTTAGTCGTCTTAACGATCTATAAAGATTGACTGCCTGTAAATTATATTTTGTTTCAAATCTCTGTGAAGGTACAACTTGGAAGATATCTCCATTCTTAATATATTCTTTTGCTTTATTTACAATTTTATAAAATTGTTCTTTCTTGAAATTTGATTTAAATTTTAATTTAGATTTTTTGTTTTTCTTTTGTGCAGATTTTAAAATACTTTTTTCTAACTTTTTAATTGTTTTATCAATAAGTAATTTATTTTTTCTATAGGCTTTTTCTGCTGAGATTTTTTTACTTGGATACGTAACTGTCATAAGGGAAATAATATCTTTAATATTATCAAAAACTGCGACAATTTTTGGTCTGATTAAAATTGCATCAGGTATTTTTATATTGTCCTTATTACTTAGTTTAATTTTTTCAATATATTGAATCATTGGATATCCTAGATATCCAACTAGTGTTGGGAAAGGAACGTCAATTTCATTATTTTTAAATTTTGAAATTTTTACAAGTTCTTTAAGACTATGAATTGGCTTTTGATCTAGTTTATAATCAAAATTATGATCCAAATATTTTATTTTTGCCTTACCTTTCTCAACTGTCCAAATTAAATCTGGATCACAACCAAGTAATGAGTAACGTCCTCTTTTACTTCCACCCTCTACTGACTCTAATAGAAAGGAATATTTTTCCGATTTACTAATTTTTAATAATGATGAAAATGGTGTTTCAATATCAGCAATAAGATTTTTTTTTAATATCTGAGGTAAGCCTTTATTATATTGACTTATAAAAATTTTTTTTTCTAGACTCATTTATACTGAGATAAAAGACCATTTATAAGTTCATCATTGAACGAAATTTCTTTTGTCTTAATAATCTCACTACCAAATGCTGTTTTCAAATCACCTATTAAATTAATATTTGATATATTTTCACCTTCTTCAGGCATCTTTATACTTTTAATATTAGCAAAATAAATAGCATTTTCATCTGATCCAAAAGTTACTTTATCAATATCAGTTTCAAAAATCTTTTGTTTAAAAGATATTGGTAATTCATCATTAGTCTTTAAAGATAAAATTAAATTATCCGGATTAGTTGCATAAAATTTACTTATATCTGTGAAGGTCTCTTTATTATTTTCAAAAATATTTTCTGCTTGTTCAGTTTTTTTTGTAAAAATAAAATCATTTAAAACACTGTCAAAGATATTATCAATACTCTCTATTTTTGACGGATAAATGTCATCAATGTTTACAATAAAAGAAGTATCATTATCAATATCTACTAAATCACTAACAAAATCTTTATTTTGTGTAAAAGAAAATGAAATTACGTTACTTAAAGTAGGGTCATCTTCGTTAGTATTATTAATAATTTTTTTCTTGATGATTAATTTCAGATTATTTTGATCTGCTATTTCATTAATTGAAAACCCATCAAGTATTTGTTGGTCGAGGCTTGATTTTAATTCATTAAAGTAATTATCTACTTCAAAATTGATTAATGTATTATTTATTTCATTCTTCACTTCATCAAATGTTAATTCTTTTTCTGGGAAAATTTCATCCAAAATAATTATATGATACGCCAAGGTTGTTTGTACTACATCTGACATACTTCCTTTGTCTAATTCAAATATTGCATTTGCAAGTTGTTCTAAAACTTTATTTTTATCAACATTTTTGAAATCATTAAAAACTATATTATTTTCTTCTGCATATTTAATAATTTCTTCATTAGTTTTTCCAGAAACTTTTATTTTAAAATCATCTGCTTCTTCTTTTGATTTAAAATTAAATTGTTTAAAACTTCTCTCTTCTGGATTAATAAATAAGTTTTTATTATTATTATAATAATCATTAAGACTATTTTCTGAAGGTGAAAAATTGTTGCGATAATCACTTTTGCTAATTAATATGTATGAAATATCTCTTTCTTCTTTTGTCATATATGCAGCAGAGTTATTATTAAAGTAATCTAATAGTTCATTATTATCTTTGGAAATTTGATCTTTACTATAGTTTTCAAGTTTGATTTCGTCGTAAGGTATTTTAAGCAACTCTATGTCTCTACTCTGATTATCATACTTATTAAAATTTATTTGCAACTCTAATGGATAATTTTTTTGAAAGAAAAGCTGATCAAATACAATCGACCTTGTTTCAAAGTCTATTAAATCAACAAGATCCTCAATTTTCAAGCCTTGTCTTCTTAAAAAAGTATTCAATATTTCATCATCTAATTTATTGTTTATGTAGAGATCTGGAAAATTTCTTTTTGTTTCTTTTGCAATTGTGGTGTCATCTAAAATAAAATTTATTTTATCAAACTCATTTTCAAAGACTGCGCTATTGACTAAATTTTGAAGAGCAATTTGATGAACTTGAAAGTTTCTAACCTGATCGCCAGTTAATTTACTTCCAATCATTTGAGAAAATTGATTAATATTCATATCCATTGAACGCATAAATTTTGTAGTTGAAATAGGTGTGCCAGAAATATCAGCTACAAAATTATCAGAATTAAATAAATTTGAGTATCTTGCTTGCCCTCTAAAGAAAAACAAGCTAGCTCCAAAAAGAATAGCTAAACCAATTCCAATCCAAGAATTTCTAAAAAATCTCATAAAATTTCTATTGCTTCTATAATATTAGTTTCTATAAATAAAAGTAATTATGGTAAATCTTGATAAATATTCTTCAATTTTCATTGCAAATTGGAAATTAAATGGAAATTCCTCATTTTTAAAAGATTATTATGAAAAATTAAAAGTTAATTCTAATAATTGTACGATTATCTGCTCACCTTCAATTTACTTAAAATCACTAAAAGGAAATAATGAAAACTTATTTTGTGGAGCACAAGATGTTTCCTCTTATAAAGAAGGTGCTTATACTGGAGAATTATCTGCCTTAATGTTGAAAGATAATAATATAGATTTTTGTTTGGTTGGACACTCTGAGCGAAGACAATACTTTTCTGAAACTAATGATAATGTAAATATTAAAAGTTCAAATCTAATTGAAGAAAATATTATTCCAGTTATTTGTATAGGCGAAACCTTAGAGCAAAAAGAAAACAACTTAACAGAAAAAATCTTATCTTCACAAATTAAAGATAGTGTTCCAAATTCAGCAAATCATCAAAATGCTTTAATTGCTTATGAGCCAGTTTGGGCAATAGGAACTGGATTAACCCCGACCTTAGATGAAATAAATCAAGTACATGAACTAATTAAAAATTATGATACTAAATTTAGAAGTTTTAAGGTTCTTTATGGAGGTTCTGTTAAGTCCTCAAATTCAAAAGAAATTACTGAATTAAGTAACGTAGATGGCTGCTTAATTGGTGGTGCATCATTAAAAGTTGATGAATTCAATACAATTATTTCTTGATAAATAAAATCAATTTAATATAAGCGCAATCATGACAACATTAGTAATAATCCAGCTGATACTTGCGATTGCTTTGGTTATATTAGTTTTATTACAAGGTTCTGATAACGATAGCCTGGGCCTTGGTGGTGGAACTTCAACTGGATTAATGTCAGCGCGAGGTACTGCAAACCTACTTTCTAGGCTAACTGCAATAACTGCTGGTTTGTTCATGATTATGAGTATTGTTCTTACAATTACCGCCTCAATAGGCTCAGATCGCAATGTTTTAGAATCACTTCCTTCAATTAACAATGAAGAAACTTCAGAAGAACCATCTATACCAGAAAATAATTAATAATATCTTGCTATAATAAGTTCTATTATGTATCACGGTATTCCGTAATGCATTTTGTTTTTATTACGGGTGGCGTCGCATCATCTCTTGGAAAAGGTATAGCCTCAGCTTCTCTAGCAACTCTTCTAAAAAGTAGAAAATTTAAAGTAAGGATAAGAAAGTTAGATCCGTATTTAAATGTGGATCCAGGAACAATGAGTCCATATCAACATGGAGAAGTTTATGTTACTGATGATGGTGCAGAAACAGATTTAGATCTGGGTCATTACGAAAGATTCACAAATCAATCAGCTAAACAATCAGATAGCGTGTCGTCAGGTAAGATTTATTCCAATGTTCTTCTAAAAGAAAGAAAGGGAGATTACCTTGGTTCAACAATTCAGGTAATTCCTCATGTTACCAATGAAATAAAATCATTTATTAATAGTGATTTAAAAAATGAAGATATCGCAATTTATGAAATAGGGGGAACAGTTGGAGATATTGAATCCCTACCTTTTTTAGAAGCAATAAGACAAATTAGAAATGATAAAAATATTTCATCAGCATTAATTCATATGACTTATATTCCATATTTAAGTTCAGCAGGTGAGTTAAAAACGAAACCTACTCAACATTCAGTTAAAGAACTTCTCAATGCTGGTATTCAGCCAGATATAATTATGTGTAGATCTGAACAACCAATAGATAATGATTCAATTTCTAAAATATCTTTATTTTGTAATGTTAAAAAAGAGTCAGTAATTCCTGCATTGAATGCTAAATCAATTTATGAAGTTCCTTCATTATACTCTAAATATGGTTTGGATGAAGCTCTCCTTAAACAATTGGGTTATAAACCAAAAAATCATAAACTAAATTTAAAGCCTTGGATCGATCTTCAAAAAAAAATTAAAAATAGAAAACATAAAGTAAAAATTGCAGTAGTAGGAAAATACACAAATCTTAAGGATAGTTATAAATCACTTAATGAAGCATTGGTTCACGGAGGTATAGAAAATTCTGCCGATGTAGATATTCAATGGATTAATTCTGAAAAAGAAAACAACGCTAGTTTAATAAAAAAATTAAAAGGTTGTCATGGAATTCTAATTCCGGGTGGTTTTGGTATTCGTGGTATTAATGGAAAAATTAGTGCTATCAAATACGCGAGAGAAAACAATATTCCTTTTTTTGGAATATGTCTTGGAATGCAGTTAGCAGTTATTGAAATAGCACAAAATGTTCTCAAAATTAAAAATGCTCACTCTTCAGAATTTAAGAAAACTACTAAATCAGTTGTAGGATTAATGACAGAATGGGTAAATAAAAACAAGATTGAAAAAAGAGACAAAAATAGTGATAAGGGTGGAACGATGCGTCTTGGAGCATACAAAGCTATTTTGAAAAAAAATTCAAAAATCTTTTCGATTTATAAAAATAGAGTAATTAGTGAGAGACACAGACATAGATACGAAGTAAATCAGAAATTTCTATCTAAATTTGAAAACAAAGGTTATTATTTCAGCGGTATGTCGCCAGATGGATTATTGCCTGAAGTACTCGAGAGTAAAAAACATAAATGGTTTATAGGCGTTCAATTTCATCCAGAGTTGAAATCAAGACCATTAGATCCACACCCTCTTTTTGTATCATTTATAAAGGCTGCAATTAATGATTAATATTAATTTAAAAGATTATTCTATCTCAAATAATTCTCAATTTGTTTTAATTGCTGGTCCATGCGTAATAGAAAACGAAAGTCACTCACTGATGATTGCAGAAGAGCTATGTAAGATATGTGATGATGTTGGTATTAATTTAATTTTTAAATCTAGCTTTGATAAGGCAAATCGATCAAGTATTAAAAGTGATAGAGGTATAAAACTCGATGACGCATTAAAAATCTTTGAAAAAATTAAAACTAATTTTAATTTACCAATTTTAACAGATGTTCATAATGAAGAGCAATGTAATCAATTAAAAAAAGATAGTATTATCGATATTATTCAAATTCCTGCGTTTCTATGCCGTCAAACAGATTTATTATTAGCTGCAGGTAATACAAATAAAATTATTAATGTAAAAAAAGGTCAATTTTTATCACCAAATGATGTAAAAAATATTTTTACAAAGATAGAAACTACAAATAATAAAAACATAATGATCACTGAAAGAGGAACATCTTTTGGTTACAATACACTTGTTAATGATTTTAAAGGTTTAGATATCATGAAAAAATATAAGTATCCTGTAATTTTTGATGCAACTCATTCTGTGCAACAACCAGGAGGTTTGGGTGATAAAAGTGGTGGTCAAAGAGAACATATCCCTTCTTTATGCAAAGCTGCTATATCTATTGGTGTAGCTGGTTTATTTTTAGAAACACATAATGATCCGGATAATGCTCCTAGTGATGGACCAAACATGATTTATATAAAAGATTTAAAAAATTTATTAGTTCAACTTAAAAAATTTGATGATATAGCGAAAAACAATGCCTAAAATAACTAATATAAAAGCAAGACAAATAATAGATAGTAGAGGAAATCCTACTGTTGAATGTGATATAGAATTTGAAAATTCTACATTTGGAAGAGCTGCGGTTCCAAGTGGAGCATCTACTGGAGTGCATGAGGCTCTAGAATTGCGAGATAATGATAAGTCCAAATATATAGGTAAAGGAGTTTTGAAAGCGGTAGGAAATATTAATGATACAATTTCTAATGAACTAGTTGGAAAATCATTTGAAGATATTTCTTCTTTTGATGATTTTTTATTAGAACTAGATGGTACGGAAAATAAATCAAATTTAGGTGCTAATGCAACTCTTGCTGCAAGCTTAGCTTTTGCAAAATGTTTAGCTTCCTCTGAAGGTCATGAATTATATTCTTTTCTTGGTAAGGAGCATACAATGAGTCTTCCAGTTCCAATGATGAACATTATTAATGGAGGATCACATGCAGATAACGACGTTGATATTCAAGAATTTATGGTTGCTCCTATAGGTGCAAATAATTTTTCAGATGCACTTCAATATGGTTGCGAAATATTTCATTCATTAAAATCACTTTTAAAATCAAAAGGCTTAAACACAAATGTTGGTGATGAAGGTGGATTTGCTCCTAACATAAATAGTTCTAGTGAAGTCATAGAAACAGTTTTGAAATCAGTGGAGGATGCAGGTTTTAAACCTGGAAAGGATATTTATCTTTCACTTGATGTTGCCTCAACTGAATTTTACAAAAATAATAAATATGATTTACAGGGAGAAAAAATTGTTTTGTCTTCTGATGAGATGATTAAATATCTGGAGAAATTGGTAAATGCTTATCCAATTTATTCTATTGAAGATGGAATGTCAGAGGATGATTGGGATGGTTGGTCAAATTTAACATCAACAATAGGAAAAAAAGTTCAGTTAGTTGGTGATGATTTATTTGTTACAAACAAAAAAAGATTACAAAAAGGTATTGCAGAGGGTGCGGGTAATTCTATTTTAGTTAAAGTAAATCAAATAGGTACACTAAAAGAAACTTTGGAGTCGATTAAATTAGCAAAAGAAAATAATTTCACTACTATAATTTCACATCGTTCTGGTGAGACTGAAGATACGACGATTGCTGATTTATCAGTTGGTGTTTCAGCAGGTCAAATTAAAACAGGATCATTATCGAGAACAGATAGAACAGCAAAATATAATCAATTGTTAAGAATTGAAGAAGCATTACAAGGTAAAGCAAATTATGCTGGATCATCTATCTTAAATAATAAATAATTGACAGTTTCGATCTTAAATATGCTATTTGTATAATAAATGAATAAATCTTTAGTTTTAAAAAATAAATTTTATTTCTATTTATCTTTTTTGTTTACTTTTTTTCTATTTGTTTATCTTCTCTATTTTCTTATAAATGGTGAGAGGGGATTACTGAAATATTTTAGTCTTAAAAATGTTAATGCTCAATACAATGGACAATATCTGTCCTTAAAAAAAGAAAATGAATTTTACCTAGATAGAATTAAAAGATTACAACCAAATACTATAGATTTGGACTATTTAGATGAGACATTTAGGAAAGTTACAGGATTTACTTCAGAAAACGAAACAGTTATAATTATAGAATAGATTGATTTATTTGACAAAAAATCACCCTAATTATAATTAAAGATTATCATATGAAGAAACTTCAAAAAGCCGATTACATTAAAATGTATTCTTTTATGCTCAAAATTAGAAGATTTGAGGAAAGAGCAGCTCAACTTTACGGAATGGGTAAAATAGGTGGTTTTTGTCATTTGTATATTGGTCAAGAAGCTGTTGTTGTTGGGATTTTAATGACAATTGATAAGAATGACTCAGTTGTAACAACTTATAGAGATCATGGCCATATGATTGCTAGGGGATTAGATCCAAAACGTATTATGGCTGAATTGACTGGTAGAGAAGATGGTTATTCAGCAGGTAAGGGTGGTTCCATGCATATGTTCTCTAAGGAAAATAATTTTTATGGCGGTCATGGTATTGTAGGAGCTCAAGTACCAATTGGAACAGGTATAGCATTCACACATAAATATAATGGAGAAAAAAATATATGCAGAACATATATTGGTGATGGAGCAATGAATAATGGACAAGTTTTTGAAGCTTTTAATTTAGCTGCTTTATGGAAGCTTCCTGTTTTATATATTATTGAAAATAATAAATATGGAATGGGTACATCTGTAGATAGAGCAGCAGCTGGATTAGATTTATATAAAAGAGGAGAGGCTTTTGGTATTCCTGGTGAGAAAGTAGATGGGATGAATGTTTTCGCTGTTATAGAAGCGGCAGATAAAGCAGGTAAGTATGTCAGAGAAGGTAATGGACCTTATATTCTTGAAGTACAAACATATCGATATAGAGGACATTCAATGTCAGATCCTGCAAAATATAGAACGAAAGAAGAATTAGATAACTATAAGCAAACTGATCCAATTGAAATAGTTAAAGCAGAAATTTTAAAGAAAAAAATTGCAACTAATGATGAAATTGAAAAAATTAATAAAGATACTTTAGAAGAAATAAAAAAAGCTGCTGAATTTGCAACTAATAGTCCTTTTCCAAAGGACAGTGAGCTTTATACGGACGTTTATTTATAAATTATGAGCACAGAAATTTTAATGCCTGCATTATCTCCAACAATGACTGAGGGTAATCTGTCTAAGTGGTTAATTAAAAAAGGGGATACTGTTAAAGCTGGTGATTTGATTGCAGAAATTGAAACTGACAAAGCAACAATGGAGGTAGAAGCGGTAGATGAAGGTGTTGTTCTAGATCTTTTATTTAAAGAAGGTGAGGCGAATATTCCAGTAAATAAAGCTATAGCTATTATTGGTGATCCAAATGAAAAAGTTGAAGTAAAAAAAGAAGCTCCCGTAGAAAAAGTGATTGAAGAAAAGAAAATTGAAAAAAATATTGAGACAAAATTTGAGACAAAGAAAGATAATATAATCGATACACCATCACCTAATATAGAAGAAGATACAAATTTAAGCTCAGAAGAAATTACCATGCGTCAAGCACTAAGAGACACTATGGCTGAAGAAATGAGAAAAGATAATAAAGTTTTCATATTGGGAGAAGAAGTTGCCGAGTATCAAGGTGCGTATAAAGTAACGCAAGGTCTTCTTCAGGAATTTGGCAAAGAAAGAGTATTAGATACTCCTATTTCCGAACATGGTTTCACTGGATTAGCTGTTGGTGCAGCATTTAAGGGGTTGAGACCAATTTTAGAATTTATGACCTTTAATTTTTCTATGCAAGCAATTGATCAAATAATAAATTCAGCAGCTAAAACACTTTACATGTCTGGAGGACAAATTAACTGTCCTATTGT
Organism: uncultured Alphaproteobacteria bacterium; assembly: GCA_902580765.1. Lineage (GTDB taxonomy): Bacteria > Pseudomonadota > Alphaproteobacteria > HIMB59 > CACPNW01. Next base: position 47,920 of record CACHLW010000007.1, on the reverse strand, counting down.
TTTCAGAGGACCTAATGGTGCTGCGGCTCAAGTTGCTGCACAACATAGTCAGGATTTTTCTTCCTGGTATTCTCAAGTGCCAGGTTTAAAAGTCATTGCGCCATCTACTCCTTATAACGCAAAAGGTTTATTAAGATCTGCAATATCAGATCCAAATCCCGTAATTTTTCTAGAAAATGAAATTCTTTATGGATTAAAAGGTCCCGTTAATAATGACATTAACTTCTCAATACCAATTGGAAAAGCAAATATAGAAAAAGAAGGTAAAGATTTAACAATCGTAACGTATTCAATAATGTTGCAGAAATCAAAAGAAGCTGCATTAAGACTAAAAGAGGAATACAATTTAGATATAGAAATTATTGATTTACAAACTTTACGACCTTTGGATACAGAAACAATTTTAAATTCAGTTAAAAAAACTAATAGATTAATCACTGTCGAAGAGTCATGGCCATTTGGTAGTATTGGTTCTGAAATTGCAAATATTGTTCAAAGGGATGCATTTGATTATTTAGACTCACCAGTGATAAAAGTTAATAGTGCGGATGTTCCTATGCCATACGCATTGAGCTTAGAAAAATTATATCTTCCTCAAGTTGATGATATTATAAATGCTGCAAAAAAAGTAAGTTATATAAAATAAATGGCAATTAAAGTTTTAATGCCAGCATTATCACCCACAATGTCAGAGGGTGTAATCAATAAGTGGCTAGTTAATATTGGCGATACTGTTTCAGCTGGAGATATATTAGCTGAAATTGAAACAGATAAAGCAACAATGGAAGTTGAGGCAGTTGATGAGGGAGAAATTACACATTTAATTGATACAACACCAGATAAACAAATTGCTGTTAATTCTGTCATTGCTCTAATCAATGGTAACAAAGATGAAAGATTAGAAGATTATAATGATAAAGATCAAACTGTAAGCAGTGAAGAAAAAAATGAAGTTTCAGAAACATCTAAAGTAAATACTGAAGTAGATAACAGTCAAATAATAGAAAGAAGTAAAGATTCAAATACTAAACAAAATACTAATTTTGCTTCACCGTTTGTTAAAAAATTTTCGAAAGATAACAATATTGATCTAAATCTTATTAAAGGGTCTGGACCTGATGGTAGGATAATAAAAAAAGATATTCAAAATTTTGAACTTCATATCAATGATGAAAATATTTCTGTAATTGAGCCATCTAGTATTAGAAAAATAATTGCTGAAAGAACAACACAAACAAAAAATGAGGTTCCACATTTTTATCTTACAATTGAAACAAGAATGGATAAGCTAATAAATTTAAGAAAAAAAATAAATTCAAATAGTAATATCAAAATCTCGTTTAATGATCTCATTGTAAAAGCATGTGCAATGGCAATAGCGAAAAATCCAGAAACAAATATTTCTTGGGTGAATGGTAAAATTCATCAATATAAAAATATCGATATTGCAATAGCGGTAGCGTTAAAAGAAGGATTGATTACACCTATTGTTAAAGAAGCCGATACAAAAGGATTAGCTGAAATCTCAACAGAAATTAAATCATTAGTAAAAAAAGCTAATCAAAATAAATTATTACCAGAAGAATATAGTGGAGGATCTATAACTATCTCAAACTTAGGCATGTTTGGAATCACAGAATTTCAAGCAATTATTAATCCGCCACAATCAAGTATTATTGCAATTGGATCTATAATTGAAAAACCTGTTGTGAACTCTGGCAGTATTGAAATAGGACATACAATGAAATCTACTATTTCAGCAGATCATAGATCACTAGATGGTGCCGTTGCGGCAAAATTACTCAAAGATTTTAGCGATATTTTGGAAGATCCCTTCCAAATATGGTTGAATAGCATGGATATGGAAGTTATTTAACCTACATGAGTGGACCACGTCATCCTGAAAAAGTTAAAAACAAATCAAATCCAATCCCTAAAAAACCAAGTTGGATTAGAGTAAAAGCACCAACTTCTAAATTTTTCAAAGAAACAAATAAACTCCTAAAAGACAAAAAAATTGTAACTGTATGCGAAGAAGCTGCATGTCCAAATATAGCTGAATGTTGGCAAAAAAAACATGCAACATTTATGATACTCGGAGATATATGTACTAGAGCTTGCGCATTTTGTAATATTAAAACTGGCAAACCTCATTATATTGATCACGGTGAAGCTATAAGAATTGCTGAGTCAGTTAAGCAATTGAATTTAGAACATGTTGTAATTACAAGTGTTGACAGAGATGACCTAATAGATGGTGGAGCACTACATTTTATCAACGTAATAGATTCAATTAAATCTTTAAATCCAAGTTGTACAATCGAAATTTTAACTCCTGACTTTAAAAATAAACCTGAAGCTATAGATATTTTATCTAAAAATTTACCTGATGTCTTCAATCATAACTTAGAAACAGTGCCAAGATTATATCCATCAATTCGTCCGGGTTCACGTTACTTTGTAAGTTTAAATTTACTTAGTCAAATTAAAGAAAAAAATCCAAGTATATTTACAAAATCCGGTCTAATGGTTGGTTTAGGTGAAACAAAAGAAGAAGTATATCAGGTAATGGATGATTTAAGAGCAGCTAATGTTGATTTTATTACAATAGGGCAATACTTACCTCCAACACCGAAACACGCTAAGCTAGAAAAATTTATTACTCCTCAAGAATTTGATGAATATAAAAAAATGGCATACGCAAAAGGATTTCTAATGGTGGCATCATCACCGCTAACTCGTTCAAGTTATCATGCTTCTGATGATTTTAAAATCATGCAAGAAAATAGGAAAAATAAACTTTATTCAATTCAATGAAATCTTCAAATAGAGAGGAAATAGTTGATCACGACGCAAAAGGACTTTTTGATATTGTTTTAGATATCGAAAGTTATCCATATTTCATTCCTTGGTGTTCAGCAATGAGAATTCATTCAAAAAATAAAAATGAAATATATGCTGATATGGTAGTTTGGTATAAATATTTTATGCCCCAAACTTTTGGTTCTCACGTCACTTTTGATAAAAAAAAACTTTCAATAAGCACAACTTATATTGAAGGACCTTTAAAAGACCTTAAAACTAATTGGATTTTTGAATCATTAAAAAAAAATCAAACAAGAATTCATTTTAACGTTGAATTTGAATTTAAACGATTTTTTCACCAAAAAATTGCTGAAGCTTTCTTTCCTTTAATTGAAAACAAAATGATTGAATCATTTAAAGTTCGTGCTGATGAAATTTTAGATTAATTGATTAATTTTGCTAAATATAAAATCTCTAGTTTTTCTCTGTATGTCCAATCGTTTTCCTTTATATATTTTCTTGAAAATATAATTACTTTTATTAACTTTAATTCCAATATATACTAATCCTACTGGCTTTAACTTTGTCCCACCATTAGGACCTGCTATACCAGTTGTAGAAATACAGATTTTTGTCTTTTCATTTTTATACAGACCATTTATCATTTCCTCAGCTACTTCTTTGCTTACAGCTCCAAATTTAGAGAGATTACTTTTTGAAACAGATAAATATTTAGATTTAGCTTTATTTGAATAACTAATAATCCCGTAAGAGAAAATTTTTGAAACTCCACTATATTTTGTGATAGTGTTTGCTATTAGCCCACCTGTGCATGACTCAGCAACTGAAATTGAGATATTTTTTTTTATTAATTTATCTATAACTTTTTTAATAATAGGCATTTACAATATAAAGAATTATTATTGTATATATTCCTGCTATTAAATCATCAAGAATTACACCAAAAGCTGATTTAAGCTTCCTGTCTACTATGTTGGCTGGAAAAATTTTCGATATATCAAAAAAACGAAATAAAATAAAAATTAGCGCTATTGTTACATAAGGATTTATTATTTTAATTTGATCATAAAATATTAAAATTAAGTATACTCCTAAGAATTCATCAATAACTATTATTTTTGAGTCATGTGATTGGGCATGTGAAGAGAATTTATTAATAAAAAATAAAGATAGTAAAAAGATTATAAAAAAAATAACTACAAATATTTCTAAAGAAATAATTTTGTATTCAACAATAGGAAATAAAATAACTATTGATAAAAAAGATGCAAAGGTTCCTGATGGTATTAATTTAATATATCCAGCAAAAGATAAAGATACAAAAAAATTAGCTAATTTTATCATCTGTTATATGAACTATTGATTCGGCTGCAATTCCTTCACCATTACCAATAAAACCAATTTTTTCATTTGTAGTTGCTTTAATAGATACAGAGCTATTATTAATTTGAAGTAATGTTGAAATATTTTTAATCATTTTTGAAACATATTTATTAATTTTAGGTTTTTCAGCTATTATATTTATATCTAGATTGATTACAGAATAACCTTTTTCTTTAAGTTTATTTCTACAATAAATAATGAACTTAGATGAATCTGCATTTTTCCATTTTTTATCTGTATTTGGAAAGTGAGAACCTATGTCTCTCATAGAGAGTGCTCCAAAAATACTATCACAAATTGCATGCAGTACAACGTCCGCATCAGAATGGCCAATTAATTTAGAGAAAGGAATTTTAACACCCCCTAATTTTAATCCACTTTTGGTTTTTTTATCAATTTGATGAATATCATAACCAATACCGTATTTTGTTATGGGCTTTCTGTATAAATTAAATAACTGAACATCTTCTGGGTAAGTAATTTTAATATTATTTTTTTCACCTTTGATAAAATTTATTTTTATTTTTGACTTTTGTAATAGCCCTGCATCATCATTAAATTCAAAATTTTTATATTTGATATGTTCTTTTAATATTAAATTATAATTAAAACCCTGAGGTGTTTGTACGTTAATAGCTTTTGTTTCCAATTTACTTTTCTTTATTAATTGTCTGTCATTATATTCAATATATGGAATTGCATTAGTATTTTTGCCTAATTTGGATATAATTTTTTTAATTAATTTATTACTACATAAAGGACGTGCAGCATCATGTATTAATACATTTTTAATTTTAAATTTTTTTAAATTTTTCAAAGCATTAAAAGATGAAATTTGTCTTGTAAGACCAGGTTTTGAATAGGTAATTTTTATTTTCTCAGAAATAGCCTTATGATTAAAGTAAGTGTATAGATATTTTTTATCTATTGAAATATTAATAATATCGAAGTTTGATAAATCTAAATTTGAAATAAAATAATTTAAAAAATTTGTATTCCCAATTTTTAAGAATTGTTTTGGAATTTTTTGACCAAATCTCTTTCCTTTTCCACTGGCTAGAATTACAAGTGCATTTTTCATCATTTTAATTTATATACTATACTGTTTTACTATCATTATTTAAAAACTAACTAAAGTATACAGTGTTTAACCTATCAAAATTACTTAAATCTATTCATCTTTCAAGATTATCTTTTTATTTTTTAATCTTTTTAATTATATTGAGTTTTTCGATTACATTCTACTTATTGCTCCCAAATAACGATTTAGTAAAAGATCCAAGAAGACTACAATTTTTTTTATTGGCGGATGTAATTTTTGTCATTTTATTGATATCCATAATTATTAGACAAATTGTTCTGATTTTAGTGAGAAGAAGAAAAAGTTATGATGAATCTCGATTATATATAAAATTTGTCAATTTATTTGCCGCGATGGCTTTAGGACCAGCCATTGGATTAGTTATTATAACATCATTATTCTTTAATTTAGAATTAAGAACTTGGTATGGAGATGCTGTAAGAGACGCGGTTGTTAATTCTAATATTGTAGCAAGAAATTATGAAAATGAAATACAGGCAGAAATTGTGTCTGATACTCAATTAATTATGAGAGAGATATTAAAAGTTTCTCAAAATAATGAGGTTAATATTCAATCGATTAGAACAGCTTTAAGTGAATTTATTAACTTAAGAACAATTTCAAGTATTTATATTTTTAATACGGAAGGCAATATATATTTAAGTTTAAAAGATCCTGATAATAAAAATTTTTCAGTGCCTTCAAATGAAATATTTAAAGTGGTTAATCAAAACCGTGTTTACATTTTCCAATTAGATAAAAATTCTATCACTGCCTATAAAAAAATTAATTTTTTAAATGATGTTTACATGCAGGTTAATAGAAATCTAAATACTAATATCTGGGATCATATTAGCGCTACAAAAGAGGCATTTGAAATTTATACAATTAAAGAAGGGGAAAGTTCAGGAATTCAAATAACTTATTCAATGATATTTGTGCTTTTTTCCATTTGTTTTATATTAGTTGCAATTTTGATTGGATTTAATCTAGCTAGCAATCTTAGTAAACCAATAACAAACTTAATTAAATCAGCAAACAAGATATCAGAAGGGAATTTTGATGCTAAAGTTAGTGAGGCAGATCAATTTCAAGAGATAAAAGTATTACTATCATCTTATAATAAAATGATTTCAGAAATTGAGAATAAACAAAATGAGTTAATATCAAAAAGTCAAGAAGATGAAGAAAAAAGAATATTTATAGAGGCGATCTTAAGCCTTTTAACAATAGGCGTAATTTCCTTAGATAAAAATTTTAATATTTTGTTATACAATAAAACTTTAACAAAACTATTTAGAAGCACTAAAACTTTTAAAATAAATGATAATTTTCTATCCTATTTCCCTGAATGGAAAAAGATATTCGAGAATTTTGAAACCTCAAATAAAGTATTATTAAATTTTCAATACGATTTTACATTATATGATGATCAGAGGAATTTTAATATTAGAGTCATTAAAGAGATTAATGATAATAAAATTGAAGGATATGTTGTTGCTCTAGATGATGCTACATCTTTAATTTTAGCGGAAAAACATGCTGCTTGGTCTGATATAGCAAGAAAGATAGCACATGAAGTTAAAAATCCCCTCACCCCGATTAAACTTTCTGCTGAAAGAATAGAAAAGAAATTTTTAGATGCAAAAACAGATAAGGAGGATATTTCACTTTTAACTAAAACAATATCAAGGCAGGTAGATGATATTGGAAAGTTAGTCGATGAATTTTCATCTTTTGCAAGAATGCCTGAAGCAGAAATTAAACTTGATAACTTATCTAAATGTTTAGAAGAAGCATACCTTTTATATTTCAATACTAGGAAGGATATAAAGCTTAATTTAATTAAACCTGAAAATGATATTTATTTTCACTTTGACACTCTTCAAATTTCAAGATGTTTTAATAATTTAATTAAAAATGCTATTGAAGCTGTGGAAAAAATACCAAACCCTGCAGTTGAAGTATTAATGATCACTGATGCTAAAAATATAAAAATTGAAATAAAAGACAATGGTGTGGGAATTGATGAAAAAATGTTGAGTAAAATATTTGAGCCTTATTTTACAACTAAAACTAAAGGAACTGGTCTTGGACTATCTATAGTAAAAAGAATTATTGAAGATCATGGTGGTAAAATAAAAATTGAGAAAAATAAAAATATGGCAGGCACAAAATCACTTATTACTTTTGAATACAATGCATAAAGTTTTAATTATAGATGATGAAAAGGATATTTGTTTTCTTATTTCTGAAATTTTAAAAGATGAAAACTATAATACTTCAATTGCTCTAAATTCTGAAGAAGCAATTAGTAAATTTAATGAAATTAAACCCGATTTAGTTATTTTAGATGTATGGTTATCTAACAGTAAATTAGATGGTATCGAAATTTTAAAAGAATTTAAGTCGATTAATAGCAATATTCCAATTATTATTATTAGTGGTCATGGCACTGTTGATCTTGCAGTGAAATCTATAAAAAATGGAGCGTATGACTTTTTAGAAAAACCATTCAATAGCGATAAACTAATTATTCTTACTAAGAGAGCAATAGAAAGTTCATCATTGTTAAGTGAAAATAAAAATTTAAAAGATACATTAATTAAAACAACACCATTGATAGGAAATTCAGAATTTATTAAAAAACTTAATAAACTTTTAAATGAACAGATTTCAAGTAACTCTAGACTATTAATTGAAGGACCATTTGGAACAGGAAAAAAACACTTTACAAACTTAATACATCAAAATTCAAAATATAGAGATAAACTTCCTATATCAATTGATTTTAAAAAACTAACAAATGAAGCATTGGATAATATGTTTGCGGAAAATAAAGACGCAATTAATGAAAATATTTTTTATCGATCAAATAATAACACATTAATACTGTTAAATATTGAAACATTACCAAATATTTATCAAAAGAAACTTTTAAATTTTCTAGAAAACAAAAAATTTTTTGAAGAGCTTGATATTAAGTTAAATCATAAAATTATTACAATTACCGAAAAAAAATTAGAAATAGAAATTGAAAAAGGCAATTTTATTAAAAGATTATATGATAGAATTTCAACTGACTTTATCAAATTTAAATCTCTCTCTAATAGGAGAGATGATGTTCTACCTATTCTTGATTTTTATTTAAATGAAAAAAGTGGAGGAATTTTAAATTTTAAATTTTCTTCTAAAGCCTTAACTAAGTTACAAATGTATGATTGGCCTGGAAATATATCTCAACTAATAAACTATGTAGAGAAAAGTTTAATACTTAATCAAGATCAAAATATAAAAGAATTAGAAGTTGATGATTTAGCACTACAAATGGGAGATGAAACTGCGTCAAATTCTTCAAATAATTCATTGGATTTGTCTCTTAAAGAAGCCAGATTTGAGTTTGAAAAAAATTATTTAATATCGCAAATTAAGAGATTTAATGGTAATATAACCAAAGTTTCTGAATTTACAGGAATGGAAAGAACTGCTCTTTATAGAAAATTTAAGTCACTAGATATTAAAGTAGAATAACTAATCAATGAAAACAATTATTTGTGGTGCTGGAGATGTTGGATATAGCATAGCTGATAAACTATCACGTGAAAATTTTGAAGTTACAGTTATTGATGAAGATGAAAATAGATTAAATAAAGTATCTGAAACGTTAGATGTCAAAACAATTAATGGCATTCCTAGTATGCCATCAGTTTTAGAGAGCGCTGGTGCAAATGATTGCGAAATACTAATTGCAGTTACAAAGAGTGATGAAACTAATATGGTTACTTGCCAAATTGGCCATTCTTTATTCAAAATAAAAAAGAAAATTGCAAGAATAAGACAACAAGATTATTTAAAAACTGATTGGAAAAATTTATATAATGATGACAATTTCCCAATAGATGCAATTATTTCTCCAGAACAAGAAGTTGCAAAAGGTATATTTAGAAGATTAATTTCACCTGGTACAATAGACATGGTTGAATTATCAGATAAAAAATTAAAATTAATTGGTCTAAAATGTGAAGATAATTTTTTACATTCAGGTTTAACTGTAAGAGAATTATCTGAAAAGTTTCCAGATTATCTTGCTAACATAATGTTTGTATTTAGAGGAGATCAAAAATTTACAGTAAATTCTTCATCTAAAATTGAAAAAAAGGATACCATCTTTCTAGTTGTAGAAACTGATAATCTGACAGACGTGTTATCTGAATTTGGTCATCAAGAATTGCAGGCAAAAAAAGCTGTGATTATTGGTGGTGGAAATATAGGATTTTCTCTTGCGCAATTAATTGAAAATTCTGAAACATATATAAAAACTGAACTCATTGAAGCCAATAAAGAACGTGCAGAATTTCTTGCGTCAAATTTAGAAAATATCACAGTTACATGTGGAGATGGTCTGGACAATCAAATACTTGAAGAGGTAAACATATCAGATTCAGGTTACTGTATATCAATTACAGAAGACGATGAAGTTAATATACTATCATCCTTACTAGCTAAAAGAGCAGGAGCTGATACATCAATAACTTTGATTAATAATAGTAATTATTCATCTTTATTGTCTAATATTGGTGTTGATATGACCATAGATCCAAAAATAATAACAATTTCTAAAATTTTAGAAAAGGTTAGAGGTGTAAAAATAAGAAATGATTATTCTATAGGTGAAGGTTTCGGAGAAGTAATAGAGGCGGATATTCAGTCAGAATCATTTCTTTGTAATAAAAATCTTAAAGAGTTAGAATTGCCAAAAGGTATACGTATAGGTTCCATTGTAAGAGATAAAAAAATTATAATTCCTAATAGTCTAACTGTATTTAAAGAAAATGATGATGTTGTTTTTTTTGCTGAAACAAACTGCATAAAAAAACTAGAGAAACTTTTATCAAAAGTTTAATTTGATGCCAAATTTTGCTTATATAAATAACAAATTTGTAAATTTTCAATCAGCAAAAATTCATATAGAGGACAGAGGATTGCAATTTGCTGATAGTGTTTATGAAGTTATCGCAGTTTTGAACAATAATTTAATTGATTTAGATTTTCATCTTAAGAGATTAAAATATTCTCTTCGTGAATTAGAAATTAAATTTACAATCAATAAAAAAAACTTAAATAATATTTTTCTCAATCTAATAAAGAAAAATAAAACAAGGAATGGTATAATTTATTTACAAATTACAAGAGGTATTCAATTTAGAGAACATAAATATCAAAAAAATTTAATCCCAACTTTGATTGTATACACAAGAAATAAAAGTTTTAATTTACCTGGAAAAAAATTTGTCGGGGTAAATACAATTACATACTCAGATCTTCGATGGAAAAGACGTGATATCAAAACAGTAAATTTACTTCCAAACATTATAGCGGCAAATATGGCCAAAAAGAAAAATGCTTATGAGGCAATTTTATTACAAAATGGAAAAGTAACTGAGGGTACATCTTCTAATATTTGGATTATAAAAAGAGATAATTTAATAACTCATCCAGCTAATTCTGATATTTTAAAAGGAGTAACCAGAACATCTCTTTTAAAAATTATAAAAAAAACTAAACTTAAACTAATAGAAAAACAATTTACTCAAAAGCAATTAATTAATGCTGATGAAGTTTTCTTAACAAGCTCTGGAAGTTTTATTACTCCTATTTTAAAAATAGATAATAAAAAAATTAATAATGGTAAAATTGGCAATATCACATTGAAACTAGCAGAAATGTATACTGAAGCATGTTTAAATGGATAATATAAAGCAAGAGGACATAGAGGACATTTGTTTTAATGTAAGTCAAAATATTATCTTACCAAAATTTAAAAATTTATCAGACGATGACATTAATTATAAAAATGGATCTGATTTAGTAACAACAGCTGATATAGAGGCAGAAAAAGAATTAAAAAAAAATTTGTTAAAAATTTTACCAACTTCAAATTTTATAGGCGAAGAGGAATATTCTAGAAATGAAAATATATTAAATTTTTATAATGAAGATGCATATTGTTGGACTGTTGACCCAATAGATGGAACAACAAATTTTGCTAACGGTAGGGATAAATTTGCAATTATGATAGCCTTAACATTTAAAGAAAAAATTTTGCGTTCTTGGATATATAAGCCACTAGAAAAAACTATGTGCTCGGCTATTGTAAATGAAGGTGCTTATATTAATAACAATAAAATTATTACAAAAGAGGTAAATATAATTGATGAAACTATAGGGTCGATAAGTACAAAGTATTGGGAGCCAGGATTTAAAGATAAGTTAAAAATATTTAAAAACATATTTAAAGAAGTTAACTCTTATAGATGCATTGGTTTTGAATATATAGATATAGGTATTGGCATTAGAAATTTTGCTATTTTATCAAAATTATCTCCCTGGGATCATATTCCAGGTATTCTTTTTGTCAGAGAAGCAGGAGGTTCTGATATAGATTTTGATAAAAATAAATATGACTTTACAAAAAAGAATAAGAATTTAATTGTTAGTAATTCAGAAGATTTGAATTTTAAAATTTTAGAAAAAATAGGAGAATATTCATGAGTATTAAAAATGTTTCTTTTATTGGCTTAGGAGTGATGGGTTACCCAATGGCAGGTCATCTTCAAAACAATGGTTATAATGTAACTGTTTATAATAGAACAACAGTTAAAGCAGAAAAATGGGTAGAAAAATACAAAGGAAGCATGGCTAAAACTCCTGGTGAAGCTTCTCAAAATTCTGAAATTGTTTTTATGTGTGTTGGACGTGATGAAGATATTATTGAAGTAATGGAAGGTGAAGGTGGAATTCTTTCAAATGTAGCTGAGGGATCAATTATTGTTGATCACACAACAGCTTCTGCAGAGATAGCAAGAAATTATTTTCAAAAACTTAAAGATAAAAAATTGAGTTTTCTTGACGCTCCTGTATCTGGTGGTCAGGCTGGAGCAGAAAATGGTGTTCTTTCTATTATGATTGGTGGTGATGAAAAAGATTATAATATTGTTAAGCCAGTTCTCACATCTTATGGTAAAGCCATTGAACTTATAGGTCCATCTGGATCAGGTCAAATAGCTAAAATGATAAATCAAATTTGTATTGCGGGATTAGTTCAAGGTTTATCTGAAGCAATGGCTTTTGGAAAAAAATCAAATGTAGATATGGAAAAGGTTCTTAGCGTTATATCAAAGGGTGCAGCTCAATCATGGCAAATGGAAAATAGATATAGAACTATGCTCGATGGCAAATTTGATTATGGTTTTGCAGTTGATTGGATGCGTAAGGATTTATCAATTTGTTTTAATGAAGCAGATAAAAATGGTGCAATTCTTCCTATTACAAAAATTGTTGATAAATATTATGAAGAAGTACAAAAAAATGGTGGCAATAGGTTTGATACATCATCCCTCATGACTCTTGTAGATAAATAAATGACAAGAAACTTAATGTTAGCAATCATATTGTTAACAGCCTCTTCTTTATTTTGGTCAGGAAATTTTTTTTTTGGAAAAGTTGCTCACATAACTGATCTTTCACCATTTAAATTAAGTTTTTTTAGATGGTCTTTAGCTTTGCTTTTGCTATTACCGTTCACGCTTAAAAGTATTTTGGAAAATTTTCAGTATTACAAAAAAAACTTTTTACTGATGACTACATTAAGTATTTTAAGTGTTACAATATTTAACTCATTTACATATATTTCATTACAAACTACTTTAGTTTTAAATTCTACTATAATGGCATCTACTGCACCAGTAATTATGATTGGTTTTTCTTGGATAATGTTTCGAACTAAAATCTCAAAACTGCAATTAGTTGGTATAATTTTATCTTTATTAGGTGCTTTAGCTATAATTTTAAAAGGAAATTTAAATAATTTATATACCCTAAATTTTACTATTGGAGATATATGGATGTTTGCTGCTGTAATATCTTGGTGCTTATATTCAGTGCTGTTAAAAAAAATGGATAAATCAATTCCACAATTAGCAAGCTTAGAAGTAATGATTATTATTGGTTTATTTTTTATTATTCCGTTTTATCTTTTTGAATCATTCAATGGCACCTTTTTACTTTCATCATCCTATGATTTTTTCATTATTATTTATGTTGCTATTTTTGCAAGTATTGCTGCTTATTTTGCTTGGAATAAAGGTGTGTATTTGATTGGACCAAACAGGGCTGGTTTATTTTTACATTTCATACCTGTCTTTGCTGCAATTTGGGCAATAACTTTTTTAAATGAGAGTTTTGCAATATTTCATATTGTAGGTGTTTTTTTTATAATTACTGGAATTATATTATCTAATATAAGATTTAAAAATGAGCAAAATAGTCAAAACTGATCAGGAATGGAAATCTCTTCTCACTGAAGACGAGTATTATGTAACTAGGCAAAAGGGAACAGAACCTCCTTTCTCTGGTAAAAATTTTGAAATTATTAATGGCGGTATTTTTAAATGTAAATGCTGTGGTAATGAATTATTTAATAGTTCAACAAAGTATGATTCTTATTGTGGGTGGCCAAGTTTTTTTGAACAAATATCACCTGAAGCAATTAAAACAGAGACTGATCGATCTCATGGAATGGTACGAATTGAAATTATGTGTGCCAAATGTGATGCCCATTTAGGCCATGTCTTTGATGATGGACCTGAGCCAACTGGCAAAAGGTACTGTGTAAATTCTCTATCTATTAATTACGAAGAGTTTGAATAATACTTTTTATACACTCCTATTTTCATCAATAGGTCATGCGCTTATGCATATGTTTGCAGCATTTTATTTTGTAATTGTTCTGACGATAGAAAAAGAATGGAATATTTCTTACGATCAATTAATTAGATTATGGTCTCTTGGAGCTCTACTAATTGGTTTAGGAGCAATTCCTTTCGGATGGTTAAGTGATAAATGGTCTCGTTCAGGAACAATGACAATTATGTTTATTGGAATGGGATTAGCTTCAATATTATGTGGTTTAAGCACATCAGTTTCTTTTTTATTTTTTTCATTATCACTTCTTGGACTTTTCTGTTCAATTTACCATCCTGTAGGTATTCCTTGGGTAATTCATGCAGCTAACAAACAGGGAAGAGCGCTTGGTGTAAATGGTATTTTTGGCGGGGTAGGGATAGGCTCTGGAGCATTTGTAGCTGGTACTCTTACAGAATTACTAAATTGGCAACTAGCATTTATATTGCCAGGTTTAATATCTATAATTATTGGATTTATTCTTATTTACTTAATCTTTATTGATAAAATATCTTACAAAAATTATTTTATTAAAAATGATCAGGAAGATCATTCAAGAAATGAAATGATTTTAATTGCACTAATCATGCTATTATCAATGTTTGCCCTTGGATTATCATTTCACAATACACAAACAGCCTTACCAAAAGTTTTTGAAATACGAATTGGTAATGTAAACTCTATTCAAATTGGATTTATGATAGCAGTTATCTATTTTATCTCTGGCGCTACAACATTTGTGGGAGGATTACTTGCTGATCGTTTTAATCTAAAAACTATTTACTTAATTGGTATATTTCTTCAGTTTCCTTGCTACCTAGGTATAGCTTACATATCTGGTTACTCTTTGGTAGTGTTATGTATTCTAGCTGCCGTATTTAATGCAAGTATTCTGCCTACAGAAAATCTTCTACTTGGGAGATTTACACCTCAAAAATATCATGGTGTTGTATACGGAATTAAGTTTATTCTTGCATTTGGTTCAGGACCAATATCAGTATTCTTAATTTCAGAAATATATTCAATCACTCTAGAGTTTACTTATTTATTTTTAATTAATGCAGTAATGATGGCTTTAGTTTCAATATTTATTATTTTTTTACCAATTCAAAATAAAAATAATATTATTACTCAGGATTAGATTTTAATATTTCGAGATAATCAGTAACATCATTAAATTTATCATCTGGTATATCTTTATATGTCATACCAAAATGATTTTTTACTTCTAAAGCAACATGGGCATAAGGATTTCTACCCTTAGGATGATTTGGATGATCTGGTAATTTACCTTTTAAAAAATCACCTGTTTCTTGAATTAGCTTCCAGAGTTTACTTGTGTTTTCTTTATTCATATTTAAAAATATTAATATTAAAATATAATTAATTACTATGCACGCAAATTCATCAACTTGGTTTAAGCCTAAAATTGATAAAAATAAATTAAAAGAACTTTCAAAAAGAAGTGATATTCCAGGACTTATACATTTCGCAGTTTACTTTTTATCATTAATTATTTTTGGTTACCTTTCTTTTATTTTTTGGGGAACGTGGTTTTTTTTAATATTTTTTTTCATTTATTCTACAATTTATACATTTGCTGTGGCTAATGGACATGAAACAATTCACAGGACAGCGTTTAAATCTCGATGGATCAATGAAGTGTTTTGTTATATTTCTTTTTTTCAACTACATTCAGAGCCCTTAAGTTTTAGATGGAGCCACACCTTTCATCATTCAAACACATTACAAACAGAAGGAGAGTATGATCATGAAATTGAAGTGACAAGACCTACAGATTTATTTAAATTTTTTTTAAAATTTATTCCTTTAACCGATTTATTTTATATTCATCAGTCAAGTTTTGTTACAGTAACTAAGCTTGCTTTTGGAATAATGAGTCCAAGTAATATAATATCAGCTCCAAAAAATCAGTGGAACAAAATTATCTGGAATGCTAGAATTCTAATACTCTTTTGGATTTTAATTATTACAGCTTCGATTTATTTACAAACGTTCTGGTTACTTATTTTTTATTTTTTACCACCATTTGTAGGCAGACCTATTCACTTTGCTGTAAATGTTACTCAGCATTTAGCAGCAAAATTTGATACTCATGATCATCGATTAAGTACTCATACTATTATTTTAAATCCAATATTAAGTTTTTATTATTGGCATATGGAGTATCACCTTGAGCATCATCTTTTTCCAATGGTGCCTTCTTATAATCTCAAGAGACTGCGAAAAGAAATTAAGGATGAACTACCTGAACCATTTTATGGTTTATTCCATTTCTATAAAACAACATTACCTTATCTTATCAAGTTAGCGTTTAATTCTGAAAATTATTATAGAGTAGATATTTCAAAAATATCAAAAACTTAATTATCTTGCCAAAGCTCCCATAGGATCCCAAGGTGCTAGTGCTACTGGTTCCATGTCTAAATATTTTAAAAGTCTTTTATTTAGATATTTTTTATCAATGACAACTTCATAGGTATATTCATCAAACCATTCATCGGTCATCATCATATATCCTTGATTACCACTTTTTGTTCCCCAACTATTTTCAATTTTCCATTTAGTTGAATTTCTTTTTTTTATATCGACACCTGTTAAAAGCATGGCATGAGTCATTTCACTATCACCGTACTCCAAACGAGTTTGTTTATTCATCTTAAATGAAGTTTGAAAAACATTTTCATAGTCATAAATGCCCATATCAAGTACACCCATATCACGACTAAAACGTTTCCCAACATCACAACCAAACCACACAGCTTCATTGTTTTTTATTGAGTCCATCGCAGATTTTTTTAATTCTTTAATATCTACATTTAAATATTTAATGATTTGACCTTCAACAACGTTACCAAGATATTCAACTGTGTACATTGTATTAAATTTTTTATTGCTCATTGGAGCATGAATTAAGCAAACTTTATCTTTAATATTGATATCAGCATATTTTTTGCAGAAATCAATTGGTGTCATATCTGAAATGACAATATGTCTATTATCTTTATTTCTAGTAGACCAATTGATAATATCTGGTGGTTGACCAAGAAACATTGCTAGTAAATTATAAATTGTTTCCATCATATCTTTTTTAAGAGCTGCAGAATTTTTAGCTGGTTTCTTTCTTAGTATAGACGCAAACTCTCTTAATTTGTGCGTAAGAATATAATTCATAGCACCAGATTTACTACTATGATTTGTTTCAGGCATTACGTCTTTAGGTACTGCACCGTACTTATTAATTAAGTTTACAAACATATCCCACTGTCCACCATCTTGCACAGGCGCTTTTAAAAGATGCGTAATTAATCTGCTTTCATATGATTCATCTCTTGATTTGATAATATTCTCTAAAAAATAGTTTGCTTTCTCTAACTTATCCCAAAACATGAAATAATTTTGTGAAAACTCAAATGTATTTAGTTCAAGGCTATCAACAACTTGCAAACGCATAAGATTTAATCCTGCAAATCCCCAACATCTACCTGATGCCATTTGATTTGTTGCAGGTAGTTCTTTTTTTATTAGATTAGAAAAATTATGATTGATTTGACTAAAATTTTCCCAATTGAGTGCAACATTAGCTAAATCATTTTTAATTAATGCATTTCTTGATGCTGTATTTTTATTATTTCTTAAAAATTTATTTTTGAAAGTTTTGATTGTTGATAGAGATATATTTTTTGCCATATTCTCTATTTAAAACTATTTCAGCTTAATTCAATTCTTAACTGTTTTTTTCTTTTTTTTGAGACCCATTTTAGCTTTTCTTTCATCAATTAATCTGATGGCATCTTCAAGTTTTAAGCTATCTATTGTTTGATCACCAAGAATTGATGCATTTATTTTTCCACATTTTACATATAGTCCAAATTTTCCATCATGAGCAGTAATATTTTTCTTTTCTGTTGGATGCTCTCCAAATGTTTTTAACGTAGCATTACCTCTCTGTGTAGGTTTAGCAATTAATTCAATGGCTCTTTCAAGTTCTATATCAAGAATATTATCTGTTTTTTCGAGAGCTTTATATTTTTTATCATGCAGAATATATGGTCCATACATTCCTATACCTGCGCTAACCGTTTTATTTGTTTCTGGATGAAATCCTAATTTACGTGGTAAACCAAGTAATTGAATAGCTGTGTTTAATCCAATTTCATCTGGCTCAAAATTCTTAGGAATAGAAACTCTTTTTGGTTTCTTTTCTTTCGTACCTTCACCAACTTGCATATAAAATCCATAAGGACCTTTTCGAAGAGTAATCATTTCACCTGTTTCTGGATAAATACCAATTTCTTTTGGTCCACTAAGAGCAGCGCCATCTTTATCGTTTAATTGATTAAACTGAACTGTATATTTGCAATCAGGATAATTAGAGCAGCCAATAAATCCTCCAAACTTTCCAACTTTAATTCCTAGTCTTCCATTATCACACGTTGGACATTTCCTTTTTTCATCTGCTCCGTTTGGCGGAAAGAAATGAGGACCCAAGGCTTCATCTAAAACATCAATAACTTCTCTGTTTGATTTACCTACAGTTTCATCACAAAGTTGTTTAAATGTTTCCCAGAACTTTCTTAAAACCTCTTTCCAATCAAGCTTACCATCAGAAATTTCATCAAGTTGATTTTCAAGATCAGCGGTAAAATCATATTCGACATATTGATTGAAATATTTCTCTAAAAATATCGATACTATTCTTCCTCTATCATGAGGATTAAAACGTTTTTTATCTAAAATTACATAATCTCTATCTTGTAGAACTTTAATAATAGAAGCATAAGTAGACGGTCTGCCAATACCAAGTTCTTCAAGTTTTTTTACTAAGCTTGCTTCGGTGTAACGAGGAGGAGGGGAGGTAAAATGTTGTGTCTTTTCAAGTTCTTTTAAATTTAAACTCTCTCCTTCACTCATGGCAGGAAGAATTGTTTCTTTTTCTTCATCTTTATCATCATCTTTAGCCTCTTGATAAACTTTGTACATTCCAGGAAACTTAATTGTTGATCCATTTGCTCGTAAAACAATTTTTTTATCTTCGTTTGTAATATCAACAGCTACTTGATCTAATACAGCGCTCGCCATTTGTGAACTTACCGCTCTTTGCCAAATAATTTCATATAGCTTGTATTCTTCTAAAGTAATATATTGCTTAATATCTTTTGGTGTTAGGTAAATATTTGTTGGCCTAATACATTCATGTGCTTCTTGGGCATTTTTAGCCTTCGATTTATAAACTCTTGGCGCTTCTGGTAAATAGTTTGCACCATAATTATCAGTAACAAAACCTCGAACTTGATTAATAGCTTCTTTTGACATGACGACACTGTCTGTTCGCATATAAGTTATTAAGCCAGTTGTTTCTCCTTTGATGTCTGTTCCTTCATAAAGGCGTTGAGCTGTACGCATTGTTTGGCTTGCGCTAAGACCAAGTTTACGACTAGACTCAATTTGCATTGTAGATGTAGTAAAAGCAGGATAGGGATTTCTTCTAGCTTCTTTTTTCGTAATATTTCCAACAGTGAAAGTAGAATTTTTAATATCATTAAAAATTTTTATCGCCTCACTCTCATTTTTAATATCAAGTTTATCTACTTTATTCCCATCATAAAATGTAAGTCTGGAATTAATTATTTTATCTTCTTTATTTCTAAACTCGCCTTGTAAAGACCAATATTCCTGTGGAATAAATTTTTCTATTTCAAGTTCTCTCTCACTAATTATTCTTAAGGCTACAGATTGAACTCTACCCGCTGATTTTGAACCTGGTAACTTTCTCCATAGCACTGGAGAAAGTGTAAAACCAACAAGAAAATCTAATGCTCTTCTTGCAAGATAAGCATTTACTAAATTTTCATCTATTTCTCTTGGTTCTTTAAGACTATCAAGAACTGCATTTTTTGTAATTTCATTGAATGTAACTCGGTGAATATTTAATTTTGAAAGTGATGAATTATCTCTAAGTAGTTTTTCTACATGCCAAGCTATGGCTTCACCTTCACGGTCGGGGTCAGTGGCTAGATATAAATTTTCAGATTTTTTTGCTGCATCTGTTATTTCTTTTATCACTTTTTTTCCACGATCACTGGTTTCCCATTTCATTTGGAAATCATTTTCAGTATCTATCGCATCATTTTTTGCTGATAAATCTCGGACATGCCCAACGCTTGCGAGAACTTTGAAGTTAGAGCCTAAATATTTATTAATAGACTTTGCCTTTGATGGTGATTCAACAATTAATACATTCATAAATTTTGGCCCCAAATTTCAGTTTAAAGATAATTCGTCAAGAAATTTTAAAAAAAAGTATATTTTTACTTGGATAATTTAATTTTATTTTCAGTTTTGTTTACGAGTCTTTTAAAGTTTTCTGTGTGTTTAAGATAAATAATTAAAGTTAAATAAATAAAGAAAATTAGAATATAAAAATTAAAATTAATAAAAATATAATAAGATGGAGCTACTAAAATTCCAATTAAAGATCCAAGAGAAGAGTATTTACTTACAAAAGCAGTAACAAGCCATACTAATAAAAATAAAAGTGCAATGTAGGGATTAAGACCAAATAAGAAACCAATATACGTTGCAACACCTTTTCCACCTTTAAATTTCAACCAGACAGGATAGATGTGACCTAATATGGCAAAGTGACAGAGAAGTATTTTATTCAATAAAGAAATATCTTGAAAATACATTTGTAAAATTAGGAATGGAAGAAATCCTTTAAAAATATCAAAACAAAGAACAATGAATGCTACAAATTTATTTCCTGTTCTTAAAACATTTGTTGCACCTACATTTCCAGAACCAACCTTTCTAATATCTCCTAAGCCAAATAATTTTGTAAAAATCAATGCAAAGGGTAATGATCCTATTACATAGAACAATATGATAAATGATAAACTACTTACTAAAGTCATCTCTATTTTTAATAATTAAGTCTAAGCACGCCATTCGTACTGCAACACCCATAGCGACCTGTTCTTGTATCAAGCTCCTCGTGACGTCATCGGCAAGTTTGGAGTCTATTTCTACACCACGGTTCATTGGGCCTGGATGCATTACGAAAGCATTTTTTTTTGCATGTTTAAGTTTATTGTAATCTAATCCATACATTTTAAAATAAGTCTTTTGATTTGGCATTATTTTCCCAACTATTCTTTCTTTTTGAATACGTAGCATCATAACAATATCACAATTTTGTAATCCCTTTTTCATTTCTGTATAAACATTCACAGGCAGTTTATTTAAACTTTTTGGTAACCATTCCTTAGGCCCAATAACATTTATTTTTGCACCTAACTTTGATAGTATTATTATGTTTGATCGAGCAACACGACTATGTAAAATATCTCCACATATAGCAATTTTTAATTTTGTAAAATTTTTAAATTTATTTTTGATAGTAAGTGCATCTAATAATGCTTGTGTGGGGTGCTCATGACTACCATCACCTGCATTAATTACGGAAGCATCTACTGTTTCTGAAATTTTTTTACTAATTCCTTCTTCTGGATGTCTTACGATTAAAACATCAGGATTCATTGAATTAATAGTAGTCATAGTATCGAGTAAGGTCTCACCTTTGTTTATAGAGCTATCTTTTACAACTACATTAATGAGATCTGCGCCTAGCCTTTTAGCGGCAACTTCAAAACTTGTTCTTGTTCTTGTTGAGTCTTCAAAAAAAAGATTAAATATTGTTCTTCCTTCTAGAACATTAATTTTTTTAATTTTTCTTTTATTAAAAGTTATATATTTTTTAGATTCATCTAAAATGTGTTCAATTTCTTTCTTGGTTAAATCAGCCGTTTCTACTAAATGAATTTTTTTGAAAATATTTTTACTTCTTTTTAATTTGATATTTGTTTTTGAAGAAATTGATGAATAATATTTTAAAGCTATTTTTTCTGCATCTTTAAGAATTTTTGAACCAGTAGATGACCTGATCGCTTTTAATTTTGGCAATTTCACTTTCATTTGCCAATATTTTGAATTTTCTCTTTTATATAATTTTATGTGTCCTGATTTAAGTAGCTTTGAATTCATATGTGTTAATAATGTGTAAGTGTGTGTAAACTAATTTATTAATTATTTCTATATCTATCTAAATATCCTTGTAAGATATAAGCAGCCGATTGTTGATCAAGTTTACTTTTTATCTTAGTTTTACTTAAATCGGCTTTTCTCATTTCTTTAAAGATTACATCTGATGAAAATCTTTCATCCCAAAAAGCTGTTGGTTTTTTAAAAAAGGTTTGAAGATTAATATTAAAATCTCTTACTAATTGGCTTTGTTTGTTTTCACTATTATTCAGGCTAATCGGCAGACCAAGAATAAATCCACCAATTTCATACTCTTTCAAAACATCTTTCATGATAATTAAATCTTTATTAGTTCCTTTTCTTTGGATAATTGAAAGCGGTGTAGCGATTATTTTTGATCTATCGCTTACTGCAACACCAATCGTTTTAGTCCCTAGGTCTAGACCTACAAGTATTTGTGATGTATTAAGACCATCGATTAAATTATTTTGATCATTCATATAATGGAGCTCATAAATTGAAGATTGATAAAAATACAATAAATAAAATTGCCCGTCTATCTAGAATAAAGTTAGATGATAAAGAATCAGAAGATTATATTAAGGATCTTAATTCCATTTTAGACTGGGTTGAGCAACTAAATGAAGTAAATACTGAAAATGTAGAACCATTAAGTAACATATCATCCTCAATTTTACCTAAAAGAGAAGATGTGTCTAAAGATACTAATTCAAGTGAGGAAATCCTTGAAAATGCTCCTGATAAACTTGAAGGATTTTTTGCTGTACCAAAGGTGGTAGAATAATGTCTAAATCATCTTTGAAACAAACATTACAAGATCTCGAGTCAAAAAAAATATCAATAAGAGAATTAAATCAGGATTATTTAAAAAGAATTAAGGAAAAAGAAAATTTAAATGTCTTTATTCATTTTAGTGAAGAGAATGTTTTAAAGCAGATAGATAATTTAGAGAAAGATAATTCAACAAAAAAATTAAAAGGCATCCCGATTGCAATCAAAGATCTATTTTGTACTAAAAGTATGCCTACTACCGCAGCTTCAAAGATTTTAGAAAATTTTAATCCAACTTATGAGTCATTTGTTACACAAAAATTATTAGATGAAGGATCTGTTTTTGTTGGTAAAACAAATCTAGATGAGTTTGCAATGGGATCTGCAACCAATACAAGTTTTTTTGGTAATACAATTAATCCTTTATCAAAAGAGAATGAACCTTTAGCTCCTGGTGGATCTTCTGGTGGTTCCGCAGCCGCAGTTGCTGCAGATTTATGTTTAGGGGCAACTGGAACAGATACAGGTGGATCAATAAGGCAGCCAGCCAGCTTTTGTGGTGTTGTTGGTATCAAACCAACATATGGTTTGTGTTCACGATGGGGTATAGCTGCATTTGCATCTAGTTTGGATCAAGCAGGAATTTTTTCTCATAATGTTGAAGATGCATCAATATTATTACAATCAATCGCTGGGTTTGATCAAAGAGATAGCACAAGTGCTAAGGTAGATATTCCAAATTATTTTGAAAATTTAGATGATAATCTGAATGGGAAAACTGTTGGTATACCAAAAGAGTATTCTATTGATGGTACACCAATAGAAATAAGTCAGATATGGGAAGATGCTATCAAAGTTTTAGAGAAAAAAGGTGTTAAAATTAAAAATATTTCACTTCCTCATACTAAATATGCACTTCCCACTTATTATATAATTGCTCCTGCTGAAGCTTCCTCAAATTTAGCTCGTTATGATGGAGTAAAATATGGTTTTAGATCTGATGAAATTAATTCTCTTGATGAAATGTATGAAAATACAAGAGCTCAAGGTTTTGGAAGAGAAGTAAAAAGAAGAATTTTAATAGGAACATACGTATTATCTGCAGGCTATTATGATGCATATTATCTTAAGGCCCAAAAAGTAAGAAAATTAATTGCTGATGATTTTAATAAAGCTTTTAAAGAATGTGATTTTATAATTACTCCTACTGCACCAAGTGCTGCATTTCCATTAAATGAAAAACAAAACGATCCCATCAAAATGTATTTAAATGATGTGTTTACAGTGCCTGCTTCTTTAGCTGGCCTACCAGGTATTTCCATTCCCTTTGGCAAAGATAAAAATAATTTACCACTAGGTATTCAAATATTAGGAAAACACTTTGATGAACAACAAGTTTTTAATGCCGCTGTATCTCTTGAAAGATCATATGAATAATTTAATAAAAGGTGAAAAGCATGATTGGGAGATGGTGATCGGTCTTGAAATACATGCTCAAGTAAAATCAAATTCTAAATTATTTTCCTCATCATCAACAAAATTTGGCTCATCACCAAATAGTCAAGTGTCTTTAGTCGATGCTGCTATGCCAGGAATGTTGCCAGTTATTAATAAGTATTGCGTGGAGCAGGCAGTAAAAACTGGAGTCGGTTTAAATGCTAAAATTAATAATTATTCTGTCTTTGATAGAAAAAATTACTTTTATGCTGATCTTCCACAAGGATATCAAATTAGTCAGTATAAATATCCAATTGTTGGAGAAGGAAAGGTTACAATTGATTTTAAAGATGGAACATCAAAAGATATTAGAATTGTAAGATTACATTTAGAACAAGATGCTGGTAAAAGTTTACACGATCAAAATCCTTCAAAAACATATGTAGATCTTAATAGATCTGGTGTTGCTTTAATGGAAATTGTTAGTGAGCCTGACATTAGAACGCCTGATGAAGCTGGAATGTATATATCCAAAATCAGATCAATTTTAATGTATTTAGATACATGTGATGGAAATATGCAAGAAGGTTCTTTAAGAGCAGATGTAAATATTTCAGTAAGAAAACCTGGAGATGAATATGGAACTCGATGTGAAATTAAAAACTTAAACTCAATAAAGTTTATTAAGCAGGCTATTAATTATGAAGCAAAAAGACAAATAGAAATATTGGAGTCTGGCGGTTCTATTGAACAAAACACAATGCTTTTTAATACATCTACTGGCAAAACTAGACCCATGAGAAATAAAGAAGAAGCTCATGACTATAGATACTTCCCTGATCCAGATTTATTACCACTAGAAATTTCTAAAGAAGAAATAGGAAAAATTAAATCATCAATACCAGAGCTTCCAGATGAGCTTAAGAATAAATTTATTGAGACTTATAAATTGTCTAATTATGATGCTTCAGTATTAACTGCAGAGAAACAAACATCTGATTATTTTAATGAAACAATTAATTCAGATTCAGAATTAAAAAATCATGCAAAAATAGTTGTAAATTGGATTACTTCTGAATTGTTTTCATTATTAAACAAAAATAATCAAGATTTAATTAATTCTCCAGTATCACCTGAAAATTTAGGGCAACTTATAAAGTTAATTTCTACAAATGAAATTTCTGGCAAAATTGCAAAAGATGTATTGGAAGATATGTTTTCTTCAAGAAAAACAGCTAGACAAATTGTAGATGAAAAGGGTTTGCAACAAGTTACAGATCAGGGTGAAATAGCAAAAGTTATTGATGAGGTCATTGCAGAAAATCCAAAAATGGTCGAACAGTATCTAGCAGGTAAAGATAAGTTATTAGGTTTCTTTGTTGGCCAAGCTATGAAATTAACTAAAGGAAAAGCTAATCCAAAAATGTTAAATGATATTTTAAAACAAAAATTAAATAAAAAAAATTAAACGTAAAGAATAGCATCTATAAGCAACAATTATAAATGTTAAAACTATCCAAATAATACTTCCTTTGTAATTTTCTGCTGCTCTCCAAATTCCAATAGAAATAAATATTGTCCAAATAAAAATAAAAATTTTTGAGATAAGCGCAAGATTAGTAAAATCTAAAAATGGTATTTGGGAAACAGAACTATTTGTATTAAAAAAATAAATTTCAAGATTAAATATAATAAGCAAAACAATACCATTTAGTAGTTCACCAACTAACCAATAGGATTTCCAGAGTTTTATTTTTCCTTCAAAAAAATCTTTTATTATATTTGTATTAGTCATTTTATTTGTCTTTAATATTATAATTATTCATAAAATTTTTAATAGCAATTCAACACTCTTTAATCATTTATTCGGTGTTTTTAATGTATAAGAAGTCCACAAAGAATGCCATTTAGCATAATTGTCTTTTTTCTTATTACTGCCTTCAATTATAACAACGCTTTCAATTAGATATTTTGTGTTTTCTTTA
Source organism: uncultured Alphaproteobacteria bacterium (assembly GCA_902580765.1). Lineage (GTDB taxonomy): Bacteria > Pseudomonadota > Alphaproteobacteria > HIMB59 > CACPNW01. Next base: position 21,610 of record CACHLW010000007.1, on the reverse strand, counting down.
AATAAGTAATCAAAATATCCACCCTTGTTTGTTCTTACGTATTCTTTTCTAAAATAACCATTATTTAAACTCATAATAGAAACCTTATGATCAGCTAGTATTTTATTTTTATATTCTAATAGAATTCTTTTACTTTCATTTAAATTTTTAAGAGGATTGTCTAAAAAAATTAATTCAAAGTCCATATCTGTATCGATATCTTTACCATCAAAATTTTCCACGCTAATTAATGACTTTGCATATCTTTTATAACTTTCAAAAAAATTTTCTGGATAGTTATTTTCTCTATGTTTTTGAGCTAAATTTGGATATCCTTTTTCTCTTGTAAATATTTCAAATTTTACTAATTTTTCATACTCAATATATTTTGTAACTGATTCAACTTGTATTACATTCAATCCTCTGAACGTTTTTTTAATATTAAGAGCTGGAATATCACCTAATCTACCTTTAATTTTTAATTTATTATCTTCAGCGTATAGGAATGCAATTTTAAAATATTGTTTTGTAAATGGTATTGGGGATCCTTCAAAATTTTCTCCTATAAAGATATTTGCCACTGCTTGTTCATTATTTGATAAGTGGTAATTATTTGGATCAATCCAAAATTCATGACATAAAGAGATATTTGTTATTGAAGTTAAGAAAATAATAAATATTAATTTTTTTAAAGTAAATTTCATCATGTTCTCTTATATAAAAATTATAAAGTTATATCTATTTTTAATTCTAGTATGTTTTTTAAATTTATTTTCAACATCTTCTATCAGTCATGAAATAAAGCCATCTATTGCAGATTTTACTTATGATGAAAGTTATTTAAATTTTAAAATAAGATTAAATGCTGAATTGATATTATCTAATATTGATGCATCTACTGTTTCTAATACAGACTCTTCATCACTAAGTGTAATTTATGATAAATTTAGAATTTTAAGCAAAAAAGATCTTGAACAAATGTTTCAAAATTCTTGGAGTGAAATAAGTTCAAATATTGATATTAAAATTAATAATGAATCAAAGAAAATAAATTTAATTAAAACTGAAGTTGAAGATATAAAAAATTTTGAAATAAGTAGAGATACGCATGTTTATTTTAGAGTTTTATTAGATAAAAATTCTGAACAATTTACATTTAGGTGGGTTAAAAACTACGGCCCAATTATTTTAAGAGAGAATAATAATAGCAAATTAGAAGATGAACTAGTTACAGAATATTTGCAATCAGGAATTGAATCAAGTCAGTTTTCATTTAAGGCAAAGAATTTTAGTAAAACATTCAATAGCTTTGCAAAATTTTTTGTACTAGGAATTCAACATATAATTCCAAAGGGATTAGATCATATTTTGTTCATATTTGGACTTTTTTTATTTTCATCATCTTTAAAAAAATTAATTTCTCAAATTACTATATTTACTATTGCTCATTCAATTACTCTCATATTTGTTTCTTTATCTTTGATAAGAATCAATCCTCAAATTGTTGAACCTATCATTGCACTTTCTATAGTTTATATTGGATTAGAAAATATTTTTAAAAAATATATAAAAGAATATTTAAGATATGTTGTAATCTTATTTTTTGGATTACTTCATGGTTTAGGATTTGCATTAGTTTTGAGTGATATAGGATATAGGAGTACTGATTTATTAATAAATCTCCTGTCGTTTAATCTTGGTATTGAAGTTGCCCAAATATCTATAGTTTTGGTTCTATATCTATTGGTTGCTTTAAACTTTGCAAAAAATAAAAATTATAGAATATTTTTTCAAGTTCCATCCTCTATATTAATATCGAGTATTGGGTTATATTGGTTTTTTGAAAGAATTAATTTTATATAATAAATTTGATAATTTATGTTCAGAACTTAAACAAAATACTTGGTACGATTTTGATACGCCTTTATGTATAACTTTTGACTATTATCCCATTTAATCTCATGATATTGTTCTTTATAATTTGATAAGTTGTACTGTAAAATTTATTAGTTTAACTGGTTAAATGAAATTGATATAGGAGATATCGACATTGAATAAACAACAGGAGAGATGGGTGAGTGGCTTAAACCACAGGTTTGCTAAACCTGCGAAGGAAGTAATTCCTTCCGAGGGTTCGAATCCCTCTCTCTCCGCCATATAAAAATGTTTAAAGGAAGTATACCTGCAGTTATCACACCATTTGAAAATGATAATGTTGATTATGAATCATTATCTAAAGTATTAAATTACCTAATAGAAAATGGATCCCACGGGCTTGTGCCTTGTGGTACGACCGGTGAGTCACCTACTTTATCACATGATGAGCATAAAAAAATAATAGAAGAAACAATAAGAATTGCTGATAAAAGAGTTCCAATTATAGCAGGTACAGGTTCAAATAATACTTTAGAAGCAGTAGAGTATACAAATCATGCACAAAGTTCAGGAGCTGACGCAGCCTTAATAGTAACACCTTATTATAATAAACCTACTCAATCTGGCTTGTATGAACATTTTAAAACCATTGCTGATAAAACTAATATTCCTATAATAATATATAATATACCTGGAAGATCTATTGTTGATATGACTCTTGAAACTATGATTGAGTTGTCAAAAGTTCAAAATATAATTGGAGTTAAGGATGCAACTAATGATTTATTTAGACCTTTAATTACTAGAAAAAAAATGCAAAATAAATTTTGTTATCTCTCAGGTGAAGATGGAACAGCTTTAGCATATTTAGCTCAAGGAGGGCATGGTTGTATTTCTGTTACAGCAAATGTAGCACCTAAACTATGCTCAGAAATGCATTCCGCATGGCAGGAAGGAAACATATCTAAGGCTCAAGAAATTAATCTAAAATTATCATCGCTACACGATGCATTATTTATTGAGTCTAGTCCTGGACCAGTAAAATATGCTGCTTCGTTATTAAATTTGTGTAAAAAAAATACAAGACTGCCTTTATCAGAAATTAAAGATGAAACAAAAAAAATAGTTAAAAGTTGTCTTCAAGAATTACATCTTTTATAAATGAAAATAATAGCCGCTAACAAACAGGCTAATTATAATTATTCAATATCAAATAAAATAGAGGCTGGAATAGTGCTTACTGGATCTGAAGTTAAATCTCTTCGAATAAATACTGGATCAATTAGGGGTTCATATATTATTGAACAAAAAGGGGAGTTATGGTTATCAAACTGTTTTATAAAAAAATATCAAAATTCAACTGATAATAATTATAACCCAAGTAGAAATAGAAAATTATTACTAACTAAGAAAGAGTATAATAAAATATCTGGATTTATAAAACAAGGTGGATTTACAATGATTCCTTTAACTTTATATTTCTCAGATAAAGGTTTCGCAAAGCTATCTTGTGGTATTGCAAAAGGTAAGAAAAAAATAGACAAAAGAGAGTCAATAAAACAGAGGGATTGGAATATTAAAAAGGAAAGAATGCTTAAAAACAAATAATTGTTTACTTTTAAAATTTGATCACTATAAGCCGTTTCATGGCAAGAATAACTGTTGAAGATTGTATAGATAAATTTCCAAGTAGATTTGAGTTAGTTTTAGTAGCATCCAATAGAGCCAGGAAATTGCATTCTGGAGAAAACCCTACCGTAGAAATTGATAATGATAAAAATACTGTAATAGCTCTCAGAGAGATAGCGGAGGAAACCCTTTCAAAAGATAGATTAAAAAATGATTTAATTGAAGAGTATCAAACTAACACATTTAGTGAAGACGAAGAAATAAATGAAATAGAAGATAATAGTGAAGAAAGTCAATCTGAGTTAAATGAGGCAATCACTGAAGAAGTTCAACAAAATGAAGAAGTATTGAATCATGATAACGTAAATGATGATATATCTATGGAAGAAACATCTACTGAAACTTCACAAGATAACTTAGAAATTTCATCAGATGAAGATAAGACTTAAAGTTAATAAAAAAATTAATTTTTAACTTATTTAAACAATTTAAAATTATTTATGACTAAAGAAATTCATAAAGAATTAGAATTAATAACATCATATCTTAATACTGAAGAAAAAAATAAAGTAATACACGCGTTTAAATTAAGTGAAGAAGCCCACAGTGATCAACTTCGAAAATCAGGTGACCCATTTATAATTCATCCTTTAGAGGTTGCAAAAATTTTAACCTCTATAAAACTAGATGCTGACTCTATCGTGGCAGGTTTGCTCCATGATACTTTGGAAGATACAAATTTAAATATCAAAGAAATTGATAAAAATTTTGGAAATCAAATAGTTGAGCTTGTTGATGGTTTAACAAAAATAAATAAATACTCATTAAAGGTTAATAATCAAAAATTTGGAGAAAATTACAAAAAATTAATATTAGCTACAACAAAAGACTTAAGAGTGATCCTAGTAAAATTAGCTGATAGATTACACAACATGAGAACTATTGAATTTATAAAAGATGGAAATAAAAAAACTAAAATAGCTTTAGAAACATTAGAGGTATTTGCTCCTCTAGCTCAACGATTAGGTATGAAAGAGTGGCAAGATGAATTAGAAGATATTTCATTTGAAGTAATCAATCCCGATGCAAAAAAAACAATTATTGAAAGATTAGAATATTTAAAATCAAAAGATGATAATGTTGTTGATGAAATTAGATATGAATTAAAGAATATTTTTTTTCAAGAAGACTTATTTTGTAAAGTTGAAGGTAGAATAAAATCTCCATATTCAATATGGAATAAGATTAAAAATAAAAATATATCATTTGAGCAACTTTCTGACATTATGGCATTTAGAGTAATAACAAATTCAACAAGAGAATGTTATAGATGCTTAGGTATAATTCATAGACAATATCCTTACATTCAAGGAAGGTTTAAAGATTTTATATCTGCCCCTAAATCAAACGGATATAGAGCTTTACATACATCAGTTATGGGGCCAAAAAATAAAAAAATTGAAATTCAATTTCGTTCAAATATTATGGATCAAATTGCTCATTTTGGCGTTGCATCACATTGGAAGTATAAAGATCCAAAAAAAATAAAAGAAAAGGATGCAAGAGAATATAAGTGGGTTTATGATTTAGTAGATTCAATGAATTCTTCATTAACCCAAGATGAATTGATTCAAAATTCAAAATTAAAAGTTTTTCAGAATGATATTTTTGTTTTTACTCCTAAAGGTGATCTTATAGAATTACCTAAAAATGCTACTCCTATAGATTTTGCCTATGCTATACATAGTCAAATTGGTGATAAATGTGTTGCAGCTAAAATAAATGATAAGCTACAACCATTAAAAACTATTTTAAATAATGGTGATCAAATAGAAATTATTACATCAGAAACCTCACAACCATCTCCTTTATGGCAGAGATTTGCGGTAACAACAAAAGTTAAATCTCAACTAAAAAGATTTTCTAGATTTAAAAAGAGAGAAGAGCATATAATTTTTGGTAGAGAAATATTAGTAAATTATTTTCAAAAAGAAAATTATGAATTTAATAACAATATTGAGCAAAAAATACTCAATGATTTTAATTATAAATCAATAGAGGATCTTTACGCCTCTATAGGCTCTGGAGAAATTACAGCCCTCTCTGTAATTAAAAAAATCTATCCTGAATATAATTATATTCCAGTTTCTAAATTTAATAAAAATATTCAAAATCCAATTAAGTTAAAAGGCTTGACTGCTGGAATGTCTTATCATCTTGCAGGATGTTGTTCGCCATTAAAAGGAGATAGTATAGTTGGTATAGTAACTGCTGGAATAGGAGTTGCTGTTCATACACTTGATTGTGACACTCTTACTTCATATCAAGATGCTCCGGATAGATGGTTAAATATTTCATGGGATAATCAAAATAATTTAGAAACCGTATCTAATGCAAGAATCGTTGTTGTTTTATTTAATAAACCTGGAAGTTTAGGAAAAGTTACAACTGTTATTGCAAAAAATAATGGAAACATTTCAAATATTCTTTTTTCAGTTAGGAAATCAGATTTTTTTGAAATTATAATAGATATTGAGGTTAGAGATGCTAATCATTTACAAAATATTATTGCAGCATTAAGAATGGAAAAAGAAGTATCTTCCTTAGAGAGATTGAAAGGTTAAAAATGATTTATGGAAATGGAATAGACATTATTGATATAAATAGAATAAGAAAAGTAATTGATAAATATGGAAACAGATTTAAAAAAAGATGTTTTAGTTTTTCAGAGATCGAAAGATCAGAGAAAAGAAAAAATTCAGTAGAATCATACGCAAAAAGATATGCAGCTAAAGAAGCTTGTGCTAAAGCTTTAGGCACGGGCTTAGCAAGAGGCGTATTTTGGAAAGATATTGAAGTCAAAAACAACCAATTTGGTAAACCATTTATTAAACTTCATGGTAATGCAAAAGAAATTTTTAAAACTATTAATAAAACTTCGAATACAAAAGTCGAAGTATCGCTTTCTGATGAAAAAAAATACGCAATAGCAAATGTTACAATCTATGACTAAAGGTAAAAAAAATAGTTTTTTTGGTAATTTAAAATCAATATTTATAGCAATCTTTATAGCTTTATTAATTAGATCATTTATATTTGAACCGTTTAATATACCTTCAGGATCAATGAAGCCAAATCTTCTTGTAGGAGATTTTATTTTTGTTTCAAAATATTCATATGGTTTTTCAAAACACTCTCTTCCATTTTCCATACCTTTAATACCCGGTAAAATATTTTCAAACACACCTGAGAGAGGCGATGTAGTAGTTTTTAAAACTCCTGAAAATAATAGAACTGATTATATTAAAAGAGTTATTGGTTTGCCTGGTGATAAAATAGAAATTAAAAATGGTATTATTTTTATTAATAGATCAGAAATTCTAAGAAAAAAACTAAATGATTTTATAGATACAGATAACAAAACGAGTAACAAAAGAGTTAGAATGTATAATGAATATTTTTTTAACAAAGAAATTAATATTCTTGATATCACAGATAATGGTATAGCAGATAATACTCAGTTATTTAATGTACCAGAAAATCATTTCTTTGTAATGGGTGATAATAGAGATAATTCACAAGATAGTAGATTTATAAGTACAGTTGGATTCATTCCTTATGAAAATTTAGTTGGTAAAGCGCAGTTTATTTTCTTTTCTTTGGAAAATGCAAGATTTTTACAGATATGGAAATGGCCTAATTCAATTAGATATGAAAGAATTTTTCAAAAAATTCAATGATAGATAGTAAAAAAATCAAATTATTTGAAAAAAAAATAAATTATAAGTTTAAAAATAGCAAATTGTTAATTCAATCCTTAACTCATCCAAGTTTCTATTTAGAAAATGAAAAAAAAATTACAATAAATGAATTTGAAAGATTTGAATTTTTAGGAGACCGAGTGCTAGGATTAATAATAGCAAATTTATTATTTTCAAAATATAAAAAGTTTAATGAAGGTGATTTATCTAAAAAATATTCTTATTTAGTTCAAAAAAAATTTTTGTTTAAAATTTCTCAAGAATTGCAAATAGAAGATGTGCTTCAATATAATTTTAAGAAAAAAAATAATAAAATGTTAAATTCAATTTTTTCAGATTCAGTTGAATCATTAATTGGAGCAATATTTATAGATGGAGGATATAATTCTTCATTTGATTTTATAAGTAAATTTTGGTCAAAACATCTAGATATTGAAGTTTCTAAAACCTTAGATCCAAAAACTTTATTACAAGAAATATCACAACAACTTTATAAAAAACTTCCTGAATATAAATTAATCAAAAAAGAAGGGCCACCTCACTCACCCACATTCACCGTTTCAGTTAAAGTGGTAAATTTAAATAAGATTAATTCAAAAGGTTCTTCAATAAGAGATGCAGAGAGAAATGCAGCAGAAATTGCATTAAAAAAAATTAATGAAAAGAAAAATATTAAAAATTAGTCTTGTCGGTAAGACTAATGCGGGCAAATCAACTCTATTAAATAACCTAGTCGGTGAGAAAATTTCAATAACAAACAAAAAAATTAATACTACTGAAGATTTTGTAATTGGTATTGTTAATATTAAAAATACTCAACTAATTCTATATGATACACCTGGTATCAGCTTTCTTAGAGATAATAAATCTCAAAAAACTAAATTGAAGAAAAATTTATGGGAAGGTTTAAATCAATCAGATATTATTTTGTATTTAATTGATTCAAAAAGGATTGAATTGAATGATTTAAAAAATGACTTTCCTAAACTTTATGAATTAAAAAAGAATATCTCAATTATTTTTAATAAAACCGATTTAATAAAAGCTGAAAATTTACTTAAGTATATAAAATTAATTACAGAAAAATATAATATAGAGAAATTTTTTAACATATCAGCTAAAAAAAAATTAGGTTTTGAAAATTTAATTGATTATCTTTTACAAAAATCAAAATATGGGAGGTGGTTATATAAGAATGATGAAATCACAGACAAAGATGATATTTTTATCACCAATGAATGTACAAGAAATGAAGTACTATCATTAATTCATAAAGAAATTCCATATAATATAGAAGTAACTAATAAAACTTTTAAATTTTTGAAAAATGGACAGCTAAAAATAAAACAAGATATTATTATTAAAAATGATAGATACAAAAAAATATTATTGGGCAGGAAAGGATCTAAAATAAAAGATATTAGAATAAAAAGTCAAAAAGAAATTTCTAATATTTTAGATGTAAAAACTCATCTTTATATCAATATTATATCATCCGATGCAAAAAAAATTTAACGGAATACTTATACATTCAAAAGTTTTCAAAGATAATGATCTATTAATTAAATTTTTATCAGATACGGATGAAGTATTCTCAGGAATTGTATACGGGGGACTTTCAAAAAATAAGAAAAATATAATGCAACTTGGTTTTTTTTTAAATTTAGATGTAACATACATTGGTAATCGTCCACCATCAATAAAAGCTGAATTATCAAAACCTTATTTATCAAGTGTTATTAATGATAAATATAAACTAAGCTGCCTACTTTCAGTTGTATCTTTAATTAATGCCTCAGTAATTGAAGGACAAAAAATAAACCAAATATATAAAATTTCTAAAGAGTTTTTAGAAATTATGATTAGTAAAAAAAAATGGTTAAATTTCTTTTGTATCTACTTATTTGATTTACTTAAATATATTGGATACGAATTAGATTATGTAAACAATAATAGATTAAAATATTTTGATACAGATACTTTAGAATTTAAAGAAAATTACTCAAACTATACTATTGATTTTCCTCACCATCTTTTTGTCAGTAATTCAAATATTGCATTCGATTATAACTCTTTAAATAATTTTTTTAAAATTTTTGAAATTATTTTTATTAAAAATCATTTGTCAAATTTAAATCATAAATTGCCAAATCAGTATATTTTATTTAAGAAAAATATAATCAGTTTTTTAGAAAAGAATGAACAAAATAATTGAGTCTAAACTAGATACTATACTTAGTGAAAAGTATCTTTCTTATGCAATATCAACTATTGTTTCAAGGTCATTACCTGATGTGAGAGATGGATTAAAACCTGTTCATCGCAGAATAATTTATTCAATGTATCAACTAAAACTTTTCAAAAGTTCAAGTTATAAAAAATGTGCAAGAATTGTTGGTGATGTGATGGGTAAATTTCATCCGCATGGTGATCAAGCAATTTATGATAGTTTGGTAAGGATGGCGCAGGATTTTTCTACAAGAATTACATTAGTTGATGGCCAGGGTAATTTTGGAAATATTGATGGTGATAATCCTGCAGCAATGCGATACACCGAGGCAAGATTACAAGATTATACAAATTATTTTTTTGATGGTATCGAAGAAAATTCTGTAGATTTTAAAGATAATTATGATGGTCAAAATTTAGAACCTGTGGTTCTACCATCTCAGCTTCCTAATATTTTAATTAATGGAGCAATGGGAATAGCTGTAGGCATGGCCACAAACATTCCTCCTCATAATATTGTTGAATTAATTGATGCATTAAAATTAATAATAAAAAAAGATAAAGCTTCCCTAACTGAAATTTTAAAAATTATTAATGGACCAGATCTTCCTACAGGTGGTGAAATAATTTTAGACAGTAATGAAAAAAAGCAAATTTATAAGAATGGCAAGGGCTCGTTCAATATTAATGCTAAATACCAAATAGAAGAATTAAAAAATGGTTTGTATCAAATCATTATTACTGAAATTCCATATCAAGTTAATAAAGTTAAGATAATCGAGCAACTTGCTAATAATATAAATAATAAAAAATTACCTCTTGATGATGTTGTTGATGAGTCTGATGAAAATATTAGAATAGTCTTAAAACCAAAGACCAGAAATATTGATGCAGAAAAATTAATAAGCTTATGTTTTAAATTAACTGACTTATCTATAAAGTACTCTTGTAATTTTAATGTATTAATTGATGGTATAGAACCAAAACAAATTGGAATTATTGAAATACTTTCTAATTTTTTAGAACATCGAAAAGTTACTATTAAAAGAAAATCCAAATTTAATATAGAAAAAATTAAAAAGAGACTAGAAATTCTTAAGGGGTATCAAATTGTCTTTAAAAATTTAAATTCTATAATAAAAATAATAAGAACTAAGGATAATCCTAAAAAAGAATTAATAAAAAAATACAAGTTGTCTGATTTACAGTGTGATTCAATTTTAAGTATGCGTTTAGGATCTCTAAGAAAGATTGATGAAAAAAATATTAAAGATGAAATCCAAAAATTAAATGAAGAATTAAAATTTCTTAATAAATTAATTAAAGATAAAAAAACATTAGATAAATTTATAGTAAGTGAATTAGATCTTATAAAGGGTGATTTAGATATCGATATAAAGGAGAGAAAATCTTTAATTTCATCAGAACAAAATAATGATATTGATATTAGTATTGATGAATTTAAAGAAATTGAAAAATTCACCGTTATCATTAATAAAGATTTTCAGCTCAAGAGAATTAAAGAGATAACTGATGAAAAGGAAATTGAAAAAATAAAAAAAGAAAATCTATTTTCAGTTAATTTAAATTCAAATCAAAAAATACTTTTGTTTGTTTCTTCCGGTAAAGTTTACACGATAGATCCAAATATTTTACCAGGTGGAAATAGTAACCCCAAATCATTTATTTATTTTGTTGATAGTATGCCTAAAGATAAAATTACTGGATTACTTTCATCAATCGATCAAGAATTCTTAATTGTATCCAAAAACGCTAAAGGATTTATTAGTAATACTGAAACTCTTGTAACAAACCAAAAGAAAGGTAAGCAATTATTTAATTTAAAAAATAATGATGTAGTTATTAAAGTATTAAATCTTTCAAAAAAACACATAGCTTGTGTTACAAAGTTACAAAAAATGTTAATTTTTGAAATTGATGCTTTGCCAAAATTACAAAAGGGTGGAGGGGTTCAATTAATTAAAATTAAGAAAGATGATTTTTTATCCGATGTCACTCAGTTAACTATTGAAGATGGATTAGAATGGAGCACTGGCTCTAAGAATAGAAAGTTAGAAGATGTTGATTTTTGGATGGGAAAAAGAGCTCAGGCAGGAAAAAAAGTCCCTAAATATTTTAATAAAAATCTTAAATTTGATTAATAAATACTTTTATTATAATTCAATAGGTTTAAAATTATTACATGAACAAACCTAATCTAAATACACAATCTGTTTTATCAATGAAAGGTGAGGGTTATTACTCTCAAAAAACTGTTGGGGCAAAAAATGCTATAGATAAAATGGAAGTATTAATTGAAGAGGCCTTTAAAAATATTCCTAAAGTTGACAAACTTAGAATAGCTGATTTTGGCAGTGCTGATGGCGGTACAAGTCAAGAAATGTGGTTTAATATTATTGAAAAAATAAAAAAATCTGGAGATAATAGAGAAATTGAAATGTTGTATACTGATTTAGCTTCTAATGACTTTTCAGTTTTATTTAGAATGATGCAAGGAATGCAAGGTAATGATAATTTTGCTTACCAGAATAAATTTGAAAATGTGTTCGTGCACGGATGTGGTACAGGTTTTCATAAACAATTGATGTCTAATAATAGTTTATCCTTAGGATTCTCTGCGACTGCAATGCACTATGTTTCAGAAAGACCATGTTTGATAAATAACCATGTTCATATGGTAGGTTCAAATGAAAAAGAAAAAAAACAATTTAAAAACCAAGCTCTAAAAGATTGGGAAACAATTTTATTAAATCGATCAAATGAATTAGTTCCAGGCGGAAGGTTTATTTGTATAAATTTTGGAATAGATGAAAAGGGTCGATATTTAGGTAACACTGGCGGTCATAACATGTTTAATAATTTTACTAAACATTGGAAAAATTTAGAGCAAAATGGGATTATTACTAATGAAGAATTTGTTAATGCTACTTTTACTCAACATTATAGAACTGTTGAAGAATTTAGAAAACCTTTTGATGACCCTAATTCAGAAATATCAAAATCTGGGTTGATTCTTAAAAGATGCGAAACTATGTTTACCGATTGCCCTTTTAAAGTTCATTATAATAAAAATAAATCTACTATGTCATCAAGAGAATATGCTGAAACATTAATACCAACAATGAGAAGTTGGTCAGAAACTGTATTTAAAACAGCATTAGAAAAAAGAAATCCTAATGAAATAAATCAAATTGTCGATCAATTTTATAATGCTTATCTTGAGGAAGTAACAGAAAATCCATCAGGTCATGCAATGGATTATATCCATATAGTAATGGATATAGAAAAAAAAATTAACTAAAAATATAAAGAAATATCTTCATGCACAGATTTACATGAAGCTAAATAAATAGCTTGCTCTTTATTAAGTTTCTCTTGTTTTCTTAATCCAAAAGTCTCAGTACCAGTTGCAGATAATTTAATTAAATCACTTAAGATAATTTTATTACCATCCAATCTCCAATTTTTTTCAAAATTGTATATTTTTTTTGCTTCATTAATTAAAGCTAATGCTTCTGTTTTCTTATTGTAATTTTTTTTCAACAATTTTCTTGCTTTTTTGATTGGTTTTGTAATGTTTGAAGTGTCAGTGAAAGAATTAAATAATCTCTCGAAATTTTTAATTATTTCTTCAATTCCATCTCTCTCTTCATTAACATTATTTAATAACTCATTAAAATTAATTTCTAATTTTGAAAATTCTTTAGCATTTTGAAAAATTTTGATAAATTTTTGTAAATCATTAAATGAGTTATCTACTGATTTATTATAACTAAGTTTCTTTTTCTTAAAATTATCTAATATTGTTTTGAAATTATCATTTTCCTCTTTCCAATTTGATGGAATTGTCAATTTTATACTCTCAATTTCATTTTCTAATTCAAAAATTTCCTCTTCAAACTTCTGAATTTCATTAAGTTCAGTTTCAAGTCTAATTTCTTTTTTAATTTTTTCTATCTTTGACAATTTCTTATAAATATTTTTTTCAATATTCCTTACTTTTGTGTGAAGTGGCTTATAATTAATAGAGTAATCGTTAAAATTTTTACGTGATAATTTTACTTCTTCTATCAAATTCTTTGAGTCATTGATGTTATTAATCATATTAGTAAAATTTTTATTTTGTTTCTCTGGTAAAAAATCAATATTGGTAGTCATTATGTCATTTGTAATTAATATTGATTCAGAAAAATTTTCTTCATATTTATTATAAGAATAATCTATTAAACATTCTTGAAGTTTAGGATTAATTGGAGGAGGAGAAACTTCTGATGAATAATAAGATCTAAGAGGTAAATAATTTACTAATTGTGGAAAATATCCAACTACACCTAAACCAACTAATTGAAGTACTATAAACACGCTTGCACCTTTCCAAATTTCAGTCGTTTTTATTGATTTTGGTGCTACTCCTCTTAGATAAAATAGTGAAAATCCAAATGGTGGTGTTAAAAATGAAGTTTGCATATTTACACCAATCATTACACCCAACCAAACTGCAGTAACATTTGCTGATGTTTCAGCTAATAGTATCGGTGCAACTATAGGAACAACAACAATAGCAATTTCTATAAAATCTAAAAAAAAACCGAGTACAAATATAACTGCCATTACAACTATAAATTGTGTCCAAAAACCTCCAGGAAGACTAGTGAGAAAATCCTTAACTATTTCTTCACCTCCAAAACCTCTAAACGCTGCTGTTAACATTGCAGCCCCAATCAGAATTATAAAAACCATTGAAGTAGTTAAACTTGTTTCAATCATTACGTTTTTTAAAACATTATTTATTTTAAATGTTCTCCAAAAACTCCAGACAACACCAACAATTAAAAATATAACTGCAAATATTGCAATTACTAAAGCTACCACTTCTGATGTTGATGAAATATTTTTAACATTAAGTTGAAAATTTATTACAATAAAAGTTATTACTATTAATGAAATTATAGTTATCAAAGCTGGTGTATATTTGTTTTTTTTATCATACAATCTATAACCACCCATCACACCTGCACCCACAGCACCTATAGCGCCTGCTTGATTTACTGTTGCTATACCAAGTAATATTGAACCTAAAACTACAAAAATTAATGCTAATGGCGGGACAAGCGATAGAAAAACTCTCCTAAAGAAATCTCTGTCATAATTTCCTTCATATTCTACTGGAGGTACTGCTTCTTTTTTAAATATTCCAATCAGTAAAACATATAACATGTATAGACCAACAAGAACTAAACCAGGTAAGAAAGCTCCTAAAAACATATTCCCAGCACTTACTGAATCTACACTAAATTGACTTGGTATATTTGTAGAACCAGTTACGTTTTTATAATTTTCAATTCTCATATTATCAGCTGCATCTGAAGCAGATGCTAATTGGTCTGACAAAATAATAAGAACAATTGAAGGTGGAATTATTTGACCAAGTGTTCCAGAAGAACAAACAATTCCAGACGCAAGTGATTTATTGTAATTATTTTTCATCATTGCTGGTAAAGAAATTAAACCCATCGCAACTACTGTTGCCCCTACAATGCCTGTCGTAGCAGCTAATAATGCACCAACAAATATTACAGAAATTCCTAATCCTCCCGGAATCGGTCCAAATAATTGCCCCATACTGATCAATAGGTCTTCTGCAATTTTTGATTTTTCAAGCATTATTCCCATAAAAATAAAAAGAGGTATTGCTATCAATGTATCTCTTTCTACCTCCCAATATACTCCTCGAAAATTTGTTATTCCTGCATTTAGCCATTGAAAAGGACCATCAGATATAAAATATTCATTTGGGTTACCTTCAATTAAATATCCTGCTAAACCAGCTAAAAATATTGATATTATAGCTGAACCAGGAAGAGCAAATGCTAATGGATATCCAGAAGCAAGTGCAAATGCCATTAAAAATATTAATAAAAAAAGAAAAAATAATTCCATTATTAATTCTTTCTAATTACTTCTAAACTTCTTAATGAATAAATTATAAATTGTATCAGCATTGTAAGAGCAAATATTATTAAAAAACCCGCCATTAAATATTTTATATTCATTCCTTGAGTACTTTGAGATGTTTCAAAATTCATTATTGGTTGGTTTAAAACACATTGTTTGCAGTACATTCCAAGAAAGAACACAGTTAAACAAAGTGGAATACCCAGTAATAAGCTTCCAAAAAGATTTACTCTTGCTTTATTTTTTTCACTAAAATTAGTATACAAAACATCAACTCTAACATGGCCATCTTTAATTAAAGTATAATAACTTCCAAATAAAAATAAGCTTCCATACCAAAATCTTACAAGATCACTCATTAAAGTTTGTTCATATGAAAAAACAAATCTTAAAATGACAATTTGAAATTCTGCTATTACAACAAGAAATGCTAACCAGTAGAAATTGAGAGCTCTCAAGTAATATGCAAATATTAATGAAACAAATAATAGAGGAAAATGAACATATGGGGCTCGAAAAGAATTATTTGAAAATTTTATGTTCCAACTTTTTCCAATCATTTGTTCAAGGAAGCCTTCAATTATTAGAAAAGAAATTATGGCGTCAATTATTCCTATTATTAATACTGACCAAAAGCCAAATCTAATTATATAATCATTCAATCTTTCAAGGTTATTGGCTAGAGTCAGATTATCCAATTTTTTATTATAATTAATCAATATTAATGGAACAATAATTGCTAATACATAAAGAATAAATTGAATCGATGAATATATATTTACTGAATTATATATTGTAAACGCTCCAGGCCAATCACCTGCGAAAGTTAAATAGTTATTAATTAAAAATGCAAATACTATTAAGATTAAACAAATTGAAAAAAATTTAGAAATATTTGAGATATTCATAAAAATAAGTGGGGAGTAAACTCCCCACATGATTTAAAATTTAACCTTCAAGTACTCTATTTCTTTGAGTAAAGAAAGCTGAGTCAGCTTTTTCTAACCAACCACTTATTTCACTTCTTGATTTTCTAAAGCTTGCAAGAATTCTTCCGGTTAATTCATTACCTTCAGCAAGTTCTTCATACAGTTGTTCTGCTGCTTCACCCATTGCATCGATAACATCTTCGTTGAATTCTCTTAGCTCAACACCATGATCATTCACAAGTCTCTGCAATGCAGCTCCATTATTTGCATTATATTCAGTCAACATTCTTTCATTTTGAACTGTTGAAGCATGCTCAATAATCATTTGATCTGTTTTGCTTAAACTTGTTAACCAAGATTTATTACAACCTAGTGTTATTAATGTTCCTGGTTCATGACATCCAGGCCAGTAATAATACTTTGCGGCTTCATAGAATCTTGATCTTTCATCATTCCATGGTCCTACCCATTCTGTTGCATCGATTGTTCCATTGATCAAGTTTTCATATATTTGTCCACCAGGCACACCTACAACAGATAAACCAAGTTTAGACATCATCATTCCACCTAATCCAGGAATTCTCATTTTAAGACCTTTAAAATCATCTGGAGAATTAATTTCTTTATTAAACCATCCACCCATTTGAACACCTGAGTTTCCAGCCATAAAGTTTTTCAAACCAAATTCATCACCTAGTTCATCCCAAAGTTCTTGTCCGCCACCATGTCGTATCCATCCGTTGATTTCAGTTGCTATCATTCCAAAAGGAACTGCTGCAAAGAAACCCCAACCAGGATGTTGTCCAACCCAATAGTAGTCAGCACTATTATACATTTGAGCATTTCCAGATGTAACTTCTGTAAATACATCTAATGGTCCTACTCTTTCTCCACCAGCAAAGTGATTAACAACAATACGACCATCACTTAAGTCTGATATTCTTTGAGAAACAGCTTCTGCGCCTGTACCTAATCCAGGATAGCCTCTACCCCAAGTAGCAACGCAGTTGACTTCTATTCTATCAGCTGCAATAGCTGGAGCTGGGAAAGATGAAACGGCTGTTGCAGCTGCTGCACCAATTCCTGCTTTTTTTAGGAAGTCACGTCTTTTAAAGTTTTTTTTCATATGTCCTCCCGAGATTATATGAATTAATTAATTAATTAATTTATTAATAGAATTATACAAAAATAGAAAATCTATCAATTTCAAATCATATAAATAATAAGAAAATTATTAAAAACTAGAAATTCCTGTCTGATTTTTCCCTAAAATTAATGAATGAATATCCTCTGCGCCTTCGTAAGTTTTAACAGTTTCTAAATTTACCAAATGTCTCATTATATGATATTCTTCTAACAAGCCATTCGCCCCAAGCATATCACGTGCATTTCTGATTATGTCTAAAGATTTTTTACAGTTATTTTTTTTTAAAATACTAATTGCATTAATGATATCTTTTCCTTCATCTAAAGCTTTAGAACTTAAAAGACATGATGCTAATCCTAAATTTATCTCTATTTGCATCTCTGATAATTTTTTTTGAATTAATTGATTTGATGCTAAAGGTTTTTTAAACATAATTCTATTTTCTACATAGTCTTTTGCAATTAACCAGCATTCAGATGCTGAACCTAATACACCCCAGCTAATTCCAAATCTTGCTTTATTGAGACAACTAAAAACTGATTTCCATCCTTTGGTATTTTCTAAACACAAATTATTTGGAACAAAAACATTATTTAAAATTATTTGACCAGTTGGACTAATTTTTAAGCTTGTTTTATTTTCTATTGTTGAAGTATTTAATCCTTCAGAATTTTTTTCAATTATAAAACCTTTTATACTTTTGTGATCTTTATTTTCTTCAATTGCCCAAATAATAAATATATCAGCAATTGGTGCATTCGTTATCCAGTTTTTAGATCCATTTAAAATATATCCATCTTTAGTTTTTTTAAATGAAGTTTTCATTGAAGCAGGATCAGAACCAGCCTCACTTTCTGTTAAGCCAAAGCAACCAATCTTTTCTCCTTTTATTAATTGTGGAAGATATTTATCTTTTTGTTCCTGAGATCCAAATTCATTTATTGGATGTATCACAAGAGAAGATTGAACAGATATTGAAGATCTATAGCTGCTATCAATTTTTTCAAACTCATATGCTACAAGTCCATAGGCTAAATTTGATGTACCAGACCCACCATGTGTTTTTACTGTTTGTCCTAACACTCCAAGTGATCCAAATTTTGAATAGAGGCTTTGATCAAACTCATTTTTTCTGTTTCTTTCAACTACTGTAGGTTTAAGTTCATTATTACAAAAATCTCTAACATTTTTCTGAATATTACTTTCTTCTTCACTTAAATGACTTTGAATATAAAATGGATCAAACCAATTATTTTCTTTCATACAATATTAGCCAATATCATTATTTTAATGTAAATAACCACAAAAATTATTATGCAAAATAAGAATATATACATTGCCTCAGACCATGCTGGATTTGACCTCAAAACAAAATTGTTAAAGAATTTTCCAAAAATTAATGATTTAGGCACAAAGACAGATAAGAGTGTTGACTATCCTGATTTTGCACACAAATTAACTAGAGAGGTTCTTAAGAATAAGAAAAACGTTGGTATTCTAATCTGTGGAACTGGTGTTGGTATGAGTATTGCTGCTAATAGAAAAAAAGGAATAAGGGCTGGTCTTGCTAATAATTCAAAAATAGCAAGATTGATAAGAAAGCACAATGATGCTAATGTACTTGTTTTACCAGGTAGATTTATAAATACTAGCGAGGCTAAAAAAAGTGTTCAGGCTTTTCTTTCTACAAAGTTTGAGTCAGGACGACATAACAGAAGGATTAAAAAACTATGATTTCAGATTTGTTTACTAAAGGAATTAAAGAAGCAGACCCAGAGGTTTATGGAACTTTAAGCCGTGAACTAGAAAGACAGCAAAACCAAATAGAGCTGATAGCATCTGAAAATATTGCTTCAAGATCAATTTTAAATGCTCAAGGTTCTGTCATGACAAATAAATATGCAGAAGGTTATCCTGGTAAACGATATTATGGTGGGTGTGAATTTGTTGATCAAGCTGAAGAGATTGCTTTAGAAAGAGTTAAAAAACTTTTTAATTGTAAATTTGCAAATCTACAACCGCATAGTGGAGCACAGGCAAACCAAGCGGTCTTTCTAGCGTTACTTCAACCACATGATACTATTTTAGGTATGTCTCTTGCATCAGGTGGTCACTTAACTCATGGAGCAAAACCTAATCTATCTGGTAAATGGTTTAATGCTGTTCAATACGGTGTAAAAAAAGATGGTAATGATAAAGATTTAATTGATTATGATGAAGTTGAAGCTTTAGCTTTAGAGCATAAACCAAAAATGATAATAGCTGGAGCATCCGCTTATCCTAGAACAATAGATTGGAAAAAATTTAGAGAAATAGCCGATAAAGTAGGAGCATATTTTTTAGTTGATATGGCTCACTATTCTGGTTTGGTTGCTGGTAAACAATATCCAAATCCGATTGAGCATGCCCATGTAGTAACTTCAACAACTCACAAAACTTTAAGAGGTGCAAGAAGTGCAATGATTTTAACTAATCATGAAGATTTATATAAGAAAATTAATTCTGCTGTTTTCCCAGGATTACAGGGTGGTCCACTAATGCATGTAATTGCTGCTAGAGCTGTTTGCTTTGGTGAGGCACTTAAACCTGAATTCGAAGAATATATTATAAATGTAATTGCTAGCGCTAAAGTTATGGCAAAAACTTTAGTTGATAGAGGATTTAGAATTGTTACAGGAGGTACAGATTCACATATAGTTTGGTTAGACTTGACACCAAAAGGTTTAACTGGAGATAAAGCTGAAAAAATTTTAGAAGAAGTTGGATTGGCATGTAACAAAAATGCAATTCCATATGATCCTAATCCACCAAAAATAACTAGTGGACTTAGATTTGGAACTGCAGCTGCTACGACCAGAGGTTTTAATCAGAAAGATTTTGAACAAGTTGGAAATATGATTGCTGATATTTTGGATAGTCTTTTACTTGAAGAAAATGAGAGAAATGTAGTTTTTAATAAAACAAGAAAAGATGTAATTGAGCTTTGCAAAAAATATCCAATTTATAGTGAGGCATTTTAAATGAGATGCCCCTTCTGTAGTAATGAAGATACACAAGTAAAAGACTCAAGACCTACAGAAGACAATACAGCTATAAGAAGAAGAAGAGTTTGTGATGCTTGCGGCTCTAGATTTACAACTTTTGAGAGAATTCAGTTAAGAGATTTGGTCGTAATGAAAAGTAACGGTCAAAAAGAAAATTTTGATAGAGATAAAATGTACAGATCTCTTTCTTTAGCTTTAAGAAAAAGAAATGTTGATAATGAAAAAATTGAAAAAATTGTTAATGCTATTGTAAGAAAATTAGAAAACTCAGGAGAAACTGATATAAAATCTAATATTATCGGTCAGTACATTATGGAAGCTTTATTGCATTTAGATCAGGTAGCATACGTAAGATTTGCATCTGTTTACAAAAATTTTAGAGAAGCAAAAGATTTTGAAGATTTCTTGGGTAATTTAGAAGATAAATAATTTTTAGTGTCTCAACAAAACGTAAAGATGATTAATTTAGCGCATGATATTGCTAAAAAAAAATTTGGAAAAACTTTCCCTAATCCCACAGTGGGCTGTGTAATTGCAAAAAATTCAAAAATAATTTCTAAAGCTGTAACGAATAAATCTGGAAGGCCTCATGCTGAAGAAATAGCTCTAGCTAAAGCTGGCCATAAAGCTAAAGGAGCTTCAATGTATGTTACTTTAGAACCATGTTTTCATAGTTCAAAAGATGGATCATGCACAGATCAAATATTAAGATCAGGAATTAAAGAAATATTTATATCTGCAGCTGATCCAGATATTAGAACTAATTATAAAAGTATTAAAAAGTTAAAAAAAAATAATGTAATTGTAAATGTAGGTTTAGAAAAAAATAGAACATATAATTTAAATAAATTTTTTTTTAAAAGTGTTTTTAAAAAAAAACCATTTACAAAAGTCAAAATTGCAACTTCTACAGATGAAAAAATTGCATGGTATGATTATAAAAGTAAATGGATATCTAATAAATCAAGTAGAGAATATGCACATAAGTTAAGATCAATGAGTCAAGCTATTTTAACTACTTCAAAAACTGTAATAAAAGAT